>JBJXFD010000124.1:0-22777 GCA_046153985.1 Saprospiraceae bacterium
GGAAGGGAGTTGATGGATGCTGCGGATCAAAAGCGATGATGTCATGGCCTTATTTTGTTTGCATGAACGTTCTATTGTTTCGGCAAATTTACATTCAAATTATTAACTTACAGCTATTTAGAAAAAACAATTTTCGGCAATCGTGTTTTTTTGTATTTGCATAGACCAATGCATTTATAGACTTTTGGCCTGGCATTCTTACAAAACGAAACACTTAGACATGAAAAGGCAACTAAGCACACTGGTTATTATTTTAATGGGCATGTTGGTTTATGCTCAAAATGGCCCTTGGCTGCCAACGAAGGGCCCCTATGGTGGAGCTTCTACCTTGACGGATGGTCACAATGGAAAATTATACTGCCAAGCCCATGTCAATAACAAGATTGTTTATCGTTCAACGGATGAAGGTTTGTCTTGGGAATTAACAAGCGGTTTTGGAAATACTCCATCCGATAAACGGTTTATAGGCGAGGCGGGCAATTTTTATTACAAAACGGGCAATTCATGGTATAGATCAAATGATGAAGGCCAGACCTGGAATTCAATGGGCAGCCTTGCCAATAATATAACAGAAATACAAGAAACAGCCACGGGCGCATTGATTGGTTGGAACCCGGCGCAGAATAAATTTTACCGCTCAACAAATGGCGGCCAGACATGGGTTCTGATAGAACAATTTGGCGTATCAAGTTCCGATGGACCGGTCAATTCAATTTCTATAATATCCGGGGTAATTGTCGCCCAAAATACTGGATCAGACACAAAAAAAGCCTACATTTCACAGGATGATGGCCTGAACTGGGTAGCCTCATCCACTTCAAATGAATATTCTATTGAATTCGTTTCGCCTTCCGGGGCTATATTTTATGAAAGAAATGGCACTGAATTATACAGAAGAAACTTTTCGCTATCTCAATTCAATAATGTGCTTGTTGGTGGCTTTTATCCAAACATGACCATACTTCCATCCGGGCGATTATTGATAGATATTCTGGGCGAAATCAAATATTCGGACAATGACGGCATTACCTGGAATAATTTGACCACCAACATACGAGTAGGTGAACTTTGCACAACAAAATATTTGCCGGACAGCTCCATTTTTTGCAATGTTTCCGGCAATATTTATAAATCTTCTGATGGCGGGGCTACCTGGGAATATTCCAATTACGGATTGGGCAAGGGGCGCATTACCAACATGAAATTTGTAAACGATAGCCTTTACTTTGCTACTACAACCATTGGATTGTGGAAGACCACGAATGCTGGAAACACCTGGGAATTACTTGCGGAACAACATGCCGACGAACTTTCCGAAAGCTACTTCAGCAGCTTTGCCATTACTGCTTCCGGAGGGCTTCTTTATGTTCAAAAAAACACATTGCAATATTCAGCAGCGGCTAATGATACTTTTATTGATATTACACCACCTCAGTCGCAGGTCACAAAATATTCCAAAGTTTTTGTAAATCCCAACAACAACCAAATTTTTCTTGCGCACGACAAGGGACTTTCCCGCTCCAATGACCTGGGGCAGTCATGGACGACCAACACCAATTATAAAAACCCAGACCTGATATTCCACCCATCTGGCCGAATTGTTGTCAGCACAGGGTTAAGTGTTTTATTGTCGGACAATAATGGTAATTCCTGGGTTACGGTAGCCAACCCTTTCCCACCATCCACAGTCATCTCATCCATGGTTGTTTCCCCCAACGGTACCATCTTCATGTATAGGGCAGCCTCCACTACCAATATCATGCGATCTGATGATGTAGGTGAAACATGGTATTTGGCAGGAGAATGGCCCTTCGTGCCACCTTCCATAATCTCGGGATTGTTCTTTGCCTCGAATGGCCACCTGTACGCAAGAGGATTCAGTACTTTTCTTTCAGTGAATGAAGGCTTGTCCTGGCAGAACATAGATTGTCCTGGCTCGTCAAATTGTATGTCAAACTATTCAACCCTTACGCCAAGTCAAAAGTTTTTCATTCAAGATGGTGTTAATGATTGTTATATCTCCGACAGTCCTGTGACTGAGGGGTCCTATATAGAAGGCTATGTACGCATTGATGCCGATTCGGATTGTTCTACTGACGATGCCCAAGAGCCTATACGCGTTCGCAATTTGGAAGCAATTGGGAACCCCGTTTCTTTTTACACCAATACCAATGCGGAAGGCCACTATATCTTTTTCGTGGATACGGGCCACTATGAAATTTTGATTCAACACCCGAACAGCATTTGGTGGGCTGATTGTCAGGATACGGTTTCAGTGGAGATCAGTGATTTCAATTCGCGCGACACGGTTGATTTTGCTGCCACCCCCCTTGCTTTTTGCCCGCTTATGACGGTGGATTTGGCCATTCCTCAACTCCGTCGTTGTTTCAACAACCAGATATATGTGTCCTATTGCAACCAGGGCACCGAGCCAGCCTATGATGCCTGGGTAGATATTTTCCTTGATCCTTTTCTTTCACTTGTAAGTTCCGGGCAGCCACATGAAAACCTTGGTAACAATACCTATCGATTCTCATTAGGCGATGTTCAGGCTGAGGAATGCGCTCAATTTCAACTGACGGTTTATGTCGATTGCGGCTCCACAGTACTCAGCCAAACACACTGCATTAGTGCGCACGCTTTTCCTGATACACTCTGTTCCATTGTTCCCGACTGGTCGGGCGCGAACATTACGGCAACAGCTACTTGCCAGGATTCTATTATCCAGCTCCGACTGCTAAATGACGGTGTTGCGGCTTCCCAAACACTGGATTACATCATTATTGAGGACGATGTAATGTTGCTTTCAGGGCAGCAAAGCTATGATATTGGCCAGGCTTACACCCTGAATTTCCCCACAAACGGCAGCACATGGCGCATTGAGTCGCAACAGGAACCCGGCCATCCGTTTTCTACCCTTGCCCTGGCATTTGCTGAAGGCTGCGGCGGATTTGGTAGCACTGGTTACATCAACCAATTCAGCGTAAATGGAATAGAGCCTTCCTGGCACCGAAGCTGTTTGGAAAATACGGGGTCGTATGACCCGAACGATAAGCAGGGATTCCCATTTGGTTCCGGCACAGACCATGATATCCGCCCTGGGCAGGATATAGACTACCTCATTCGTTTTCAGAATACAGGCACCGATACGGCATTTACCGTCAGGATTCGCGACACGCTTTCTGCTTTGCTCGATCCGGCAAGCATTCGCCCCGGCGCCAGCAGCCATCCGTACACCTGGGAATTAACTGGCGAGGGCATCATTAGTTTCACCTTCCCCAATATTTTGTTGCCCGATTCCAATATTAACGTAGCAGCCTCACAGGGTTTTGTACAATTCAACATTAAACAGCGTCCCAATATTCCGCTGGGTAGCGTCATTGAAAACCAGGCTGCCATCTACTTTGATTTCAACGCGCCTGTGTTGACCAATACAACCTGGCATACTGTGAGAGGAATGGCTGGGATAATCAGTAGCGTCCAAAACCCATCCTCAAAAGCAACGCAAAGGCTTGATATTTGGCCCAATCCATGCCATGAAAGCACCAACATTCGATATAATCCAACTTCAGGCAGCCCGCAGCATCACCTGAAAATCTATGATATGCTGGGTAATTTGGTACTGCAAAAACGCATCAACAAACCAGATATTGAACTGCAAACAAATATGCTAAGTCCGGGGCTCTACATGGCGGAACTCCGCGATGCCCGAGGGGTTTTGGTTGGCATCGGGAGGTTACTGAAACAGTAACATAAAAACTAACTAAGGAAGGGTTTCTCACCCAATTCTACTGCTGCGGAAAAAGTTCCGTGGCAGTTTTTTTTTGAAGTTCATTGCCCAACAGGTCAAATTTGCCCTGAAGCCCTCACTCTGCGCACCCCTCTCTATCCAAACTCCGATAATGATCTGTTAAGTTTTATTTGGAGCCGAAAAGTTTCTGCCACCACGACCGCCCCGCTTTTGGCAAACTGCTGTTAGGTGCAGTTATTTGTTTATCAGCTTCTTGTTCTCCGTCTAAAATATTTTCATTTTCAATAAACAGTTGGTCACCGTAGTCAATTGTGTGAGCTATTGTCGTTCCATTTTCTAAGTGAAATGTCAATTGCTGGTACGCGTCTTTTGTGAGGTAAACTATTTTTTGTCCCTTAAACTCCAGATTCTTTGGTAAACCCCAATTTTCGTTGGTCAACTTAATAATCGGTTCTTCGTCTTTCCAGTCAACAATAAAGTCATTACCAAATCGAAGCTTTTTGTCACTGTCCAATTCCATAATTGTCGAGAAGTAATACGCAGGTGAAATACCTGGCATATAGTCGTGTGGTCCGTCTTGCTTTGTGAAAAACAAATTGGTCAGTGTCTTGCCGACAACTATTTTTATATATTCTTCGAATTCTGTCATGTTGTTTTCGGTCGTCACTAATTGCACCTAAAACGCCTGTTAGCGGTTCGTTGTTTATTCAATCTTGTTTCTTGCAATTCTAAAATCTGCTCCCAAGTTATTGTTTTTCAATATTTCCATAAACTTTATTTACTTGATTTCATTGCTTTCACTTTTTTAATTTTTGTGTCTGCTAAATTTTTTTGATATTCCTCTGTTTCCACTCCGTAAAGTGCCACTTTCCCGTTATTGTCATTATGAATACCAAAACCATAAATTTTTGTCAATGGTGAAGCACGGAAACAAGGTTGTCCTTTTGAATAAAATTGTTGTCGGGCTTGTTTATATTCCGATTGTGTCAAATCGTTTCTATCGGCAAACACCTGAAAAAATATGTCATCCGATGTGAATTTGTAAGGATTGTTTACAAGCAATTCATATTGCATTTCTGCCACAGTTTTTTTGTTTTTTGCAGGTGGTGGTGTTCCACAGTTTGTTTTGGTATCTTCTGCCACTTCAATAAAAGTGTCAAAATAATTTGTTGTGTGTATTTTTTCTTTTGCCATTCTTGTTGATATTTACAATGACCACTAACGGTTTCGGGCTTGGCGAAGGTAGCGATTTTTAACAAAAATGTTCATGCGGAGAACCAAACTTTGATTAACCACAAATGTGTCTGCGGAGCACTGAACCGCCACTTTTGCCAAACCCGTGTTATGCGTTCGTATTTATTTTCCATTTAACCATTTTAACCATTCGTTTGCTACTTTGTCCCAATTAAATATATTATAATCTGGTTGGTTGTCTTTTGTCAATGGGAAAAAGTTGTGATCTGTTCCAATGTATGCCTTAAAGGTAAAATTGCTTTTGTTTTGTCGGATTGTATTTACTCGCAAAAGGTCGTTGTATGGCGAGCTCCAATCCTTTGTTCCGTAAGTAACCAAAACAGGGATTTTAAGTTTTTCTAAGTAAGTTATCATTGGTTCGGAAAATTCAAAAGTTGCTTTGTAAGTGTCGCCTTGTAAACTACTCATATCATTTTTGTTTGCTACAATGTCCGCCCAATAGTTTATGTTGTCTTCTCCATACTTTGTGCTGTCTGTGTCTGTTTCGTATGCTCTGTTCTGTTCAATGATAGACAATATTCTACCCATTGGATTACCACCTGAATAAATTAAATGTGTTACATTTTTTAACTCAATTGCCATTTTTGTCGCAATTGTACTACCTTCTGAGTGGCCTGCAATAACAAGTTGTTTCGTTGACACCCAAGTCTGCTGTTGTAAATATTTTACGATTGCAATGTTTCTCGGAACGTAATAGCTCAATAAATTTCTGTCACTGTAATCTTTTGGGAATTTGCCAGTACTATCAGCATAAGTGAAATCAGGTTTCAGAAATGTTACATCTGCTATGAGTGGTATGTAAGGTTTACTAACAATAACCAAATGATATTTATTAGATAGGCTGTCTGGGTTAAACGGGAAAGTGCCATAAAAGTCCTTTCCTTGGTATAATATTAACGGTATTGGCAAACTGCCCTGACAAAAAAAGAAGAGTGGTTTCGGAATGTTTTCTTCGCCTTTTTTAGATTTGATTAAAATGTCAACGTTATCTGTTTTGTATTTGTAAACAAGATGTCTAAAGCCAAAGTCTTGTGCTGTCTTAGTTTGCCCAAAAGCTGAAAAATATGTCAAAAGGCAAAGTATGTAAATAAGTTTTTTCATTGTCTACTGGGTGTTTTGTAATATGACGCATAACGCCTGTTATAGGGCGTTTTTCTTTCTGTCGTTGCGATGTCGGTCATTTAGTTGTTTCTATTACTGAGATTGTCAAATCTTGTGCCCCATTTTTCCAAATACTATTTCCAAGGTCAATCAATTTCTGTTTGTCACTTTCAACTACCCTTGCAAAAATGTTGCAAGCGTCCAGCCCTTTTCCGTCACCATAATATATTCCAAAACAGTTTGCTGTCTTTGTTCTTATGGGCTTTGTCGGACCAAATACAACTTCGCCTGGTTCGGTGAATACTGATGCGTTTTCTTGAATTATGTCAAGTTGCGGAACGCTGTCAATCCATATTTCTTGTCCAGAAACCCTTGCGTGATGAAACGTCCTTTTAAATGGTAGTATGTCAACAAACGCTTTTGATGTCACAGGTGCATTTTCTGTGTAGAATTCGAATCTTATTTCTTGGTTGTCCGATGTCGTTATTTTAAATCCAGTCATACTTTTTATTTTCTTGTTGTCGATTTGTGTCGTCTTTAAAATGCCCTATAACGCGATAATATGCGAACCTTTCGCACATCCCTTACAAAGGTAGAAAGCCTACTCAATATAGGCAAATGCAGAGCTGAATATTTTTTAAAAAGCCTGTAAATCAGTATTTTAAAAATCAGAGAAAATAATTTTCGCCAGTGGGGCAATACAAAATACGAAGTGCACATTCTTCATTGTTTCGGTTTCAACAATACAAAATTCGAAGTGCGCATTTTGTATTGTTTAGCCCCCGAGCCTTGTAAAAATCCGCACATTCCGGCCCCATTTTTTTACCTTACGCCCAAATTTCACTATAAGAAAAACAAAACAACCTTGACCATGCGCCTGTTACACCGCACCATGAAAAAAATGCAGCTTCTCCTCCTGCTGCTCACCTCCCACGCAGCCTTTGCCCAGGCGCCCCAATTGGACAGCGCACTGACCTACCTCCACGACCGCGGCTTGTTCAACGGCGTGGTGCTGCTGGCGGAAAACGGCAAGGTCGTTTACCAAAAAAACTACGGCATCACCGACATCCGAAACCCGCAGCCCCTGCAGGTGTCGTCGGCATTCAACCTTGCCTCCGTTTCCAAGCAGTTTATGTGCGCCATGGTTTGCCTTTTGCAGGAAAACGGGCGGCTCGGCTTCGATGACAAGGTGCAAAAACACCTCCCGGAATTTCCATATCCAGAAATCACCGTCCGCCAATTGATGAACCACACCAGCGGTGTCACGGAGTACTTCGACCTCTGCATCCGCTACACCGGGGCATTGGACACCATTGACAATCAAGCCATTTTGCAGCTTTTCGCAAAAGTGAAGCCGCCGCTCGACTTTGCCCCCGGCGAACGTTGGCAGTACAGCAACACCGGCTACGTGATGCTCGGCTTACTCATCGAAAAGCTGTCCGGCAAAAGCATCGCCGATTATTTTACTGAAAAAGTCACCCGCCCGCTGGGTTTAAAAAACACCTATATTTTTCACCTGAAAATGAAGTCTTCGCCTAAAAACAGGGTGTACGGCTTCCGGCGGGAAGATGGCAAAAACAAGCTCGACGACCTCATGCGCTTCGACGGCCTCGTAGGCGACGGCAACGTCTACTCCTCCGCCGAAGATTTGCTGAAATGGACCCAGGCGCTGCACGGCGGCAAATTGCTCAAAGCTGCGTCGCTTGCCGAAATGATGAAACCTGCCCCGTTGAACGATGGCACGACGTTCCCCTACGGGTTCGGTCTGGGCTTCAATTGCGGTACCAATTGCGCTGCACACACGGGCGGTTGGGTCGGTTTTTTGAACCTGCTCTGGACGGATTTTGAGAAAAAAAGGACGCTCGTCGTGCTGTCGAGCGGGGGGTCTGCGGCAGGGCTGCAAGCAGGACTTCAGTTTATGAAAGGCGAAAAAATCACCTTGCCCCAAACGCAACTCATTGATAACATACAGCTTGTAGACGGCTCCGGCGCTCCCGCCCGCCGCACTTCCGTCCGCTTGATGGACGACCAGATATGGGAAACAGGCGACCTCAAGCCCTTCAAAAACGAAACCGTTTTCGATGGAAAAGGGCAAGTGCTGGCGCCCGGGTTCATTGACACGCACAGCCACCACTTTTGGGCTTTAGACGAAGACCCGACCCTGCTACCCGCCCTCAGCCAGGGCATCACGACCATCGTGACCGGGCAGGACGGCAGCAGCGAACCGATGGACAGCCTTGTCGCTGCGGTGAAAAAACAGCCGGTGGCCATCAATGTCGCCTCCTACACCGGCCACACTTCCCTGCGGTTAGACGCCATGGGCATGGGGAGTTTTCGCCGGCACGCCACAGCTGAGGAGGTGGAGAAAATGAAAGCCAACCTGAAGTCGGAACTCGAAAAAGGCTCGCTGGGGCTGTGTACCGGATTGGAATACGAGCGGGCTTTTTATTCCAACCGGGATGAGGTGCTGGCCCTCGCCAAAGTCGCCGGAGAGGCAGGCGGGCGCTACATGAGCCATATCCGCAGCGAGGACATCAACATCGAAGATGCCATTGACGAAATCATCCACATCGGGCGGGAGGCGAAGCTGCCCGTGCAGGTCTCGCACATCAAGGTGGCCATGAAAAGCAAATGGGAATCGAGCCGGGGCATCATCGCCGCCATGCAGGCTGCCCGTGCCGAGGGCATTGACATCACTGCCGACTGCTACCCCTACGATTTTTGGCTTTCTACGCTCAAAGTGCTGTTCCCAAACCGGGACTACGACAACCTCGCCAGCGCCGAATTCGCTTGCCGCGAACTCTTCGACCCGGCGCAGTCGAGGCTTCCGGCGTTTTTGCCCAACCCCGATTTTAAGGGCAAAACCGTGTCCGAAGTGGCCCGCTTGCGCAACGAAACCCCGGCCCAAACATTAGTCTGGCTCATCGCCGAAGCCGACCGCTACGACGCTGCGCACCCCGACGCCGACGGCAGAACGGAGGGCATCATGGGCAAATCTATGCTCGAAACCGACATCTCCAACTTCCTCGCTTGGCCCCACACCAATATTTGCAGCGATGGCGATCCGGTCAGCCACCCGAGAGGGCATGGCGCATTTCCGCGGGTGCTGGCAAAGTACGTGCGGGAGCAAAAACTGCTTTCGCTGGAAGTAGCCGTCCAAAAAATGACCTCGCTGAGCGCCGAACATACCGGTATCAAGCAGCGTGGACTGGTGGCCAACGGCTATTTCGCCGATCTTGTGCTGTTCGACCCGGCCACCGTGCAGGACAACGCCACTGTCGACAATCCGACCGCTCTTGCCAGTGGCATTGCTGCGGTTTGGGTCAATGGGCAATTGGTATTTGAAAATGGAAAGGCAACGGGGAAAAAGCCAGGGGTGGTATTGCGGCGGCGGTAAGGGATGGGGCACTACCCCCCCATAGCCTCCCCAACAATCCATCCCCCCGTCCACGCGGCCTGAAAATTGAACCCCCCGGTCACCGCGTCAATATCCAGCACTTCTCCGGCAAAATAAAGTCCCGGCAGCAGCTTGCTTTCAAACGTTTTGAAATTTACTTCGCGCAGACTGACGCCGCCCGCCGTCACGAATTCCTCTTTGAAGGTGCTTTTCCCGCTGACGCGGAAACGCCCGGCCGAGAGTTCCGTGAACAGCGCCGAGAATTGTTGCTTGTTCACGTCGGCCCATTTGGTTTCGGGCAGGATACCGGAAGCGGTGACTAAACTCCGCCATAACCTCGACGGCAAACCCAGGATAGGGTGGGGGAGTACCTGCTTTCGGGCTTCGGTTTTGCGGCAGTTTTCGAGCGCCGTTTTCACGGCATCGGGCGGTTGGCCCGTCCAGTTGACCAACAGGTGGAAATCGTAGTTTCGATCCGCAAGCATCCGGGCGCCGTAGGCAGAAAGCCGGAGAATCGCAGGCCCGCTCATGCCCCAGTGCGTGATGAGCAGGGGGCCGGCGTCGTTGAGTTTTTCGCCTTCGACGGTGGTGAAAGCATTCGGCACGGAAATGCCCTCCAGCCCCAGAATGCGCGGGTCTTTGATGTTGAAAGTGAACAGGGAAGGCACAGGTGGGACGATGGTATGCCCCAGTTCGCGCAGCCACTCCCAAACGGCGATGCTGCTGCCGGTGGCCAGCATCAGCTTATCCGCGTAAAGCGTCTGTTCTTTGGTGTGGATCGTCCAGGCGGGCTGTTGGTCGGAAGGCGGGGCGATGCGGTCCACGCGCTGTTGCAAAAAAATCTTCACTCCGGCTTTTCGGGCAGCATCCCAAAGGCAGTCCATGATGGTTTGGGAGTTGTCGGTCACCGGGAACATCCGGCCATCGGCTTCCGTTTTGGTGCGCACGCCGCGCTGTTCAAACCAGGCCACTGTATCGGCGCAGCCAAAGCGGTGGAAAGGCCCGAGCAGTTCGCGACCGCCACGTGGGTAGCGCTTGACGAGTTCTGCCGCGTCGAAGCAGGCGTGCGTAACGTTGCAGCGACCGCCGCCGGAGACTTTCACTTTGCCCAACGCTTCTTTCCCGCGCTCTAAGATGACAACTTCGGCATCCGGATTTACTTCCGCGCAGCGGATGGCAGCGAAAAAGCCTGCGGCGCCCCCGCCGATGATGACAATCCGTTTTTTTTTCTTCATTTTCAGGCAGTATGCTACTTAGTGTCTGTCCATTTAGTCGGTGTCTGTTCTTTAGAGTTCGAGAGCAAGGCATGTGAAGGCCCGTTTCGACTTCGCTCAACGTACGGTCCTTGAGTTGGCGGCTGAGCGGAGTCGAAGCCGGGCCTTCGCATAACGCAGCTATCGGACTATAAAGACAGACACTATCCGTTTTTCAAAAGCTCCTCCACGCTGTTCCGGCTCACCGAATGGTAGCCCGGTTTCGCTTTTTCAAAAATCCGACGGGCTGTTTCAACCTGCCCGGTTTCTTTAAAGGCTTTGTAAATCGGCGTCAGAAAACGACGGCGGCCAACCTCCAACAGAAAAGCTTCAATTTCGGGCAAAATAAGCGGGGAATACCCTTGCCGGATCGCTTTGTCGTACCAGACGCACAGGATTTCAGCGTTGCCCGAACGGGTGAAATTAAAAGCCTGATCCACTTTGCCCAATGCGGCGGCATCTAAGGTATCCGGCAAGTGAAGAATGTAGTGAACCCATTCGTGGGAGGTCCAACGAGCGGTCTGTAACCGGGAAGGCAGGGTACCCAGGGCTGCTGATTCCGCCTTTGAAAGGCGGGTGGATTCGGGTTTCGGCGCATTGTCCGGAAGGCCCGGTTCAAAAATCCATTCCCGGATCGTTGCCTCCATGCCCGCGGTTTCCGGCAGGTTTGTTTTTAAGTATTCCAAAAACTTTTCCGTGGTCATGGTCTGGAACTCGTGCGCTTTGAAGTACTGCTTCAGAAAAGCGTCGAACTTTTCCCGACCAATTTTTTCTTCCAGCAGGTGCAGGAACAGGGCGCCTTTCTGGTAGGCGATGGTCGTGACGCCTTCGTCGGGATCGCGGTTTTCAAGGTCGAGTTTCAGGCGCGTATCTGGGTTGGTAGCGCCGAGGTCTTCGAGCTCATTTTGCAATTCCCCGTATTCCAGCAGCGCAAGCATGTTCGTATAGTCCTTGCCGTAAAGCGCTTCCATGATGCGTCGTTCAAAATAAACGGTGAAGCCTTCGTTGAGCCAGAAGTCATTCCAGGTGGCGTTCGTGACTAAGTTGCCCGACCAGGAGTGGGCGAGCTCGTGCGCCACCAGTGATACTAAGGCGCGGTCGTGCGTAATGACGGTTGGCGTTGCGAAAGTCAGCCTCGGGTTTTCCATCCCACCAAAAGGAAATCCCGGTGGCAGCACAACCAGATCGTAGCGCTCCCAGGCGTAAGGGCCGTAAAGCGATTCGGCAGCCACCAGCATCTTTTCCATGTCGGCGAATTCCCAGGCGGCGTCGGGCAACACCTTTGGTTCCGCGTAGACGCCCGTTCGGTTGCCCACCGGTTGAAAAGCCAATTCGCCAACCGCCAGCGCGATGAGGTAGGGCGGGATGGGTTGCGCCATGGGGAAAGCGTATTTACCATCGGGCGATTGCTGTTGCGGATTTTCGGCGCTCATCACAGCCATCATGCCCAAAGGCGTTTCGATGGCGGCGTTGTAAGTGACGCGGATGCCCGGACTATCCTGGCAGGGAATCCACGTACGGGTCAGGATCGCCTGGCCTTGCGTGAACAGGAAAGGCCGTTTTTTGCCGGCAGTCTGGGCGGGATCCATCCACCCCAGTGCCGCAGCTTCCGGGCGGGTGGCGTAATAAATGGTGACGATTTCGGTTTTTGGTTCGATGCGCACGGTCAGCGCGTTGCCAAAAATCGGATGCGGTTCCGAAAGCGTCCAGGTTGTTTCTTTTTCGCCGGCGCCGAGGGTGACTTTTTGGATGTCGAGGTCGCGGGTATCGAAGACGATTTCTGTTGCATTGTCCTTGGCGGAAATGGTCCAACGGGCAAAGCCAGAGAGGATTTTTTGATCAAAATCTACTTTAAGATTGAGGTCGAGGTGCTTCGTCACAGCTTCATCGGGCTCGGAAAAACTGTGAGGATCGGGAAGTTTGGATGCAACTGCTTCGGGTGCTTTTTTCTGTTGGCATTGGGCGCCCAGGATCATCAAAAATAAAAAAGAAGTCGTTTTTAAGATATTCATAGCCAGTAAGTGTAACGTAAATGTATTAGGTGGAACTCAGCATTTCATCAAACAGACTCATGGCCAAAGAAAGGAAGCCAATCATAATCAAACTATTGAGCCAAACGGCCACCCATGCCCAAATTCCACGGTCTCCTGCTTGCACGCTTTTGATTCCCAATCCAAAGCCCAAAACACTGAGCGGCAAAACTAAAACCATTGACGCCCACCAAACCCATTTCACGTTGGGAAAAAGTGTTGGCGACATCATGAACAATAGCATACAAGCGCCTGCAAAAAAGCCAATGATTAAACTACGGCGGACATTCTTCATAAGGTCAATTTTTGATGGTTAGTAATCGAGTCCTCAAACATACGCCGGAGCAGCGAATAATTACCACAAGGAATGGTTGCACATTGAAAAAAATGCCCTTCTTTTGCAGCAAAAATAATCCATTATGATTAAGAAACTTTTTCTTGGCCTGGCAGTCGCCGGCGTATGTTCATTTTTCACGGCAGCAAATGCCCAACCGGGTATGGGGCCTAAGCGTACGATCACCGTTTTTGGAACCGCAGAAAAAAGCGTGGAAGCGGATGAAATCTACCTGAGCATCAACCTTTCAGAGTATCAGGACGATAGCGGTCTGCGCGTTGGTTTGAAAGAGCTGGAGGCGCGGTTCCTCAAAGCGGCCACGGATGCCGGTATTGGTTCCGCCGATATTCGCGTGGAAAATGTCAGCGGCTTTGGCTCTTATCAGATGGAAGGCCAGGGTTTTTTGGCTTCCAAAAGCTACTTAGTTAAAGTCAAAAACATTGGCTCCGTCAACATGTTGATGTCCAAATTGGGTGATTCTGGCGTAGCGAGCGCCAACACCATGTACTATTCACATTCGCAGGTGGATACCTACATGAACGAACTCAAAGTGCAGGCGCTGAAAAATGCGCGCACCAAAGCGGAGATGCTGGCGGTTGCCAACAAACAAAAGGTTGTCGGAACGCTTGCCATTGAAGACCTGGAAGACTTAGGCAATATGGCCTATCCGGGCGGCATGGGCAATTATTCCCGCAAGCCCCAACTCGGCAGCGAAACCAAGCCTATGACGAAAGACATCGGCATGCTAATGGTTAATTTTGTGACCTCGGTGAAGGTGACTTTTGAAGTTGAGTAAGGGGGATGGTTAATGGTTATTAGTTACTGGTTATTGGGATGTCCCGGTAACCAGTAACCAATAACCATTAGATTCCTTCTCCATTTTTCTTGGGGAACCACTTGTTGATGAAATCATCTAAGAGAGCATGAAGTTTGCTCAGATTTAAAGAAAGTTCCGCATAAGTAATGGTGCCCAGCATATTCTCGCGTTTACTGTTGTGGTAGTTCGCACTTTGTAAAATTAAAGCTTGCTCATCTTCTGTGGTTTTTTCAGGCATAGAAAGCAATGCATTCAGTACTTGTTCTACATATCCTTTTGCCAGCGCTTGTTTTAGTATCTTATGTTTTTCGTTTAAAGAGAGTTTTGATTCATCTTTTTCTAATACAACTTCCTGAAGCTTTAAAAAGTCTTCCCGGATCATTTGTTCCCGTTCTTCATTGTACCAACTGAATATGAGCGTGACAAGAAGGGTCGTGGTAATGATAAACGTTGTGTGGTAAATAATGTGTCCAGTATTTCCCAGGGCTATTCTTACTTCTGGAAAATGCGGAACAACCTGAGCAAATACAACGCCAATAGTGATTAACACCGTGAGTTTTGATATCGCCTTAAACCCTCGATTTGAAAATGATTTGTATAGGATGTACCCTAATAAGGTAAGCACTAATGCCGAATAACTGACATCAAATACCTTCATTGATTTCAGGTGTTTTGGATCTATGCCTACAGCCAGAATACTAAAAAATGAAAACAGGAATAAAGCTCCTGCAAACAGACCATAATAGGTTTTATATTGCCTGAAATGCTCAACACCATGTCTGAAATAAGGAAGAGAGAGCAAAAAAAACATATTATTGGTCAGTGAAAAGATGCGAATCAGAATATCTGCAAAGCTTATTTCTTCAGAATTTTCGTTTGAACCATAGATTCTGATGATCCCTGTTGTGGCCCAAAAAAACAAGGCAAGGCTGATGAAAAGGATACCCTTATCTGCTATTAGTATTTTAATCAGGTCTTCTATGATAATTTGGGGCATTTGTTTAATATGAAAATTAATCCAAATACTCAGTATAATAAAAATGACACATAAGGAAATGGTCATTTGTAGCCACCCAAGTATGAATTGTCTTTCATTGTGTTTTGGCTTTTGGATATAAATGTCACCGTATTTTAAGGTGTCAGATGCTAATACCTTTGGCCAGTTTGGTAAAACGATATTTTTAATGTTGTCTCCAGTGTAAATACTGACAATGTTGCCGGAACGATAAATTGTATCAGTAGAAAAGAGAAAATAATTTATTGAATCTACCTGAACGATAAGACCGTTGGATATAGAATCACATTTTAGTTTTAGAGCAGAGATCAAAATTGAATCCTTCCAAAAATTCCCGGACACTTCAATCACAGATCCTTGTTGTTTTTTTTTAAATCCAGGTCCTTCGCAAGCGCAAAGCGTTATGATAGTTACAATAATTAGCAAGAGTATTTTTTTCATAATAGGGGAGTTGATTATTCCGGTTTGCTTGACAATTGCCTGACAAACCGGAATAGTAAGTTGACAAGCATAGATTATTTTACACAACAGCCGCTTGGTGGATTAAATACCTTGATAAACTGCTCGCTTTGACCAGCGGCGTTGATGGCTTTTACTTTTACCGTATAGGTATCCGTAGGCTCGATATAGCCTATTGCCCAGGTTTTGCCTGTTGTCGTTTTTTGGTAATCAATGTTCTCTAATCGCCAGATTTCCCAATAATAAGATGTTGGATTTCCCCCTTGGCTGGATGGAATAACGGTTAATGTAAGTTTACACTCAGGAAAATTATTCTCACAATCCGAGCTTTTTTGCTTTTTCCAACTAATCTGCACATCATTCGGTTTATTTGGTGCGGATTGGGCTTGTACGGAAAAACTCAGTAAGAAGATAAACATTGGAATTGCCATAACGGGGATTAGCATCCCTTTAAAGAAATGTTTTGCATACGGTCTCATAATTTATAATATTTTGATTAGAAAAAATAACCTACTGAAAAAAGAAGCACCCTATGTTGAGCGGTAGCGCCATTTTGCCCGGCTGAATTATCAACGGGAATGACATTGACTAAGCCAAAATCGTAGCTTATTCCAAGTACAATTCCTCCTTCAAATTCTACACCACCACTGAATTGGAGTCCAAAATCAACCGATTTGAAATCGGAGAGGAAGGTGTTACCAAACTGAATATTGAAATTTTGGGAAAAGCCGCCACTTTGAAGTTTTGCTTTTCCTGCGAAGCCAAACCCGACATAAGGGCCTAAGCCGGCGAATGCGCGTACGCCTCCGGCATCAAATTTTCCCAGCAATAGGATTGGAATATCGAAATATATAGGGTTGTAGGAAACAACCTGGACATTATCGCTATATTCGAAGCCTTTAGAGTTGATGAATAATCCAGGCTGAATAGAAAAAGATTCGCCCATGGGAATGTCAACCATACCACCGACTCTGAAAGTAGCAAGGCTTGAAGGATTTTGAATAAGCGGCCCGCTTAATCGGACATTTGCGATATTAAGCCCGGCTTTAACGCCAAATACAGGCTGAGCCTGGATGCCAGAAATGATTAAACAGGCGAACAAGACAAGGAAAAAGTACTGATTTTTCGTTTGCATCAGATTAAATAGGTTTGTACAGATTAATAAATTTTTTTGCCATATATTTCAGTAGTGTAACTATTCTCAAAAAACACTCACTTTTTTATTGTTTATTTTCTGAGTGAATTTCTATTTTGCCACACTATGGTTATAGTAGAAAAGATGTAGCAAGACGTACGCCAACTTATGACAACATTCACTGATCAGCAATTGATTGCAATGATTCAATCGGGTGACCCGCTTAGATGGAATCAGGCTCTGGATTATGTTTATTCGGGCAATGATTTCAGGATAAAGCGGCAAATTATTTATTATGCAAAAAAACAGGGAGGCGCCCCGGAAGACGGGCAGGATATCTGCCACGACGCCTTCATCATTGCCGAAAAAAATATTCGAGATGGTCGTTTTCGTGGTCAATCCCGCCTCGACAGCTACATCATCGGCATTGCCAAATGGCTGTGGTGGAACAAACAACGCAAACAAAAACCAATCCTGGGTCTCGATCTTGAACTATCGGGAATAATTGAAAAAAGCGTGGAAGAGTTTCTACTGGAAAAGGAGCAAAAAGAAATCATCGAGCAAGCTATACAAGCCTTGCCGGAGCACTGTAGGGAGGTCATGGCATTAAATCTAAAAGGGTATTCCAATACTGAAATTTCTGAAACGCTTAACCACCAAAATAAAAAGCAAACCGAAAACAATTTAACCCGCTGCCGTCAAGCGCTCCGGGAAATTTTGAAAAGCTTCAGGCTATGAATCAGGATCATATTTCTCACCTAATACAGCGTTATCTGAAAGGCACACTTTCCGATACAGAAAAGGGAGATTTGGAGCATCGGCTGTCCCAAGATGCCGGATTGTCGGAAGAAGTGGAATTGCAGCGCTTAGAAAAACAGGTGGCAGATGAATTAATCGCCCGCAATTTGCGCGAAAAGATGCGGAAATTTGACCAACAAGAGCCTCCTGTTTCCGGTCGGAGGTTTTTCAAAGGCTTTAAATTGCTCATTCTTACAGGGCTGGCCATCGTCACGATTGTCGTTAGCTGGTGGTTGGCCGGGTCAAATAATAAACCTTCGGAGCAACATGACTGGCCACAAGATTTGGATATGTTGCAGCAACCGAATTCTCCTTTCGACCCCGAGCCCGGAGGTTCAAAGCCATTGCCTAAAAGCGGAATTGATATCGTACGCTTGTTGGATACGCCCAATGTACTGGCTAAAGAAAAAACTACATTGCCACCTTCAAAATCTGAAAAGCAAGCTATAGCAGAAGAACTCGAAGCTTACCGCCAAATAGCCGTTGCCTATTTCGAGCCTATGAATCGGTTGGCTGAATCTTCGATGGGAGAGGAGCGCATTGAAAAACCTGGCAATTCCGTGCTGGATGCGGATCAATATTACCAAAAAGGCGAACTTTACAAAGCCATTGCGATCATGCAGAACCTTGCAGATGAAAAACCGGATGCCAGCCGTCTGCACCTGATCTTGGGCAAGTTGTATTTTGAAGCAGGCGATTTCGCCAAAGCCATTGCCATACTTCAACCTGTCAGTGAACGCAACAGCCTCTACGCCAGTGAAGCCCGATGGAACTTGCTTCTGAGCTATCTGGTAAGATATGAATCGCACCAAAAGGACTACAAGATGCTGTTAAGCAAAATTATTGCTGATCCCCGACATTTTCGCCACGACTCGGCCATCGCGTTAAGCGAAAAACTAAAACGATAAAGGGCTGCGATCGCCGATGCAAGAAAAAGCAGCCCAGTAATGAGGGTCTGCATATCCACTGGACCGGTATTTATCCTGGGCTAAAAAATCCAATTGGGCTTTTTGCATGGCTTGATCTTTCGGTAATCCAAAACAAAGATTTTCGTAGAAAAACTGCATCAGAATCACATTGGCCTCGCTGTCCTTGATGTTCCATAAAGTAGGGGAAATACTTTTGGCGCCGGCATAAGCAAAAGCTTGTCCGAGGCTGATCAGCCCTTCCGTTCTGCTAAATCTTCCGAGCCCGGTTCGGCAGGCACTCAGCACTACCAAGTCTGCATTAAGCCTCAAATGCAACACTTCCCGAAGGTAAAACGGCGTCAAAGCACCTTCGCTTTCCAAACTTCTTAATGCCAGAAACGGGTCATCGTCGCCATGGGAAAAAGCAAAAGCATGGGTGGAAAAATGAAGGATTCTGTAATACGGGCCATGTCGGGTCAGGTTATCGCGGGTGGCTAAATCGTTTGTCAGCAATAAGTCGCCATCCTGACTCATATAGCGATGCAGATTTTCTACCTCCTGGATATTATACGACAAACGAATGTTCTCTGCATTGGCCGTCCGGTTAGGCGGAGCCCAGATACTCCATTCCTTTCCGGAAAAATCGGGCGCTACCCCCAGAAAATTATTTGCAGGCTGTTCCCGGTGTTTTTTTTGCTCCATTTGCCGCAGTAAGGTCGCTGAATAGCAATAGGCAATGGCGTACGTTTTTACTAAATACGGCCATTCATTAAACACCTTAAGATCCTGTTCTGGTACAGGCTTTTTTAATAAAACCGAAAAGGGTAGATAAGCCAACAAGCCATCCGGAATAATCATCAGGCGCTTTTGCAAAAGGTGTTTCTGGTCTGGAATCAAAGCCTGGTAAAGGAGGT
Source organism: Saprospiraceae bacterium (assembly GCA_046153985.1). Lineage (GTDB taxonomy): Bacteria > Bacteroidota > Bacteroidia > Chitinophagales > Saprospiraceae > JABWAJ01. Next base: position 19,167 of record JBJXFD010000124.1, read on the forward strand.
GTGCGTTTTTCGCTAAATACTGCAACCGGTTGTTGATGGCGGTATCGCTTGCTTCAATCGGCGGCACTTCCGCAATATAGTTTTGAAAGCGATTGAACGTCTTTTCAAAATTAGTGGGCAGCGCTTTTGCTTCCATCTCAAAGCCCTCAGGTTGGATGATGAAGGTATACAGGTTGCCTTTTGCAAAAAAATAGGAAAGCACGGTAGTCTGTTGCTGCCGGCAATACGCTTGTACCTCTGCGGCAGTGACCGTCACATTGGCAAATTTTTGATTGAAATAGGCAGGAAAACTATCTCTGTACAATTGTATCAGGCTATCCAGCGCGGTTTCGAGCGTATGGATGTCCTGATCCGTTTGAGCGATCAATACCTGATGAGCAGCATCCTTTTCGTTCAGTTGTCCGCCACGAAACGATTTTTTCCAGGCAATCTCTTTCTTTAATTCATTTTCTCGGGCGATGTATTTTTCGGGAATGGCTGCTTCATAAGCGGCCTGATCATCTTTTATGGCATCTGACAAGTTCAGGCTTTTACTTCTTTCAGAAAAATGGAAAGCCTCCGCCACATATTTTTTATCGCTTGTAGCCTGATAGAGCGCCTCGCAGATAATGACGGCCGTTTCATACAACGCCTTGGCAAATTGACTAAACATTTCTTTGGATTCCGATGTCCGCAGCAGACGCCGTTTCAACACCGCAGCTTCATCGGCTAATTTGCAGTTTTGTAAGCCCTCGATGAGCAAGTCAGGATTTTTTTCAATTAAATGTTGGTCGTATCTTACCTGTGCAATTTCGTGAAAACCCCATAGCGCATATTCATAGCGTGAAATTGTTTTCAGGTCTCCATGATAATTATTCGCTCTCAGCATTTGCTGGAAAGCCTGTACAGATTCTTCTGATTTTCCAAGCGCTTTATAGCACCACCCGATTAAGCGATACGAATCAATATGCGGGCCGTGTTCTTTACCGGATATCAAAGCCTCAATTTCCAGCTGCCGGTTGACATGAAAAAGACAACTATCATACCGGCCCGATTGAAAAAAAACCTCCGCTAATTTACCATGACTGACAGCAACAAGTCGCTGGTTCACTGTTGGTTTCCCAGTTTGAATGGCGTGATTAAGGCGATAATAATAAAGCGCTGTATCGGGTTTATCTTTGTATTTATACCGGTGAACATCTCCAGCGACCATCCAATAAGTGTTGCGTTCCTGATTCGGAGCGTATTTGGTATAGACTGCGTCTGCCCGACGAGTATAATCCAGCGCTAAATCATACTTGTGGTTGCTGATGGATAATTGCGCTAAATTGAGATAAAGCATGATCACCAACTCAAAGTGTTTGGGTTCTTCTTTCAGCGCCACTGCAAGGCCATCCTGATAATAATCCATAGCGGGGGCAAGGTTGAACATTATAAAATGCAACCGCCCGATATTGCTATGGAGCCTGATGACCAGATCAGCAACCTCCTCCTCTTCAATCGGCAACTGCTTGGCAAGTCTCAGGGCATGTTTTCGCATCTCTAAGGAACGCACCTCTTCTGAACGTCCGGCAAATGTACCCGCCAAATCATTATAACTCCGAATGACGGAAACATGCACCTCTGTTTTGAATTCCCGTACCTTCATATCCAATGCTGCCTGATGGTAATACATAGCACTGTCGAAATTTGGCAGCGCCCCGAATCCCAGGCCTATCTGATGCAACGTCTCCGCTTTGAGGCTGTCATCGCCCGGGATGGTTTTATCTAATATTTTTTTTACGGCCTGAAAATCTGTCAATGCCTGTTTGTGCGCTGAGCGGGTTTTGTGGGCAATGCCTTTTAGGAACAAGGCTTCCGCTTTTTGCCGCGCCTCCAATTTGTCTTCGAGCAGGCATTGCACCAGAGCAAGCGCGGCATCGGGCTTATTGGCTTTGAGTGAATCAGAAATAGCTGCAACGTACTGCTCAAATGGCAAGTGATCCGAAAAAGTAGATACTTTACATTGCCAGCAAATCAATACTATTGAAAGCAGCGCAAAGGCACGTTCAAGGTAGGTTGAGGGGGAGCAGGAAAACATGATTTTTCAGCGGTTTCAAACTTGGCAAACCGCAAATATATTTCAAAAACACCAGTTCCTAAAATATAGTTTCCTCCAAATTTCTAACCTACCCGTCCACCGCCTACCGCCTACCGTCCACCGTAACCACCTTACACTCCACCCTCCGATTCCTTTTCCGCCCCGCCTCAGTATCATTCCCGGCCACGGGTTTGCTCTCGCCATACCCTTTGGCAATCAGGCGTTCGGGCGCCACCCCTTTTTCAGCAAGGTATTGACAAACCGCTTTTGCCCGGTTTTCCGACAGCGTTGCGTTGGCTTGTGTTTCGCCGATGTGGTCGGTGTGGCCGCCGATTTCCACGTGCACTTCGGGTTGTTCCTGCAGGTAGGCTGCCAGGGCATTCAATTCTGCAAAAGATTCCGGCAGCACAACGGCTTCGGCGGTATTAAACAACACTTTGGTCAGGGTATAGGTCTTTTTGGCGCTTAGTGCAGCGGCAATCTGCTGACTGGCGTCTTCCGGGCGATATTCTTCGATGCTAAAATCGTCCACGCAGTAGTAAGCGATGCGTTTCAGTTTTTGATAATAGGGCTTATTGCTGTTTCGCAGCGTCATGATGGAATCCGAGACCAACGGGAAAGTCTGTGTACGCGCGTCGCTGCTGAAATTTCCGAGTATGAAATAGCGGTAGGGCTTGTCGGCGGTGAAGGTGGCCGTGACCTGCGTCCAGGCGCCAGGTTTATTCCGGACGACCGTGGTTTCCACCACATGCGGCGTGATGCCAAAATCGCGGATGGTTTTATTGAAATCTTCTGTGGGCTGAATGGGGCCTTCCGTAAACCACACGCCGAGGTTGTTGCAACTCACCGATAAGATGCTGGTACTGTGGCTGAAAACGGCTTTCAGGTGCTTAATGGCTGTAGAATCGTTTTGTTGGACCCAGTAGGAAATGCGGTAGGTGACGCCGGGTTTCATTGGCCCTTTCAATTTGCCCTGAATCAGTTCGTGGTAATCGTTTTCATAACCCGAATCCGTATTGGGGTGGTAAGCGATGATGCCTGCCATGTTGTGGCCGCTTCTGGGTTTGGGATAAGCGCAATTGCGCAGCGAATCGTACCAGATGATCAGGTCGGGAGTGTAGTTGTTGAACGCGCTCCAGTCCTGAACCGAACTGGTGAATACTTTTCCGTTCCGGATGTAATCGCAGGACTTGATTATCGAATTGGGTTTCAGTGTTTCAAACCCCGGGTTGAGTACGATATTTTGGGCTGAAAGGATAAGTGGAAACAGGCAGATCAGCCAAAGCAATGCTTTTCTCATTTTATTCAATTTTGGGTAAATGCATTAAGTAGAGTAATGCATAGATGGCCCAAAAGTGACAATTGGCGTGCCGCGTAAATAACGTTCTGTGCTTTAGCGTTTGAATGAGTTTAATGCCGGGCTCCGCCCTTTGCTGTCTAAAACGCTGTGGAACACAGCATTTTCTTCCGCGTTGTCCGCGTTCGCAGCGTCGTCCGCGTTCCAATTGAGGCTTTTTAGGAACGCGGACGACGCAAACGACGCGAAAAACGC
>JBJXFD010000127.1:0-8784 GCA_046153985.1 Saprospiraceae bacterium
TCGGTTGCGCGTTGTGTGCGTGTCAGCAGGAAAAACCCGACGCTGCCGTTAATTACCCGCTTATGGAAGTGCAATATCCGGAAACTAAGACAGTCGCTCAAAACGACGATTATCACGGAACCGGCGTAGCCGACCCTTACAGGTGGCTGGAAGCCGACACTGCTGCCGATGTAGGGCAGTGGGTGAAAACGCAGAACTCGGTTTCATTTGGATACCTGGAAAAAATCCCGTTCCGCAAACAGATTCAGGATCGCCTCACGGAATTGGTCAACTATCCGCGTTATTCATCTCCTTTTCAGGCCGGAGAATATTATTTTTTCTACAAAAACGATGGCCTACAAAACCAGTCGGTCATCTACATCCAGAAAGGTTTGACAGGCCAGCCGGAAGTATTCATTGACCCAAACAAAATGTCGAAAGAAGGGACGACGGCCATCAACATCGTTGGCGTTTCTGACGACGATAAATACCTGGCGTATTCCAAACAGGAAGCGGGTTCTGACTGGGCGGAAATCCACGCGATGGAAATAGCCACTAAAAAGAAATTGCCGGATGTACTGAAATGGGTGAAATTTTCAGGTGCTGAATGGCACAATGACGGCTTCTTCTACAGCCGCTACCCCGCGCCGGCGGCAGGTTCCGAGCTTTCTGGCAACAACCAGTACCATTCGGTTTACTACCACAAACTCGGCGATGACCAGTCAAAAGACAAACTGGTTTATGAGGATCGGAAAAATCCTAACATGTACCACAATTGCGCCATCACAGAAGACAATAAATACATCATCCTCTATGCCGCGCCCGGCACAGACGGCTATGCGGTTTATTTCCGCGAATTGGACAAGGACGGCCCGTTTAAAGTTCTTTTTGAAGGGTATGCCAACAAAAGCTCCGTCGTTCACCACCACAATGGCAAATTTTTGGTGCAAACTGACATTGACGCGCCCAAATACCGCCTCGTAGAGGTAGACCCGGCCAAGCCGCAAAAAGCAAACTGGAAGGAAATCATACCCGAATCGGAAGACCTGCTGCAGGGCGTGAGCACCGGTGGTGGTAAATTGTTTGCGAACTACCTGAAAAACGCCACCGACCGCTACTATCAGCTCGAATACGACGGCAGTGGAAAAAAAGAGATTCAACTGCCGGGATTGGGGAGCGCTGGCGGTTTTGGCGCCCGGGAAAAATATAAAACGCTGTTCTACACGTTCACTTCGTTCATTTACCCGTCTACTATTTTCAAATATGATATTGAAACCGGAAAATCGGAGTCTTTCTTTAAGTCGGAACTGAAATTCAATCCGGAGGACTATGTCGAAAAACAGGTTTTTTACAAAAGTAAAGATGGTACGGACGTTTCCATGTTCCTTGTCCATCGCAAAGACCTGAAAATGACTGGCCAAAATCCCTGCTACCTTTACGGCTACGGCGGCTTCAACGTGAGCCTGACGCCCAGCTTCAGCGCCACGCGACTGCCCTTGCTCGAAAACGGCGGCGTATTTGCTATGCCCAATTTGCGTGGCGGTGGCGAATATGGTGAAGAATGGCACAAAGCAGGGATGTTGCTCAAGAAGCAAAACGTGTTCGACGACTTCATTGCAGCTGCAGAATACCTCATTGCCCAAAAATATACTGCGAAAGAAAAATTGGCCATTGCAGGTGGTTCTAACGGCGGCCTGCTCGTCGGCGCCTGCATGACCCAGCGCCCTGATTTGTTCGCGGTTGCTTTCCCGGCAGTGGGTGTGATGGACATGCTGCGCTACCACAAGTTTACGGTGGGAAAAGGCTGGATTCCGGAATATGGTTCCAGCGACGACCCGGAACACTTCAAAAACCTGTTGTCTTATTCGCCGCTGCACAACCTGAAGGAAGGCGTGTCCTACCCGGCCACCCTGATCACGACCGCCGATCACGACGACCGCGTAGTGCCTGCGCACTCCTTCAAATTTGCCGCGCAGTTGCAGAAGATGCACAAAGGCAAAACACCCGTGCTGATCCGCATCGAAACGAACGCTGGCCATGGCGCCGGCAAACCGATCGCAAAAGTGATCGAAGAGCAGGCGGACATCTGGTCGTTTTTGTTTTATAATACGAATTCGCCGGTGAAGTATTTGGCGAATTAGAGGCTGTGGTTAGTGAGGGTGTCACTTCAAACTGACGCCCTCACTTGCCCTCTCGCAATTATCGGACTATAAATACAGACACGACCACTAGGGCGTCAACACCACCTTTCCTTCCGCAACCGCGATATTTCGTTTCAACAACTGCCAAAAATATAAGCCTTGTGGAAATCGGCCATTCAACTCAATTGGAATGGCGACTTCGCCGGAAAGGTCATTCTGGCGCAGAACTAATCGGCCAAGCGCATCGTACAATACAAAATCGTAGACCTGGGTCTGGGGCGAATTCGCCCTGGAAGGCAATTGTACCCAAAGCTGCTCCTTTGCGGGATTTGGCGTTACACGCGCGGTTAAGGGGCTGTTCTCTGTTGTATCAATATCTACGAGCAGCGCCATATTCAGATCCAACCAGGCCAGGCGGTTGGTCAGCCAGGTCCTCAAATAACTCATTTCTTCCTGATAATTATTGCCAATGAACGCATTGGGCCAAACATATTGTCCAAAAACCGGCCAGCGTTGAAAGTTGCGCATCTGGGCTTGGGAAAGGAGGGCTTCATTGGCGTTGATTTCGCCAAAAAGTGATGCGTTGTTCCACTGATTAGCGCGCAATTCTGCCCACCGCTCAGCTACGCGGTTGCGGAAATTTGCGTCGCTCCACAAGCGCTCCCACCAGAAATGGATGACCCAGCCGTCGCCGCCACAAATAATGTTGAAATCTTTGGCCCAACCAGTGTGATCGGCGCCGCCGCAGTAGTCGCCAATGCCCAGCGAGATATTGAAATCCCAAATGGGGCCCATCCCGATTTTTCCGCCTTCATCGTCGCGGTGTTTGTAGAAATAAGCGCTCAGGCGGTAGCCATCCACATTTTTGCCAAGTTCCTGTAAAAGCAAGTAGTTCACCCAAGTATCCACATCAATCCAGTCGGCGTAGTTAGTGGCGAAGTTTTGCGAAGCCAGCATGTTTTCAAAATTCGTGATGTACTGCTGGATATAAGCTTCCTGTTCGGGTTTGATGTCGTCTTCTTTGGGGTAGTGGTACTGGAACCAGGTTTGTTGCCAACTGCCGGGAATGGGCGGATAAGGCGAAGCCCAGTTGCCGCCAAGGCCGCCGCCAAGGCCATACTTGTCCATGCGCAGGATATAGCCGCCGGTAAGTGCATTTCCGCTGATGTCTTCCTCTTCTAATTTTTTAATCGCCACGCGGTTCGCGTCCCGTTTTACCGTTTCAATCAACGCGTAGACGCCTTTGTAATCGCCGTTGATGACTACTTCGCAATAGCGCGTGCGGGGCGACCAGGGTAATGCGGCGCGTGCATAAGCATGCATGATGATGTCGCGCATCAGGGTTTTGTCGTTGAGTGGGGCGATGAAAGCCCAATCGCTTTCTTCGGGCATGCCCAACAAAGGCACTGAGAGGTCTTCGCCACTGGCGTCGCGGGTTTCGATGCTGTAAGGTTTTTTCTCATAGCCCTGGGAAGAGGATCCGCGCAATTCGATGCCGATTTGACCGTCGTAGGCATTGAAGGGGCCGTTTATGTGGTTGATTTGCCCGGAGCCATTGTCCACAATCTTCATGGAGGCCGTTATTTTGGGCTCGTCGGCGATGCTCTCTCCAAAGGTATTGATCACTACAATCGGAAGATTGGAAGTTGTGAGCGTTTGTGCAGTTAGGGAGAGGGAGAGAAGGAGGGAGAGAGAGAGGGAGAGAGAGAGGGAGAGAGAGTGAGTCCGAGGGAGTTTGAGCAATTTTTTCATCATCAATCGTTGTTTAGATCGTAATTGTGCATTAATGTTATCATCAAAAGCAAGGTTTTGTTTCAATTAACCTGCAATCAACAAAAATAAGCTGGATTCATTCCAATTAATGTAAAAACAGCAACCGGAATTGCCAAACGGGTAAACCGAGCCACTGAACTGGGCAGTAACCCCGAAAGTTGTAAACATATAACCGAAATGCTTTCAATGTTACAGATCAAACCCAATATCGCGCCGGAAGTATTTGCCTTCAAAATCGAGTCGTGTTGCATTTTTTAGAGAAACCTTCAAAGCCTCGCGGAAGTTTTCGGCACAAGTGGTAATGGCGAGCACGCGCCCGCCATTCGTGACAATCGCGCCTTCCTGTTCCTGCGTTCCGGCGTGAAAGATCAGGCAGCCCGATGCCTCGTTCAAACCGGTGATCAACTTGCCTTTTTCATAATCGCCCGGGTATCCGCCCGATACCAGCATCACCGCGGTGGCGGCATGCGCGGCTTCTTCGACAACAATGTTATCCAGATTACCCTCCGCCAAAGCCTGGAACATGGCAACAAGGTCATTGTTCAGGCGGGGCAACACCACCTCTGTTTCCGGGTCGCCCATGCGGCAATTGTATTCGATGACAAAAGGGTCGCCGTCCACTTCGATCAAACCGATGAAGACAAACCCGTGATAAACCATGCCACGCCGCTGTATGCCGGCAATAGTGGGCTTAATGATGCGGGTTTCCACTTTTTTCATCAATTCCGGCGTCACAAAAGGCGGGGGCGATACAGCGCCCATGCCCCCGGTATTGAGTCCGGTATCGCCTTCACCAATGCGTTTGTAGTCTTTGGCGACCGGTAAAATTTTGTAGGATTTTCCATCCGTCAGGACAAAAACCGAAAATTCGATGCCACTCAGAAACTGTTCGATCACGACCCGGTTTCCTGCCTCGCCAAATTTCCCACCGAGCATATCGCGCAGTTCGTCCCGGGCTTCTGTTATGTTGCTGGAAATCACCACGCCTTTTCCGGCAGCAAGGCCATCTGCTTTCAGCACAACAGGCAGGGTATGCTGGGCTACATAAGCCAATCCTTCTTTCAATTGGGCGGCTGTAAATTCGCGGTAAGCGGCAGTCGGGATGCCCTCCGTTTCCATAAAAGCTTTGGCAAAAGCTTTGCTGCCTTCCAATTGCGCGCCAGCCTTCGAAGGGCCGATAACCGGGATATGAGCCAAAGCCGGATCAGCAGCGAAAAAATCCCAAATGCCTTTCACCAAAGGATCTTCCGGGCCAACGACAACCATATTGATGTTTTCTTCCAGCACCAATTGCCGCACCCCTGGAAAATCGTTCGGGTTCACGTTCACGTTGCGGCCATGCTGGGCAGTACCTGCATTTCCGGGCGCAATAATGAGCTTGCCGCAAAGGGGACTTTGGCTCAGTTTCCAGGCAAAGGCGTGTTCGCGACCGCCGCCGCCGAGGAGTAACAGGTTGATTTTATGAGACATTAGATGATAGATTTCAGATGTTAGACCTCACACATTAGGCATCAGGATACTTTGCTTTCAAATGTTTTTTGAAAGGGTGTAAAAGTAAGCATTTTAAGCTGGGAGGGTTCATCTGAAGGCACCCATTAATGGATTATTGCACTGTTTTTTTCTATCTTTGTGCAAAAGTAATGCCTTGTGAAAAAACTGCCGATCGGGATACAGACATTTGAAAAAATCAGAGAAGGTGACTTTCTTTATGTGGATAAAACAAAGCAGATTCACCAACTGATTACCTCAGGCAATTATTTTTTTATTTCCCGCCCCCGTCGTTTTGGCAAGTCCCTTACCCTGTCAACGATCAGGGAACTTTTTTCCGGAAACCGGGAATTGTTTGAAGGGCTTTGGATTGAAAATCAATGGGATTGGAATAAAATACATCCCGTTGTTCACATCCAGTTCAATGAAATTGGCTATGCAACCAATGGGCTGGAAAATGCACTCAACAATGAGCTTAAGCGAATTGCCAACCACTATGACCTTGCGCTAACAGCGGAAAGCTACGACCAAAAATTCCGAGAGTTACTGGAAAAGCTGGCAGGGAGTCGTGGAAAAGTTGTGGTACTGATAGATGAATATGACAAGCCGCTGATAGATTATTTAGAAAAAGAACAGCTTCCCACTGCGTTTGAACACCAACGCATCCTGAAGAATTTTTACAGCATTTTGAAAAGCGCTGACCCTCATATTGAGTTTTTGCTGATTACAGGCGTATCGAAATTCAGCAAGGTTAGTATTTTTTCAGATTTGAACAACTTGCAGGACATTACTTTACACCAGCGTCATGCTACCTTAGTTGGTTATTCTCAAGTGGAACTGGAAACTAATTTTAGGGAATGGATTAATTATACTTTGGCTGACCTCCCCCAAGAAACGGAGGCTTCGCTGCTTTCTAAAATCAAAGAGTGGTATAACGGTTACACCTGGAATGCCAAAGACTATGTTTACAATCCGTTTTCGATCCTCAATTTCTTTTCCAGTGGCGCTTTTCAAAACTTCTGGTTCAAAACAGGTACGCCAACTTTCCTGATAAAAAAAATGCAGGAACAACGGTTTTTCAGCTTTGAAGACCTGAAGGTCAACGAAATCATATTTGAGAGCTATTCCTTAGATAATCTGGAACTCCGCTCTCTTCTATTCCAGACCGGTTATCTTACCATTAAAGCCATAGATGACCGGGGACAGTATACGCTCGATTATCCCAATCGCGAAGTCGCCGAATCTATGTATAACCACCTGATTGGAGCCCTTTTGCATCGCTCTCCGCTTGATTCTGCGCGGCCGGTTTTTCAATTAGAGGAGGCTTTCATCAAAAATGATCCAGCTAAAATTATCACCGTCATCAATGCCATGCTCAAAGATGTGCCCAGTATTTTGTTATCCGGGCAAGACGAACATTTCTATCATGCCTTAGTCCACCTGCATTTCCGGTATCTGGGCTTTTTTATTCAAAGCGAAGTTCACACCTCCGACGGGCGCATGGATGCAGTGGTGCATACTCCGGATCGCATTTTTTTACTCGAATTCAAGATCAATCAAACCGCAGATGCAGCGCTGAAGCAAATTCGCGACAAGGCCTACTCCGAAAAATTTGCAACTGACGGCAAAGAGGTTGTTGCGATAGGCATCAATTTTGACACAACAAAAAAAAATATTTCTGACTGGAAATCGGAAACACCCGTCTCATTGTAAAATCCCCCTTTCGAACAATTTTCCCTGGATCGCCTGGTAAGCTTCCGGAATATGGCTGCTCAGTTCGCGCAGCAACTCCAGCAATTGCGGCAGGCGATCCGGCTCGGAAGCATTCGGCGCAATGGGTTGCAAAAGCGTCGCCGTGAGGTCGTTGAACGACAATAAGCTCTCTTTGTATTCGGCAATCGCGTTATACCAGCGGATGGTGGGCAGGTAGGTCGCTTTTTTTTCGTACTGCCGGTCGTGGTGCAGCAATTGGTATTTTTTGACGGTTTTGAGCAGTTTGTCGTATTTGTTTTGCTGTAAAAGCGCGTCTAAATAAGCCGAAAAAAACAAGTGCCAGCGGTATTCAAAAATCTCGCGGCGATAAACTGAAAGAAAAGATTCGCCGTAGTTTTCAGCGCTGCGATACTGGAGGTTGTGGTTGAGGCATTTGATGTAAAAAGCCACGAAGCCGATTTTGCTGTGAAAACTTTTGGTCTCTTTGGCGTCGGCGTAGGCGTCTTTCATCACCAAAAGGGCTTCTTTGTATTTTTTTTCGCGCATGAGCACTGCCGCTAAGTTGTTGACGTAGTGCAGGTAATCGCTGTTTTTGCTGCGAATGGAAAGGTAACCGTAGTACTCTGCTTTATCCCACTCCTGAAACTTGCTGTGCAACAGCAAACGGTTGTTGTAGTAATTGATTAACAGGCGCTTGGAGTAGTAAATGCCTTGCTGGAAAAGGCTGTCTAAATAGTCGTATTTTTCCAACACCGGCTCCAATCGGCGGTAATTATAGTACATAAAAGTCAGTCGCACCAGGGCTAAGTACCGATTCAGGCCGTCGAGCGATTCATTGTAAAAGACTTCGGTCAGCCACTGCTCCCATTGGATGGATTCGGAGGAAGAATGGGAGTACTGATCCACAATATCCATTGTCGCCTGGTGGATTTTTTCGCTGATGACTTTCGATTGGAGGTAGTACTCCCGATGCGCTTTCAGGAAATCATTGGCCAACTGGTGGTCGGCATAGCGCATGCGAATCAGCAGGAAGTGCCGGTACAACTCAACTAATTCGTAAAATTTGGTGAAAAAGAAGCTGTAGCGCGGAAAATTCGGGATGGTTTTGAGCAGGCGTTTTTCTTCTTCGGGCTGGATGGCATCCGTCATGATCTGCCGTTCCATATCACTCATCCACTCGAATTGCTGGTCCACATCAATGGCGTTCAACCGCTCGGCGATCCAGGTTTTTAGGTTGGAGTATTTCCGTTTGTCAACCGCTTCGTCGTAGGGCATAAAACTATTGACCCGGCTGCAATTGTCGTGCATGCGTTGCAAAATGGCCAATTTGGCCTTGTCGTCAAATTGCTGGATCGCCAACAAGTAGGCGGTCTCGTGTGGCAAAAGCGTATTGGCAAATTCCGTGAACTTTTGCAGTTTGCTGCGCATGAAAAAACAGGATTTTTAGAAAAGGTATTTCCGCATGGAAATTACGCTTTTTGTTTAAAAATCCTGTGCTTCCTGCGATTTTTTCATTTTGGGGTTACACCACATCCAATGGATTGCCGCCGGCGTGTGCACAGCAATCACGGTAGGGGCGACCCCAGGCTTGATCAGTTCTATAAAATGATGGTTAATCGTTCATTTTTATTTTTTATTGATGATTGACGATTACATGATTGATGATTGTTAATGTGTGAGATACGTACAC
>JBJXFD010000130.1:0-3098 GCA_046153985.1 Saprospiraceae bacterium
TGACCATTGATGAAAAAACCTACAAGGGCGGCAAAAACGGCGATAATCACCCCATGTCGTGGTACCACAACTACGACGGCGGCAGGGCTTTTTATACGGCACTGGGCCATACCAAAGAATCCTTCACCGAGCCGGATTTTCTCAAACTGATCCTGGGCGGGATCAAATACGCCATCGGTAAAAACGAAAAGCTCGACTATTCAAAAGCCCGGACGTTGCCCGTGCCCGAAGAAGACCGTTTTTCAAAAACCATGCTTTCTTCCGGCGTTTTTTACGAACCTACCGAAATGACCATCCTGCCAAATCTGGATATTTTGGTTGCCCAGCGGCGCGGAGACATCATGTTGTACAAAAATGAAACCGGCGAGACGAAGCAGGTCGGTTTTTTTGATGCGTATTTTAAAGCCAAGGTTCCTGGGGTCAATGCCGAAGAAGGCGTGATGGGAATCCAGGCCGACCCGAATTTCGAAAAAAACCACTACGTTTTTGTTTTTTACAGCCCGGCAGATACTTCCGTAAATCGACTGTCGCGGTTCAAATTTGAAAACGACACATTAGACCTCAAAACGGAGCAGATCGTCCTGGAGTTGTATTCGCAGCGCGACATTTGCTGCCATACAGGCGGCTCCATTGCTTTTGACAAAGACGGGCTGTTGTACCTTTCTACCGGTGACAATTCCACCCCGTTTGACGAGCCAAATCAGACCTACGTCAACCACGGCTACGCGCCATTGGACGACCGCCCCGGACACGAACAATACGACGCCCGCCGTTCCTCCGGCAATGCCAACGACCTGCGGGGAAAAATTCTGCGCATCCGCGTCAAAGAAGACGGAAGCTACGAAATCCCGGATGGCAACCTGTATGCCAAAGGCCAACAGGGAACACGCCCCGAAATCTACATACAGGGCAACCGAAATCCTTACCGCATTTCGATAGACCAGAAAAATGGATTTTTGTATTGGGGGGAAGTAGGCCCCGACGCCAACAACGACAGCCTCGATGTGCGTGGCCCCAGGGGCTACGACGAGGTGAACCAGGCCCGAAAGGCAGGCTTTTTTGGATGGCCGCTTTTTATCGGCGACAACTACCCTTACCGGGCCTACAATTACAGCACCGGCGCTTCGGGCCAAACTTTCGACCCGCAAAAACCCGTCAATAACTCCCCAAACAACACCGGCATTCAGGAATTGCCACCCGCTCAACCAGCCTTTATCTGGTATCCGTACGCAACTTCTCCCGATTTTCCGCAGACAGGAACCGGTGGCAGGAATGCCATGGCCGGCCCGGTTTACTATGCCGATCTATTTCCTGAAGCAACGCGCCTGCCCGCTTATTACAACGATAAATTGATCATATACGACTGGATCCGGGGCTGGATAAAAGCGGTGACGCTGCAACCCAATGGCGATTTTGACAAAATGGAGCCTTTCATGCCCAACACGAAATTCAATTCAATTATTGATATGGAAATCGGGCCCGACGGACAGTTGTATTTGCTGGAATACGGCACTGGATGGTTTTCCAAAAACCTCGATTCCGGTCTGTCCAGGATTGATTTCAACGCTGGCAATCGCGCACCCAAAGTCAACGACCTCGTCGCGGACAAAACTTCCGGCGCACTGCCGCTGTCTGTGGTGTTCACCGTAGATGCAGTTGATCTGGAAAACGACGAACTGACTTATAACTGGGATTTGGGGAATGACGTAAAAAAACAAACCACCGAACCCCGCCTCGAACACACCTTCGACAAAGTGGGTTCGTACACCGTTGCCGTGCAGGTCAGCGATGACAAAAAAGCTACGACAAAAAGCAGTTCGCTCAGTATTTATGCCGGAAACGAGGCGCCGGTGGTCAATATTTCCGTTACTGGCAACCAGACCTTCTATTTTCCCGGCAAGCCCGTTCGCTATGCGGTCAGCGTTTTTGATAAAGACGACCCGTCTGTAGCTTCAGCGGCAACCGGTGTTTTTGTATCAGCGGATTACTTGGACAGCCCCGATAAAGCAGCCCTGCCCGTCGGCCACTTAGTTGCAGGAGCAGAGATGCCCGGAAAAAGTATCATGGAATCGGTGGTTTGCAAAGCGTGCCACAAAGAGGCCGAAAAATCAATCGGGCCGGCTTTTGTGGACATTGCAAAACGGTACCAGAAAGATCGCAATGCTACGCCGTATCTGTTGGGCAAAATTCAGAAAGGGGGCGCCGGCGTCTGGGGTGAAACGGCCATGCCGGGCAACCCGGATCTCAAAGAAGTGGACGCAAAGCAGATCGTTGCCTGGATTCTATCGCTGGCGCCGTCGGAGCAACAAGCCAAAAAATCGCTGCCCCCGAGCGGTTCAGTATCCCCAACCCTGGGGAAAAAGCCCAACGACAATGGCGTTTTTATCTTGTCTGCAAGCTACACCGATAAAGGAGGCAAAGACATTCAACCGCTGAGCGGAATGGCTTCGCTGACCCTCAGAAACAACACCGTGGGTTTCGGCAATGCCCAAAATCTGGCCGGTTATACTGCCCTCGACTTTGGAGGGAACCGCTTGTTGCTGACGCCAAAAGCTGCCGGTTCTTTCAGCTTGGACAACCTCGACCTCACCGGCATTTCCACTGCGACCCTTGCGATGGGCTGGCAGTTTGCGCCACAATTCGGCTATACGTTTGAATTGCGCCTTGATGCGCCCAATGGTAAAAAATTAGGTGAAGCAACCCTCAAGGGAAGCGGTAGCGGCGCGCCTCCAAAAGCGGCGTACCAACTCGCCACTCTTTCTATTGCGATGCAACCGGTCACCGATGGGAAACGCCACAACCTCTACCTCGTCAGCAGGCCCAATGATCCGGGCGAGCCGAATCAGGTGGCGTTGCGGGCGATCGGGTTTGGGGCGAAGTAGCCGTGGTCGCCAACTTTAGTTGGCTGACCTGAAAATCGGGGGGAGTCAAAAACCGGGCAGAGCCCGGTAAATAGGACACGCGAGGCGGAGCCCACAGCTGTCTGGAACGCTGTGGAACACAGCTTTTTCTTCCGTGTTGTCCGTGTTCGCAGCGTCATCCGCGTTCCAATTGAGCTTTTTCAGGAACGCGGATGACGCAAATGACGCAGAAAACGC
>JBJXFD010000141.1:0-14145 GCA_046153985.1 Saprospiraceae bacterium
GAGATGCGGTTGGCATTGGGTTTCGTTTGACTTGTTATTTGCAACAATTGGACTTGGACTGATTAACTTTACCAACCACTTTGACAACGAAAAAACATTATTACAAATACTAACAATTTACTTTTTAGGTTATGCAATAGTTTGGGCTTTGACAATTGCAATTTCAAAACAGTTTCCAAAAAATTACTTAAAACTCGGGCAATGGATTTTGCTATTGCTTATTACAGGACTTATTTACTTCGGAACTAATTAATATGACTTATGCTAAAACTTGGTGGATACATAAACATCGTAATTGCAATTGGACATATAGTTGGACTATTTTGGGCTGATAAAATGTTTGAAGTGACAGGAATTGGAAAAGAAATGACCGAACTTGCTCAGACTCATTTTTCATTGCCATATTTGCTGACAATTTTAGTAGCAATTGTATTTTTCATTTTTGGTTTGTACGGACTTTCATCTGACAACAATTTTAGAAAACTTCCATTTGTGAAACCAGTGATTTTTACGATAGCAGGAATTTATCTTCTTCGTGGAATTGGAGAACTAATATTTGACTTGGAAAAACAACAAGCAAACCAATTTTTGGAAATAACCTATTCACTAATTGCAGTTTTTATTGGACTTTTGTTTTTGATAGGCGGACTGAAAAAATGGAAATTAATACAGACGAATGAACAAACAACGACCCGCTAACATCGGTTTGGCAATATGGCGGCTGAAGTGCTTCTATAAAACATTTGTACAAGGTTCAACAGCAGGAATTCTATTGAACTTTAGTGTTAAAAATCCGCCACATCGCCAATCCGAAAACCGTTATGTGCAACCTTAAAGATGTATCATAAAGCAAATAAAATAACAACAAAAATTCATATCAACATGACAAATTTAGATTTTATTGGAACAAAAAAAGTAAGTTCATTTTATATACTTAAGTGTGTAATGACATCTTCAATCCTCTTACTTCAAACGCCATCTTTTGCACAGCGTGGTTTTGGAGTTTGCGATTCTACTACCTATATACTAAATAATGATACTACTGTGGTGGCTGGTAGGAACAATTTATATTTGTATTTTAATAACACACTCCATAATCTATACAACTTTTCTTCGTTAGACACAAATGAATATATAAGGGATTTTGATATTGTTAACCCTAATCTTTGGTTTGCGGTAATAGGCTCCAGATACATAGGGAATGAGACAAGATTATATAAAAGTTCTGACAAAGGAACGAATTGGTCACTAGATACTAATCACCATAATGCTACAAATGTTTCACCGTTTTTATCCACACAATTCCTTCGTTCAATAAATAATTTTCAGCATTTGAATGGAGATACTCTGATATTGTTTACCGGTTATTATGAATCAGGTATAATATATTCTACTGATTTGGGACAAACCTGGACAAAGTGGTTTGACAATTTAATATCACATTATCAGGGAATGTTTGAATGTGGAAATAAGTATTATGTTTTTGGTTATGAAGGTGATGGATTTAGAGCTTCTATGTTTGGTTTTAATAAAAATCTATTGTTTTCTTCTGATAGCACAGGACTTTGGTTGTCATATAATCCTTCAGGTTATCATCCCCCGTGTTATGGTGGAGGCGATACTATAAACTGTAATTACCCACCATATAACATAAACAGATGTGAAGTTTATAGTTTTTTCAAAAATAGAATAGATACTTTATGTTCTACATTAGGAGTAGGAGTAGAAAATAATTCAAAACATAACTTAAGAGTTTACCCAAATCCGTTTAATACTACAATTAGGATAGAAGGTGCAAGTGGCGGAGAAGAATATCATCTTATAAACTTATATGGTCAAACAATGTGGACAGGTAAAAATATTGAACAAGAGGACTTTTCAGTCTTACAACCCGGTCTTTACTTTTTACAAGTGGCACACCAAACCGTAAAAAAAACCATAAAACTAATAAAGCAATAACCCTATAAAAAAGGCAGCACATAACAGGCGTTTGGCAAAAAAGCGGGTTCAGTCGTTAAATGAAGCTTTGTGCTTCGTATCAAGTCAGTGCTTGCAGAAAGTGAAGTGCTCCGAAATCCCCCACTTCGCCAATCCCCGCCCCGGTACCCCCAAAGCTCCAGCCCCAATCCACAATTTGCAGCCTTTAACCCTGACAATCAAAAACTTACCAACAAATCCCCCCAAACCGTTCAAACCCTGCCCAACAACAAGAAAAAAAACAGACTTGGCCTTTGTAAAGTGAACGAAGTTTGCTATTTTTGCGAAACAAATACAAAATAAGCCATGTTGCTTGAATTTAAAGTTTCCAACTATAGGTCAATCGGTGACGAGCAGACGGTGAGCTTGATCCCTGCTCCTAAACAAAAAGACCATCTCCAAAACATCATCACGAAAGGGCGCTATCAAGCTTTAAACGCCATTGCGCTTTATGGTCCGAATGGAGGCGGTAAATCAAATGTGCTAAAAGCCATGAGCCTTTTAGACCGGTTAGTTCATATTTCGGCAAGGACATCATCAACAACGCGCTTGCCTTATGACCCTTTTCTATTGAGGGATGGATGGGATGAAAAACCAACCGGGTTTGAAATTTTATTTGTTATTGACGAGAATCGCTATCGCTACGGATTGGAGTTTACGGAAAGCGAAATAAAAAGAGAATGGTTGTTTCGCAAGTCAGCGGGGAGAGAAGTCAATCTTTTTGAACGGGAGGGGGAAACTATTGATGTGAGTTCGGGCTACAATGGCTCTAAAAAAATTATTGATGCAGCCATTGAAGCAACAAGGATAAACGCATTATTTCTTTCTACTTGCGATATCCTAAATATTGAGGAAGCCAAAAGTATCATGCAGTGGTTTGGACACTTTAGTATGATTGACGGACTCAATACAGAATTTGAAGAAATTCAAACAGTTGAACTTTGGGAGGAAAAAGATTACAAGGATAAAATAAAACAATACCTGGCATCTTTAAGCTTAAATATTGTTGATGTAGATGTCACCACAAAAGATTTTGAAGAATCTGAATTGCCGGACGACATGCCTAAGAGCATGAAATCAAGATTAGCAAAAACACTTAAAGGCAAACAGAGCTATACCGTTTTTGCAAAACACCGTATGTATGATACCAACGCTTTACCGACAAACAAAACACAGAGCTGGAAATGGGAAGACAGAGAGTCGTCCGGAGCAAAAAAAGCGTTTCAACTAAGCGGACCTATCCTGTGGGCATTAGCTAACGGTGGGGTGCTTATCATTGATGAAATTGAAGCCAAGTTGCATCCCGTGATGACTTTGAATACAATTGACGTATTCTTAGATAAAGTCAGTAATCCAAATAATGCACAATTGATTTTTGCAACTCATGACACGAACCTTTTGAGTTATTCAAGCCTTAGACGTGATCAAATTTGTTTTGCAGAAAAAAATAAATGGGAAAGCACAGAAATATATGCACTCTCAGATTTTGTCTATTTCGGAGAGAAGAACGGTGCGTTCAAATCAGAGAAAGAAAGACCGGACACCGACAAGGAAAAACGCTACTTTGAAGGTAGATATGGCGCAATCCCAGCATTGGGTAATTTTCAAAAATTTATCCGCAATACCCAATGGCAAGGAGAGGAACATTAAACAAATCTAAACTTAGGGAAATAGAGAAACGACCAATTCGTTGGCGAAAATATCCCCATTTGTTTCTCATAGTTTGTGAGGATGGCAATACAGAACCTTACTACTTCTGAACATTTGAAAAGCATATTCCAGAAGAAACGATTTTCCTAAGGGCAGTTGGGACAGGCAGGAGTTCAAAAGGTGTTGTTGAGCAAGCGATCCTTGAACGAAAAAAATTAGCAGAGGAGGCAAACAAAAATGTTGATGAAGTTTGGGTAGTGTTTGATAAAGATGATGCAGAAAAAGTGCCTGCAAACACAATTAGGTTTACGGATGCATTTAAAATTGCACAAGCAGAAAATATGAGCGTTGCATATAGCAACGAAGTTTTTGAGCTGTGGCTACTACTCCATTTTAATGACGTAAGTTCCACTAATCCAATTCCACGGGCAAACATTTATGCAAGTTTGGAAACTGTCATAAAATCTTTTGAAACACATAAGTTGTTTGTTTATGAACATGGTAAGACAGAAGTGATTGATACAATTATCGAACTAGGAAACGAAGCAAAAGCGATTGAACGGGCAGAAAAACTTTTAGCGGAACAAAAAGGGAAACAGCCGATTGACACTAATCCGAGCACGACAGCTCACATTTTAGTAAAACGACTTAGAGAACTAATTGAATGGTATTCCTATTCACCAGACTGACTATGATTGCAACGACACCACTCGACAGAAACAGCAGTAGCCAGCCGCTAACAGCCGTTTGGTAAAATCGCGGGTGAGGAGCTTGGATGACAGAAGAGAGAGCATTTTCCATATTGATGAATCCCCGAACAAGCTCAAACAAGGTGCGCATTTTGTATTGTGAGGAAGGTGAGCTTCTGGCGGTAGTTGATGCGCATTTTGTATTGTTTTTTTTTGTTTAGGATGAATTTTTGAATTGCAAATAATTTATTTTCAGTAGTTTAGGTTTAAAAAACCTGACGCATTGCAAGATTTAACTATTTTCTTTATCTTTGTTCAAGCGTTTGAAAAGTGCGCATATTAACGCGTTATCGGCAACCATTGGGAACCCTGCTAACTTTGAACACTTGAGTATTAAGCAAGCAGACAAAACTTTAACTTTGACAAACAAAATCAAATAACAATTAAAAAAGTATATGCGAAATCAAATTTATGCTCTACTATTAGTGGTTTATTTTTTCACTTCTTGCAAGGGACAAACTACAAAACAAGCACAAGCTGACATTGTAAATGCAACAACGACAAGTGAAGTCGGACAACCAAAAATGATGCGGACTCAAGGAACGGATTATACTCAAGTTGGTTGCGGGTTTCAGGATAAAGAAGGCAATCTTTGGTTTGGTACTGAGAACGAAGGAGTTTATCGCTACGATGGAAAATTCTTTACTCAATTTACAAAGAAAGATGGACTGAGTGATAATGGCGTGAATTCCATCACAGAAGACAAAGCAGGAAATGTTTTGTTTAGAACCCATAGGGGAATATGTAAGTATGTCGGGGAAAAATTTGTAAATATTCCTATGACTGACACGCTGAGTATCACTAGCTTTTTAGAAGACCGTGAGGGTAACACTTGGTTTGGCTTAAGGAATAAAGGAATTTATCGGTATGATGGAACGAATTTTTTAAATCTTCTTTATAAATATGAGCACCCATTCTACGGTGATAAGTACGAGAAATTTATCATTGATATTATACAAGATAAAAATGGGAACATTTGGTTTAGTTCGTGGAATGGCGGTGGCGTATGGAGGTATGACGGAAAAATTTTTAAAAGCTTTTTACCACCTTTAGACTATTATAATACAAACCAAGACAATAGAAGAAGTGCCAATACTCAAAATCCTTCCTATTCAATACTGAACAATAACACTTTTATTCAATCGCAAGATTATATTTCTGATGATATGATTTTTTCAATGACGGAAGACAAGAAAGGAGATATTTGGTTTGCGACTAGAAATCACGGAGCATGTCGGTATGATGGAAAAACCTT
The DNA here is from genome assembly GCA_046153985.1 of Saprospiraceae bacterium. GTDB lineage: Bacteria > Bacteroidota > Bacteroidia > Chitinophagales > Saprospiraceae > JABWAJ01. The sequence continues at coordinate 5,632 of JBJXFD010000141.1, forward strand.
TACAAGTTTTACAGCAAATAATGGTTTTAATGATTGCTATTCCATTTTAGAAGACAAAAATGGAAACATGTGGTTTACAACTGAAAAGAGCGGAGTTTGGTGTTATGACGGAAAGACCTATAAAAACTTTACCGAAAAAGATGGACTTGTCAATAATTCTGTTTGGTTTGTTCTAGAAGATAAAAGCGGAAACCTTTGGTTCGGAACAAGAGGATTTGGGCTTAGTCGTTATGATGGAAAAATCTTTACTACTATGTCAGATTACAAATATTGATACCTATTACAATAAACAGACACAGCAAACTTGAAACATCAGACCTACAAAAAAAAGTATGGCAACTTTTTCTAACAAACCAACTTCTTCTAATTCTTTTAATGCAACAGACAAAGTTTGTTTGTTTGAGCCTTCAATTTGACGCAATAAACTGCTAAATCTCAAAGGTGCTTCAATAGCCAAACGAAAAATTTCAGGTTTCCATTTGCCCGAAAGCAACTTCAAAAGCCCTTGTGCAGGACAAGTTTCATTTTTAATAATTTTTTTTTAGTAGTCATAATTTTCTGACTTATTGTGTGGTTGATATTAAGTCCTCAACTTTGCACAAAGATAAGATACTTTAAAAAAATGAAAATTACTTATCTCATTTTAATCACAATGTTCACTTTTGGCAATACAAGTTGCCAGGCTCAAACAAAAAAGAAAATGGAAAATAACAATCCTTTAATGTGTGACCCCGAAAGTGGTATTTGCGAAATACCAACTAACAAACCAAGCTCAACGGACAGCAGTTTGGTAAAAGCAACCACGAAGCCTGTAAAAATAATTTATTACACCGACCCTATCTGTTCTTCTTGTTGGGGTATTGAACCACAACTACGAAAGCTAAAATTGGAATACGGTAACAGTATAGAAATTGAATACAGAATGGGTGGCTTGCTTCCCGATTGGAGTTACAATAGCGGTGGAATTAGCAAGCCTTCTGATGTTGCACACCATTGGGACGAAGTAAGTGTTCATTACGATATGCCAATAGACGGAAATGTTTGGTTAGAAGACCCTTTAGCTTCTTCCTATCCACCTTCAATTGGATTTAAGGCCGCTCAAATGCAAGACAATGAAAAGGCAATTATGTTTCTTCGTGAAATAAGAGAAATGGTTTTTCTTCAAAAAAAGAATATTACAAAATGGGAGCATTTAGAATTAGCAGGAAAGAAAGTTGGGCTTGACATCGCTAAATTTAAAATGGATTATGAAGGAAAAGCAAAAGAACTTTTTGAAGAAGATTTAAAATTGGGCAGAGAATTAGGTGTAAGAGGTTTTCCAACGATGTTTTTTACAGATACAACAGGAAAAAAAGAAATGGTTTATGGGGTAAAATCATATGCCATATTTGAAAATGCGCTGGTTAAATTGCATCCAACTGCTATCAAAAACATTTATGATAAAGCCTGGAGTGCTGTATTTTCAAAATACCATTCATTGACAGCAAAAGAATTTTCTGAACTGACGGGAACACCACGAAATGAAAGTGAAAAATATTTGGATGACTTAACCGCTAACGGAAAATTAGAAAAACTGACAACAAAAAACGGTGCAATTTGGACGTTGAAAAATACCAGCCGTTAGCAGCGGTTTGGCAAAAGTTGCGGTTTTGCAAAAATTCTAAATTAATCAACATGGCCAAAGCGATTCTAATAAAAGCCTTTCTTATTAACATACTTCTTGTATTTGCTGTCAATTGCATTGCACAAGATATTACCTACTTGATAGGAAGTGGTAATTTTACCAATGGAGAAACAACTGATGAAGAAATACATCAGATTAATGCATTGAATTTTTATGGTGCAAAAAGAACCAGGGTTAGCTTGTACCCCTCGTACTATTACAATTCAGATACTCAAATGGGTAATCCATCTTCCATTGACAGTATCATGATTTTATTGTACCAGGGAGGTATTACACCAATGATCCTTTTTGAATATTATGGTTGGTACAATGCATTGGGATCGTATGATAAGTGGTATGAAATAGGCAGAAGTTTCGCTGGGCGGTGGAGACCCAATTCTCCATATTTGCTTTCAAAAAATATAACAAACTGGGGCATTTCTGTGTATTCGGCTATTAATGAGCCAGATATCAATACTCCTTATGTCCCCAGAACAATAGCAGAAGGCCCTGAAAATTATCATGATGCATTAGAAGGATTGGCTGATGGTATTCATTCTATTGATACAAGTTTGAGTGCCATTCCCGGAGGATGGGCATCACAAAATGCTTTTAGCTGGAATGATGCCAATGGATATGCTACGGCCATTGTCGATTTGATCAACAATGGGAAATTGGCAGGCTTTGATTTACATACCTATAATGACAATACCTATGCACCTATCGTGGATAATCAAAATGAATTTTATTGGCGATATTGTGCTCAAGCAGATTTTAACGAGATCCAAGAAGAAATCGGGATTACGAGACCTATCAGGTTTTATGCAACAGAATTCAGTTATAAAGCAAATATACTGGGGATTAGTGAGGAAGAATCTGCAAAAAGACAATTTACGTGTATATGGAATAATATAGGTGCTGTAAAAAGCGACGGTTTTTCTCACGCAACTGAATTTGCATTAATTTGGAATTTATTTAACACAGTCGAATATGATTCCGTTTATGGTATGTGCAATCAATTATTTCCATATATACCTAATCTCAAAGGGCAAACATTTAAACTTGTCATGGACCTCGGCGCCGGCATGAATTTCACCTATTTAGATCCCAACAATTCGGGTATTTATAAACTTACCGATGGCGAAAAAGATATGTGGGTGTGGCAAAATTATTACCGTTGGAGCAATATAGAAGGGACGACATTTACCATCGCCTTGCCAGAAGACGCTTCAAAAATATTGCTTTATAATTTTAGTGGCTTAATAGATTCGGTCGAAGTATTTGGCTTACAAAATTATACATTTACCCAACTCCCGGAAAGTGAAACATTAGTATTTGTAATTTTAAAGGAATCAATTACTTCAGTAGATAAAGATTTGAAACCACAAGTTGATTTTCGATGGACAGCATCGCCCAATCCTGCGACAGATATTGTTTCAGTTACATTTCAAGGTAACCCAATTTTACTTAATAACAATATCTTACAAGTTAAAGACATGACGGGCAAGCTTATATTGGAAAAATCAATAGACAAAGGTGATTTTGCTATTGATGTAAGTACTTTTCAAGCAGGTGTTTATGTGATGACAATAGCAAACAGTGAAGTCAGAACTTGTATCAAAGTTGTAAAATTATAGATTTAAATCTTATTAGTAAACAGTAAGTTCAGTTCTCCGCATCAACATTTGTGGTGAAAATCGCCACCTTCGTCAAGCCCGGAAACGTTAGCGGCTATTCTAAACCGACACACAAAGACTAACCATGACATCATACATTGACAAAATAAACAATTACATTAAAGCTCTTGATTACGACACCTTGAATGCATTACAAAGCATTTCTTCGGAGAAAAAATATAAGAAAGGAGATTTGCTTTTACGACAAAATGAAGTCTGTAGAAAAAGCTATTTGTTAATTGACGGCATAGCTCGCAAGTATTATCTGAATGACGGTAAAGAAATAACAACAGAACTATACTTTGAAAACGACTTAGCAGTTTCATTTGATAGTTACACATTACAACAACCAAGCAGGGAGTTTATAGAAGCCCTGACTGTTGTTACAGTTTCAATAACTCACTACCAAGCATTTCAGGACGCTAAAGCAAAATATCCAAAATTGTTATCCTTGGACCTAATGCTTGCAGAATACTATGGAATGTGGGTTGAAAACAGATTATTTCAATTTCATACTTTGACAGCAACAGAACGTTACTTAGAAATTCTAAATAAAAATCCGCATATCGTTCAAACCATTCCTCTGACTATTATAGCTTCTTACCTTGGCATCTCTTTGGAAACATTAAGCAGAATAAGATCCAGAATTTAATCAAAATCATTATTTGACCTAAGTCAAATTTTTTGTGTTTTTCTATGCTGAATTTTGCAGCATAATTTAAACATGAAAGAAATATGAATTGGATGTATGTTTTGCTTGCAGGCATTTTTGAAATAGGCTGGACTATTGGGCTTAAACAAATGGACAATCATAAAAATATAGTATGGACTGTCATTTTCTACATTAGTATTATTACAAGTTTTCACTTTTTACAACAAGCTCTACAAACTATTCCAATCGGAACAGCCTATGCTATTTATACAAGTATAGGAGCAATAGGAACGGTAATCATTGGAATGATATTTTTTAAGGAACCGGCAACTATCATTCGTATTGGCTTCATTCTGCTAATCATTGCAGGCGTTATTGGACTTAAACTAACTTCAACACACTAAAAAATGAAAAACAGAATTATAGGATTTGACTTGGCAAGAGCTTATGCGATTTTCGGGATGTTTATCGTGAATTTTAATACCGTTTTTGGCAGTCATACTAATCATAGCGGACTAAGTGGTTTTCTAAACTTATTCAATGGTAATTCAAGCACCCTGTTTGTAATGCTTGCGGGTATGGGTGTTTCTCTGATGACAAACAGAAATGATTACACATTGGAAGAAAGAAAAAACATTAAAAGCATCATTACGAAGCGTTCTTGGTTCCTATTTGTTTTGGGGGTAGTCTTTTATCTTTGGTGGCCTGCTGACATCTTACACTTTTATGGTGGTTATATGCACATTGCTGTGCTATTCATTTTTTTTTTCAAAAAATATTTTTTATATGCCGCAGCAACAGCTATCATTGTTTTTCACGTTCTATTGACAATTATTCCTTATGAGACTGGCTGGAATTTCGAAACCTTGATGTATAATGACTTTTGGACTTTGAAAGGATTTATAAGAAATACTTTTTACAATGGTTGGAATCCAATTTTTCCCTGGATAGCTTATTTCTTTTTAGGCATGTATTTAGGACGTTTGGACTGGAAAAACACCAAGCTACCTAAAAAGATTTTATTAATTGGCATTACAGTTTACTTAATCATATTTTTAATACAATCGTTTGCTACTTCAATTACGCAAAACAAAGACTTAGTGTTTTACCTGACTGCCAATTACCTTCCTCCATTTGTTCCATTTATGTTGGGGACTGCTTCATTCGGACTAATACTAATAAGCATTTTTATTTTTATCGGCAACAAAGTTGGCGAAACCAAAATTGCCAAGATATTGGCATCAACAGGACAAATGACATTGACACATTACATTGCACATTTAGTATTGGGACTTCTTCTTTTATCAATAATTACAGGCAAAACGCTTAGTTATGACTTGCTAAAAGAAATCCCGACAAGCCCAATCATCATTTTGACTTTTGCAATAACATATTTTTTGTTCAGTTGTACATTTAGTTATCTTTGGACAAAAAAATATAAGAACGGACCATTAGAAATGTTAATGAGAAAAATATCTGACGGTAAGAAGAACAGCCGCTAACACGGGGTTGCCAAAAGTGGCGGTTAGGTGCTCCGCAGAAACATTTATGGTTACTCAAAGTTTGGTTCTCCGCATCAACATTTCCCGCTTTGGCGGGTGGACAAGTAGTGGTAAAAATCACCACCTTCGCAAAGCCCGAAAACGCTGTGCAACCTAAGAGCTTGTTCGGGAAATCCTGAACAAGCTCTTAACGGAGCCACCCTTCTCCCCACCCTTTAGGGTCGTTGAATTAATAACTGTCAACTTTTCCATCAATCCTTGGATCTGGGCAATTTTGGAAGATAAAACTGGAAATCTTTGGGTGGGTACGAGGGAAACAGGACTCTACCTTTTCGATGGAAAAATATTTATTGATTATTCGGAATACAAACAATAGCCTGTAACGGACTAACAAAATTTGCAACAACAAAAAAGTGAACAAAAGCAACGAACCGCTGGCATGTGGTGTTCGTGAATACGGACCTAAATCCAACACGAAGCTGCTCGTTAGGGGCTGCGACCCGCCACGTGCCATCGGCAAAGCCTGTCCCGCCCAAAGCGGGAACTCTGACCTTGCGAATAAAAAAATAAAAGGCAAAAATGACATAAGGTCAGAGACTTGCAAAACACAACACTTCGCGTCGCAGACGCTCGCGAGCCAACACTCATGCTTGGGTCGACAATGATAACATTACTTCAAAACATTAACTTTGACAACTTAAAATAATTCAGTGACGTTGAATAAACTAGGCGAACAAAAAAAGGAAAGAGAAATTTTGCTTATCCCATTAATTATTGCGACATTTGGCAAAAAAAAGCGTTTAGGGCACCTGATATTTGTAAATACAACTAAAACACGATGAAATATAAAATAGTATTTTTTGCTTTACTTATTTGCTCAACAGTAAACGGACAAAGCCAAACAAAACGAGCATTGTTTCTTGGAAACAGCTACACCTATGTAAATAATTTACCTCAAATGGTTGCCAATGTAGCTATTTCAACAGGTGACACTTTAATATTTGATAACAACGCCCCTGGCGGTTATACCTTTCAAGGACATTCAACCAACGCAATATCTTTGGCAAAAATCGCATTGGGTAATTGGGACTATGTTGTTTTACAAGAGCAAAGTCAATTGCCTTCATTTCCACTTAGTCAGGTTGAAGCGGACGTTTTTCCTTATGCTCATATTTTAGACAGTCTTATTAATGCTAAAAATCTTTGTGCCGAAACAGTATTTTATATGACTTGGGGTAGAAAAAACGGTGATGCCTCAAATTGTGCTTCGTGGCCACCCGTATGTACATATTCAGGAATGGATAGTTTATTGAATTTAAGATATAGCTTGATGGCTGATAATAATAATGCAATAATATCTCCTGTTGGCGCCGTTTGGAAATATATTAGACAAAACTTTCCGCTAATTGATTTATATCAAGCTGATGGAAGCCATCCTTCTGTTGCAGGAACTTATGCAGCAGCTTGCAGTTTCTATACAACACTATTTAGGAAAGACCCAACACTTATTACTTTTAATTCCACGCTATCAACTACTGACGCGGCAAACATCAGAGCTGCAACAAAATTAATTGTGTATAACAGCTTGATAAATTGGCATATAGGAGAATATGACCCCTTGGCAAATTTCACTTATAATTTTTCGGATGTTAATCAAATTACATTTACAAATAATTCTGCAAATGCAACAAATTTCTATTGGAGCTTTGGAGATGGTGATACATCAACAAGCAATAATCCAACACATTTATATCCGACAACTGGTTCATACATAGCAACTCTTATTGCAGATAAATGTGGCATTTCCGATTCTACATTTCAAACTATCAACATAACATCCGTTGGAGTTAATGAAATATCTAACACAAACAGCTTTATTGCTTACCCAAATCCCTCAACAACAACTCTTACAATAAGTAAAAACATATTCGGAAATTTTTCTTATAAAATATTTAATTTGCCAGGACAAGAAATACAAACAGGAACGGTTAGCCAATCAGAAAATGAAATTTCAATTTTTACATTATCGAACGGAATTTATTTCATTCAATTATTTGACAGGAACAAATTATTAGGACAACAAAAGTTTATTAAATCCTCACAGTAATGTATAAAACAGCTAACAATATTTTTGAGCGAACTTATTGCTGATTACTTCCTAATGGGCAGGAAGCACGAACGAATAACAGCACATTTGCGATAGGCTGGGTTTTGTGTTCCGTAGACAGTTTAGTTGCAGCCAAAAGTTTTGTGCTCCGCATAAATATTTGTGGTAAAAATCGCTATCGTCGCCAAGCCCGAAACCGTTATCGGTCAGCTTAAAAGACGACACCAACAATGAAATTGATAATAATAACCATATTGACTTTTGGACTTCTTTCTTGTAACAACTCGACAGAAAAAAACAACGTTGACAATAAAGTAACCAATGACGCTTTAGTCCACATTGACACTTTTTATATTGACCAAAACAAAGTAAATAGCAACGAATACAAGGAATTTTATAAATTTGTAAATGACCCAAAGACACCAAAACTTGCAACAGACATTTATCTCGACAAAGAATGGAACTTAAGTAATGACAATGAAGCTTTGGCGTTGCTTGACAGTTTAACAGCGAAGGACAAAACTTCAAGACCATTTTATTTTAAAGTAGTTACAAAATCAGAAAAGAAATCGGATGGCTATTATTCGGAAGGGCTTGGATACGCAGGTTACAATTACGTTTTGACCAACACTCAAGAATTTGCTTCATACTTTGACAACAAACAATGCCACACCGACAATGATTTGGCGACTTGGGCAGATATTGTAATTATGGAATTTAGTATAAGTGGAGAAGGCAGTTATGACAAACCAATTGTTGACGACTACATAGAGAAGTTAAAATCAAACGGCTTTGTTGCATGAATCGGCCTTAAGCTGAAAAGTGGGCTGGTATCGTATCTTTGGTTTTCCACAACTAAAGGCACAAAAAAACCAGCCCATGTCAAAGGTAAAAAAGGAAGTCCAAACAAACGA
>JBJXFD010000142.1:0-3811 GCA_046153985.1 Saprospiraceae bacterium
TCGTTTGTTTGGACTTCCTTTTTTACCTTTGACATGGGCTGGTTTTTTTGTGCCTTTAGTTGTGGAAAACCAAAGATACGATACCAGCCCACTTTTCAGCTTAAGGCCGATTCATGCAACAAAGCCCATTTAAAGACTGAAGGTTAATAAATATTTTGAGGGGTAAACTCCCCTGTTTTTAAATCCTCAATGGTAACATAAAAAGACTTCAGGGTTTCATCAATTATTTCTTCAGGGGTATTGATCTCGCCCTGGTTGTTAATTTCGTGCCTTGGCGTTTTACAAGCCTCAGAAATGCAACGATAAAGCGCGAATTCATTAAGATTGCTCTGTTCGTCGAGCAGCAGACTGAATACTTCCAACCGGATGCCTAATCTACACAGATAGTCAGCCAGTTCGCATACGCCCTGGCTCTTTTCACAACTGTCTATCCCGTCCGACGCCAGCAAAATAAACTTTCGATTATTAGATGAAGTAAACAGTGTTTCACTATAATTATATAGCGTATGGTAAAGCGGGGTGCCTCCATCCGCCACTAAATTTTTCAAATATTGCAATAACAGCGTACGGTTATTGGTATCTGTGGCTACAACCAGCGTAGGCCGGGAATTGCACTCTCCGCCCACAGTGAGCAATCCTATACGTTGCGTACTGTCGGCAGATGTTATTTGTTCGGCTACCAGTTTCTTCATCAGGGCAATCCGGCTTAGTGGGTGTGAAGAAGTCGCCGGTTTTCGCATTGAACCCGAGATATCTAGAACAAAAAGCACCTCATCGTATGTTTTTAATTCTTTGAAGATTGCTTTACTCATTTCACCCACACTCTGATCCTGCGATGGAATTGTATCCTTTTTAGGGCATGCCGCTTCCTCATGGGTAATAGAAATGTCATCTAACCACCTAACCGGAATTCTCCCATAGTATTCTTCCAGAGTTTTAGCCGGAATAGCCAGTATTTTATTCATCAATACCAGGTTTTTTTTGGCCACCGGGTTGCACCCTTCCGGATGAATACTATTGGCTCTTTCAAATCGCCTGGCAGCCCGCTCTATATCTCTGATATGGATCAAATAACATCCGCCAATCAAGCTATCATTACATGGATAATGGTATCCTTCATCGAAAAGCTCAGCTACCCCCCAATTGCACCATAAACTTGATAACAAGAGGGAGTCTTTCATTTGATAGGTATCCGTTCTTTTTATTGCCTCTTCATATTTTTTTATTGCCGCTCTTCTGAGGTTGTGGGAAAGCGCATAACCAGCCTCTCTGCTCAACATTTTTATTGCCAGTTCCGGCTTTTGATCCTGCAACAGTGATCTTTGTCGAGCAATATATTTCAAAGCACTGCTGTAGTTGCCTTGCACATGATAAATCTCTGCAATGCGAATCAGATATTTGCCTTTTGCCGTATCAATATCCATTGCACATTCCAGTAGCCGGATTGACTTGTTATATTGTTTTTTCAGGAAGGCTTTGTCTGATCTGTGCAAATACCGGGCCGCTTTTTCCCGTGGAGACTGGAAATTTTGATTGAATAAGCCACAGCCTGCAATTCCTGCAGATATTATCGCTAAAAAGAGTAAACTCTTGAAGATGTTTGCCTTTTTTATCATATAACACGCTTAAATTTCTAACTGCTACCTTTATCTACACAAAGTTCTATGAATTCAAAGAGAGGCTACTACTCAAAAGTAATGATTTTTTGAAACAAAAATGATGAGGTTGTTGGACTATACAATCATTAAAAAAGATGATGATGTTAAAAAAACAGTTTATACTTTAGCTTTATGAAATTGATCAAGCCAAAAGCAAATCTAATGAAAAAGTTGTATGGATTGCTTGTCGCAATAAACGATTACCCCAAGCCGGTGAATAAACTCAAAGGCTGTATCAACGACCGGAATCAATTCCTCGATTTACTGAAGCTTCGGTATGAAGGTCTTTTTGAATTGCATTTGAATGAGCTATCCAACGAAGAAGCGACCCGGGAAAATATTATTCATTCATTCCGTCAATTTGAGCAGGCAAAAGATGGAGATGTTTGTCTTTTCTTTTTTGCGGGGCATGGCTCTCAGATAAAAGCACCACCTGCTTTTAGCCATTTGGAACACGATTCTATGTTAGAAACCATCGTTTGCTACGACAGCCGGACAGTTCATGGCAGAGACCTTATAAATAAAGAACTTTCTTATCTAATCTGGAAAACAGTACACGGCAAGGCTATCCACTTTTTAGCAATCATGGATTGCTGCCATTCCGGATCAAATACCAGAAAAGAAAGGATGGAATCCACAATAAGAAGCATTGACGACCAACCTACATCAATAAAAAAAAATGACTTCCTTGGCATCGAGACCTACCTCGTCGGCAAAAATGGTTTATTAACGCCTCCTCATGCTCCCCATGTATTACTATCTGCTGCATTGTCGAGAGAGACCGCCAAGGAGGTTCAGGCAGATGGACTGCCCCGGGGCGTTTTTTCTTACAGCCTTATTGAGGTGCTTCAGAAGGCCAACCGCCCGGTGAGTTATATCGAGTTGATAAACCGGGTAAATCTAAGAGTCCGTGCTTTAGTGCAGCAACAAACTCCTTCACTGGATGCTGTTTATGGCTCCGACAAAAACCTTGGGTTCCTCGGACAGCAGTTGTCTGACCGGCCTGATCTCTATTTTGTCAGCTACGATACTGAAAAGGGTTGGTTAGTCAATGCAGGCGCTATGGACGGTCTTTTGATCAAAGATGGAGTTGCAAATGCCGTTTTTCAACTTGTCGACAACTTGAAAGAATTACAGGTAACAGCTGTGAATTTTAGTACTTCTGAAATAGAGGACATGGATGGGGCCAATATCAAGAAAGTTTACGAAGCTGTTTTGGTAAAAAAAGAACCAAATAATTGGTGGTTAACCTCGCCCAATTATGGCTCGTCATTCTGCTTGCCAGCCAGACCTGGTGCTGTGGCGAAAGGTTTTGATTCTTCCATAAAGGCAGAAAAGGTTGCCAAATGGAATCACCTTTTGTATTTATCTAACCCTTCAAGTACAATATCGGAGGATGAATTTTTGCTGAAATTATACAGGATAACCGAGGCCGGTAATTACAATCGGGATGCGGAAGCGGAAGAAGTTGCATGGAATAAGCCTTTTTTTCTACCATATTACTATCACAACGGGATATACTACAAGCCGGCATTCCGTCTAAAGATTAAAAACACCGGATATAGAAAACTCTGGATAAGTGCCTTGTATTTAGATAGTGGATTTGGCATCAGCAATGAATTGCTCCCGAATGCCGAACTTAGGCCCGGCGAGGAAAAATGGCTCGAATACTTGTCCAACGACTACCTCACTAATGTCATTCAGGTTTGGATTCCCAATAACTATATTCAACAAAAAATTTACCACATTAAAGACTACTTAAAAATAATCATCTCTGCTGATTACTTCCTGACAGACGATCTAAACCAGGATAGCCTGCATCTGAATGCTAAACGAAGCTTCGGGAATGAAGTGAACATACCATCTGCTTCCTGGCGTACCGAACATATAGAATTAGACATTCAGTACCCTTTCGACGCTGGATAGCTTTTGGAATGGTTTCAAGTTAATCTTTCCTCTTGAACTATCCACACAGTTGCGTAATTTTAACGCCATATACTGTCTTTTATGGATCGCGAAGCAACATACCTTTTTGAGGCGTTTCCGGAGATTTCCAAAGCGCAATGGATCGAACAGATCAGCAAAGACCTCAAGGGGAAACCTTATGCCGACTTGTTTTGGCAATTGGAATCCGACCTTGTTCTGGAACCCTT
>JBJXFD010000147.1:0-9049 GCA_046153985.1 Saprospiraceae bacterium
ATGTACATCCCGCGCATCCACGTGGCGTCTATTGAAACCTGTGGTTGTGTTGCGGATTACGACAAGGTGAACAACCACCTCACCATGTACATGACCACCCAGGCGCCGCACGCCATTCGCACGGTTATTGCATTGGTAGCAGGGCACGTGGGCTTGACAGAAGAAAAAATCAGGGTCATTTCGCCGGATCTCGGCGGCGGGTTTGGCGGCAAAGTACCGGTCTATCCCGGTTATGTCATTGCAATTGCCGTTTCTTTCTTAGTCGGCGCGCCGGTGAAATGGATCGAAGACCGGAGTGAAAACCTGCAAGCCGATTCTTTCGCGCGGGATTATCACATCACCGCCGAAATGGCAGGTACCAAAGATGGCAAAATATTGGCCACCCGCTTCAAAGTTTTAGCCGATCACGGTTATACCGACGCATCAGCCAACCCGTCTAAATTTCCCACAGGTTTGTTTTCCATTGGCACCGGCTCCTACGATTACGGCACAGCCTATATGGAAGCCGACGCGGTTTATACCAACAAACCACCGGGAGGCGTGGCTTATCGCTGCTCGTTCCGCGTGACAGAGGCGGTACACGCCATCGAGCGCATCACCGACCGCTTTGCCCTCGAAGTAGGGAAAGACCCGGCTGAATTACGCATGGATAATTTCATCAAAAAAGAAGACTTTCCCTGGAAATCGCCCACCGGTTGGACTTACGACAGCGGGGATTACCACGCCGGTCTTAAAAAAGCGATGGAAGCCATAGACTATGTTGGCCTCCGAAAGGAACAGGCCGAAAAGCGGGCAAAAGGCGAACTGATGGGCATCGGCATTTCCACCTTCACGGAAATCGTCGGCGCAGGCCCCTCCAAAGATTTCGATATTTTGGGCATCAAAATGTTCGACAGCGCGGAAATCAGGGTACACCCCACCGGCAAGGCTATTGCCCGGTTTGGCACCAAATCGCAGGGACAGGGGCACGAGACCACCTACGCGCAAATCATCGCGGAAGAGTTGGGCATTCCTGCTGAGCACATCCAGGTAGAGGAAGGCGATACCGATACCGCACCTTATGGCTTAGGTACTTATGCCAGCCGGAGCACGCCAACCGCGGGCGCCGCTGCTGCGATGGCTGCCCGTAAACTTCGGGACAAAGCGCGCAAAATAGCCGCCTACCTGCTGGAAGTCAGCGAAGCCGACTTAGAGTGGGAACCCGGTAAGTTTTTTGTGAAAGGCGCGCCGGAAAAGGTCAAGACGATCCAGGAAATCGTTTTTGCAGCCTACACCAATCACCCGCAGGGCATGGAGGCCGGTTTTGAAGCGACGCATTACTACGATCCACCCAACCTGACCTTCCCTTCCGGCGCGTACATCTGCGTGGTGGACATAGACAAAGAAACCGGCGGCATCAATGTGCGCAGGTTCGTCGCCATTGACGATTGCGGCCACATCATCAATCCCATGATCGTGCAGGGGCAGGTGCATGGCGGCTTGACGCAGGGCATCGCTCCTGCCATGTACGAGGAGTTGATTTACGACGAAGCAGGCAATATCCTGAATGGCACCTTGATGGATTATTTGGTGCCGACAGCCGTTGAATCGCCGAATTGGGAAACGGGCCATGTGGTTACGCCGTCGCCCCACCACCCCATCGGGGCCAAAGGGGTCGGCGAATCGCCCACAGTTGGCGCGCCACCCGCCATCGCCAATGCGATTGTGGATGCGTTGTCGCCTTATGGCATTACGCACCTCGATATTCCCATCACGCCTTTTAAGGTTTGGAAGGCGTTGAAGGAGAAGGGAGTGATTTAAGGTATATTCTGATCTATGTGTCAATTTTTTACCACATAGTTACATAGTGTTTTCACATAGGTCGCATAGGAACGATGAATTCTGAAAAGTATTCGTAGTCCTATGTGAACTATGTGAAACCTTCTATTGTGTTCTATGTGGTGAAAATCATAAAACATCATCCATGACCACCACCATCACAAAAACATTTCAGGTAGATTTTCCGATAGACGCGGTCTGGGACAACCTGACCAATCCCGATAAAGTCGTCAATTGTGTACCTGGCGCTTCTTTAACCGAAAAAGTAGACGCCGACAACTTCAAAGGAGAAGTAGAATTAAAATTTGGCCCGGTAAAAGCCAAGTACGCCGGTTTGATCACTTTTTTGGAAAGAGATGTTGCCACCAGAAAAATGGTCATGAAAGGCGTGGGCACCGACAGCAAAGGCAAAGGTGGCGCGGATATGGAGATGAACGGGCAATTGGTTGAAAAGGACGGCGGCACGGAAGTGAGCGTCTCCATGGAAGTCAGCGTTACGGGCATGTTGGCGCAGTTCGGTTCCCGGCTCATCAACGACGTGACCAACCAGGTCTTTGACCAGTTTGTCAATAATTTCAAGGGGCAATTGGCCGGTCAGACGGTGGACAACGATTTAAGCGCTGGTTCTATCGTGGGCGGCATGCTCAAAGGAATATTCGGAAACAAATAGTGTCTGTCTTTATAGTCCGATAGCTGCGTTACGCTCGGCCCAAAAAGCCAGTCATCCCGCCCGGCGGGGCTCCGATTTTTGGGCCTTCGCGTGCCTTGCTCTCGAACTCTAAAGAACAGACACTCGACTAAAAATGCGGACACTAAATAACTACCGTGCAAGCAATTGACCATCCTGATAAGATCATCCAGGCTTTAGCGCAACGCAACTATGTGGCCGATGAGGAATTGGCTACCGCGCTGTTTCTATTGTTGAAATTACAGAAGCCTTTGCTGCTCGAAGGCCCGCCCGGCGTGGGCAAAACCGAAACTGCGCTGGTGCTTTCTGAGTTGCTCGACACGGAGTTGATCCGTCTGCAGTGCTACGAAGGGCTGGACGTGAATGCCGCCGTTTATGAATGGAATTATCAAAAGCAGTTGTTGAGCATCAAATTGCAGGAAGGGAGCGATCTTTCTATTACCGAGAAGGAAAAGCACATTTTTAACCACGATTTTCTATTAAAAAGACCCTTATTGCAATCCATCACAGCCGAAGCAAAGTCGCCCGTGTTGTTGATTGACGAATTGGATCGCTCTGATGAAGAATTTGAAGCCTATTTATTGGAATTGCTCTCTGCTTTCCAGGTCAGCATTCCGGAAATGGGCACGCTCAAAGCTACCCACAAGCCTTATGTGATCCTGACTTCCAACAGAACGCGGGAACTAAGCGACGCCCTGAAAAGGCGCTGTTTGTACCACTGGATTGATTATCCTGACCTTGCCAAAGAAATGGCGATTGTAAAAAAGCGACTGCCGGATATAGAGCCGCAATTGTTGGAACAAGTCGTTGCATTTGTTCAAAAATTCCGCGTCCTGAAATTGTCCAAAACACCAGGCGTTTCTGAAACAATAGACTGGGCCGAATCCCTGATGGCTTTGGGATACCGCGAAGTCAACGACCGCGCATTTGAACAAACCCTGGGTAGCATCCTGAAATCAGCGGAAGACATCCGCCAGGTGCGAGCAGAAGGGATCGAGGCATTTAGTTGAGATGGCAATTTTTACCACATAGCTCACAATAGGGGTTTTCACATAGGGCATATAGTTCTGATGCACCCCGGGGAGCAGCTCCTATGTGAACTATGTGACCGATTCTATGTGAACTATGTGGTAAAAAAATCTATCCCGCGAAGCCGGGACAAGTTGTGGTGAGAAAATACGAGATGGCATGAAAAAGCAGGCGTTTGAAACGAAAAGCATCACCGAAGGCATCGTTGCTTTTTCGCAATTTACGAGAAGCCACGGCCTGAATGTGGGAATACAGGAAACACAAGATGCTTTGCAATCGGTCACGGGGCCGTTGTTGACCAATGCGGCTTTGTTTAAAAACGCCTTAAAAACCATCTTTTGCGCTTCGCCCGAAGACCGGCGGCTGTTCGACCGGCTTTTTGTTTTGTTTTGGGATACGAACCCCACCGATCTGGTTGTCAGAAAAAACAAAACCACCGTACAGGGCGCCATTGAAAATAAAGCCAATCCCTCTCTTGTGATGTTGGGAAGGGGCAAAACCGACGAGGACGCGGAGGAAGGCAAAAACGTATCGGGCGCCAACGAAATTGAGCGTTTAAAAACGACCGATTTTTCAAAAATCGGAGAGATAGACGCGGATCCGTTGGAATCCATCGCCCGAAAACTGTTCCGGGAAATGGCGATCAGGCTCAGGCGGCGCAGGAAGGAAACCCGCCAAAACGGCCCCATCAACCTCCGCCGAACCATCCGAAGAAGCCTCAATTACGGCGGCGAACCCATTGATCTTTTCCGAAAAGCGCAGCGCCCGAAAAAGCAACGATTGATCGTGTTGCTCGATGTGAGCGGCTCCATGGATAAATACAGTTTTTACCTGCTTCGTTTTGTATGCGCTTTGCGCGAACATTTCAGGCAGTTGGAAGCTTTTGTATTCAGTACTTCGCTGATCAGGATTAGCAAATTGCTGCAACCCAATCAACTGGATCTGGTTTTGGCGACCATTTCCCGACAGGCCGATAACTGGTCGGGCGGCACAAAAATCGGGGAGTGTCTGACTACTTTTTTTGATAAGTACGGCAAACAAACCCTGAACGGCTCGCCCATTGTGCTGATCCTGAGCGACGGCCTCGACACTGGCGACCCCAATCTTGTGAGTGAAGCCTTGGTTAAAATACAAAAACGAGCCAAAAAAGTCATCTGGCTCAACCCCCTCAAAGGCATGAAAGGGTACGAACCGCTGGCAGGAGGCATGCAGGCGGCGCTGCCCTGGGTGGACGTGTTTCAGTCGGCCCACAACTTGGAAAGTTTGCTCGAACTTGAAAATATACTAAGCGATGCTTGAACAGTATTTGGAAAATATCCGCGCGTTGAGCAAAAAAAGCGAACCGTTTGCCACGGTCGTCGTGGTGCGCAGGGAAGCGCCCAGCTCCGGAAAAACGGGAGATAAAGCTGTGATTAATCAGTTTGGCGAAGTGATGGGCTGGGTAGGCGGCGGTTGCGTGGACGCAATCGTAAAAAAAGAAGCGGAAGATGCGATGAAAACCGGCAAAGCCCGCTTGGTTAGAATTGGTTATGCCCCCTCAACTACAAAAGAAGAAGGCGTGATGGAATACAAAATGACCTGCCAGAGCGACGGCGCCGTTGAGGTGTTTATTGACCCGGTTTTGCCGCCGCCGCATGTGGTGGTGATGGGCCAAACCGCCATTGCCAAAGCGGTCGTAAAAATGAGCAAAGCCGCGGGGTATCGCGTGACTGCCGTAGCGCCCGACGCCGACCTGAGCACCTTTGAAAAAGTGGACGAACTCATCACGCAAATGAATCTGACGCAGGTGAAAACCATGCCAGCTACCTGCATCGTCATCGCCACGCAGGGCAATCAGGACGAAGCGGCGCTCGAACAAGCCCTGCGCAAACCGCACGCGTACATTGGGTTTGTGGCCAGTCGCAAAAAAAAGGCGTCGGTTGCGGATTACCTCCAACAGCAAGGATTGGACGCTCAGGCCATTGCTGCCGTTAAATCGCCGGCAGGCATAGACATCCACGCCAAAACCCCCGATGAAGTCGCGGTCAGCATCTTAGCCGAAATGATTTCGGTACGCCGCACCACCGCCAGTATGGCTTTCGCCGGATTCGAAAATTCCGGAAATGAAGCCCCCAAACCCACAATTTACATCAATCCGGTTTGTGGCGTGGCGGTAGATGTGAATAATCCCAGGCACGTGGTGGAATACAAAGGCGAAAAGGTGTATTTCTGTTGTGATGGGTGTAAGGTGAAGTTTGATTTGGAGCCGGGGCGGTATGTGAAGGTGGGGGGTGAGGTGCAAGTGCTTCATTTTACCAATGAACAACAATAGGATAAGAGGAAAACTGTTCATCACTACTTAGGATTTCAAAATTTTCAGCGATAGCCTGCGCTATTATTATGCGGTCAAAAGGATCACGGTGCAAAAGCGGCAGCTTCTCAACCTCCAAAATATGTTGCGGTTCAATAGAGAGAATCGCAATATCCATTTCAGGGAGTCTGCGTATGATTTCAGATAATGGTCGTGTCAAATTCAGTTTATTAATACTGATCTTGATTGCTATTTCCCACAAAGAAGCAATGCTTACCCAGAGCGTGTTGTTTGAATTAGTGAACAACCTTTCAACTTTGGGAGATAGGCGATTATTCCCTTCTAAAACCCATATCAGAACTTGAGTATCTATCAGATAGGTCATAGTTAGTGCATGTAGGACTCAAAATCTTCCAGTGGAGCATTAAAGTCTGGCGCCATATAGGTGACCAATTCCGGCATGATCCCTATTTTCCTTGGGTGTTTTTTAGAAACTTGGCTTTTTACTTTGGCTAAATAGCCTTCAATCACAGTCTGTAAATCGGGCAGATATTGCTCTGGGATATTGTCAATCTCCCGGAACAGCTTAATTTTTATTTCTGCCGTGTTTTTCATGTTTTTCTTGTTTCTGATACAAAATTAACGATTTTTTCTACTTGTGTCCAGTCTTAATGAAGAATGCCCTGATGCGAAAAGGTCTATTTTTGTTGTGATAGGTGCATGGTGAAGGTAGAGGGTGAAACGCAAATCCAATAAAAATGTTCGCTAATTTCTAAAATCATTCCCAAGAATTTATATTTTTGTAAAAAATCAGGAATGAATTTTCAGGAATTCCGAAATGTTTTTCATTCGCAAAAGGTCTTTTCCACGGGCGACATTGCCAAAGAGTGGTCAGATTTCAACTACGTCAACTTGGTCAATTGGCAGGAAAAAGGCTATCTGCTTAAATTGCGCAATACCTGGTATGCTTTTCCGGACACCCTTAAGTCGGAGTCGGATTTGTTTTTATTGGCAAATCGCCTGCACAAACCTTCGTACATCTCATTGGAGACTGCCCTGCGCTATTATAATTTCATCCCGGAGAGCGTTTTCAGCATCATCTCCATTACAACGGCCAAGCCTGCGGAATGGCATACTCCGGTCGGGCATTTTGTGTACCGTTCAATGCAACCGCGCTTGTTTTTTGGGTATCAACCCGTAGAACAGCAACGCATGACCTTCAACATAGCTGACCCGGAAAAGACCCTGCTTGATCTGCTTTATTTTAACCCGAGCTTGATTGAAACACGTGGTTTTCAAGGGCTCCGGCTTAATCAGGAAGAACTTACAGAACAGATTGACCTTGCCCGGCTGAACAATTACCTGGCGCTCATCGCTTCGCCTACGCTGGAAAAAAGATGGCGGCGTTTGCAAAAATTTCTTGGCTTATGATGGACCTGGAACAAATTGCCCGCCAAGCGCTTAGTGTAACTAAATAAAACTTCTTCGTTTTATTACAATATAGCTTTTAAGGCCACTATTCTAACCGTTTTAACCAAAATCAAAATGAAACACCTCTGGACCATATTATCCCTCATTTTATTTGCCGAAATTCAGGGAAATGCGCAAGGGTTAACCGTTGTTTATGAGTATAGAATGACCCGTTATCCCGATATAGTCCTCCAGGATATACCAAGCCTTTCCGAACAAGACATCAGAAACCGATATAGCCTGACCATATCCGGCAGTGTATCTAAGTTTTCAAGAGATAGTGTGTATGTTGCTTCGTATCCCTATAATGGCGGACAATCCGTTATTCCTTTTCAGCATATTTATAAAAATTACAACGAAGATTTGTGGATACGGTCCAGTGGCGATTATAAGGAAGGGTATGCGGTCTCTAAAAAACTGTCTTATATTTCTGAAAACAGGAATTATAATTGGCAAATCACACAGGAACAAAAGCAAATTGCCGGAATAACCTGTACAAAAGCGGTCTCAAAGCAAGGCACGGCTACGGCCTGGTTTGCGCCCAGCCTGCCTTATTCGGATGGCCCGCAAGAAGGCGTTTTTAACCTTCCAGGGTTGGTGCTGTATTTAGAAACACCGAATGAAAAATGGGAAACCGTAGAAATGCTGCTGCACGATACAAGTATTGAAATCCCGGCCTTCAATTTGGTGCCACTAAATGACAACAAAATAACCATATCCTTAGACGAAGTCAGGGCGTTGGGGACAGACAGGGCCATTCAAATCAATGAAAATACGACCAAGGGAATGTGGTTCAAATTTGAATAAAGAGCTATCTGTGGTTCTTATATTTTTTGCGATAGATCAGCAAATCACCTGGGTAAACCTGAACGATTAGTGACCAGCACCCGAATAACCGCTAAATCATCCGTCGGCTTCAAGCCCCATTCCTCTTCAATAAAAATCATTTTTTTCTTCAGCATATTTTCCTGCTCGCTCCCATTGCCATCATTTAAAAGAAAATGGATGAGGTCTGCCTCCTGCTTCTCTGGCCAGGTTTTGTTGTCATATTTTTTAAACGTAAAAATGCCGTCTGTGGCAATGCTCAGATCTTCTATGTTGTTAAAAGACAGCCGTTGGTGCTGTGCGGGGTACCAGTCTTCAAACGCTTTTTCCAAATGGTAACCCAGGTAGTCAGGTTTGTTGTCCTGTTCAAACTCCGTCAGGGCGCCATCGCAGCAAACCAAACCGTCGCCCACCACCAATATTTCCGCTGAACGGGTATCAACATCCAGAATGCCCAGCATCAGCGTACTCAGCAACTCGTCCCGATCCAGTGCCAATTGTGTTTTTAGTGCCTTCAATTGCTCGAACAAACTTTTGGAAATTTCCTGCAAAAGCTGGGGAAGATCCATTTGTGTTTTGCTGACGAATTCTTTGTAATACCATTCTTTAGCGATCTTCCGGAGCAATTTTCCGGTAAGGATAGCCGCAAAATGACTCTCAACGCCCATCGAGCAACCATCCATCACTGCAATCAATTGCCGATTCGCTCCGACCTCGCACGAAATCAGGAAATCTTCACAGTAGTTGCTGTGAAACTGGCCCATTTGTAAAACTTCGGATATTGGCATGTGGTGAGGGCTTACTTTTCAAGTAAGTTCAATTCCAACGCCTGCACCTTCGGAATTCGTTCCGGCGACAGCGTAAAAAACACCGAAATGTCTTTCTTTTCCCCTTTTAAAATGAACGTGCCGCGCAACTGGTTTTCCGGA
>JBJXFD010000155.1:0-41856 GCA_046153985.1 Saprospiraceae bacterium
GCAAAAAACATCCCTGTCCCGGTAGAAAACATTGCCTGTTGTTATGTACGCGATGAAAACTACTACCTGAAAACCTTCGATGAACAGCAATTTATGATCCCACACACCTTAGACGAGCTGGAAACCATGCTTCCTGCCGCCATTTTTTTTCGGCTCAACCGGCAGTTAGTAGCCCACTTCAAAGCCTGCGCGGCCTTTAAAAGTATTGAAAACGGTAAATTGGAGCTTACGCTGAAACCACCGTTCCCGGAGCCCGTGGTGGTCAGTCAAAAAAAAGCCGCCGCATTTAAAGAATGGTTGGTCAGCCGCTGAAACGCACCAGATTTTGCACCGAATTTGACCCTTCGATTCTTAGATTTCACCTTTCTTTTTCCATACTTCGGTGAACCAGATGCCGGGATTTATTGCCTCCAGGCTGCAACAGGCATACCTTTACCGTATCAATCATTTTTTCACCCGACATCTGAATATCATGAAATCTCTTTCTTTTCCGCTACTGATTGTAGCCGGGCTTTTGCTGTCTATTGCAGCACACGGCCAATCGGCCAATGAACGTTTTTCGCTCACCATTGGCCTCAGCGCAGTTGCGCGGCAGGATCAAATTTTTTCGCCATTTATCCATTCCGGGAGTTCATTGACCAACCTCGGGTTCACCTGGGAGCGGTCGAAGCGCCTGAATCAATTTTTGGAATTGCAATTCAGCACCACAGCTGCTACAGCCAGCGAGCCGTACGATTATTCCTGGCATCCCGACCCGGAACAGTTTTCTACTTACCCACACAATTTCACCTTCCTGGAATTGAACTACGGACTGGGAAAATCCTGGCAACAGGGCCGCGCTGCTTTCCGGGCAGGAGGCGTTTTGGAAAACAATATCCAGGCGCTCAATTACAACACCGGGCCATTTTCGTTTTTCGGCTATTTTGCTTCATTTGGCTTTGCCCCACAGATTGGTTTAACCCTGCCAGCTGGTCGCAACGGGGCGCTCGATTTTGCCTTGCAGGCGCCGTTGGTTTCGTGGGTGGCGCGTTCGCCCTACCTGGTGAACGACGATGAATTTATTGAAAACACCAGCGGGCACAACAGCCTGGGGACGCTGGTGGAGTTCGTCGGCGACGGCGCGGTGCAATTTCCGGATCAATTGCAAAAACTCACTTTTTCAACCCATTACCGGCATGATTTGGGGAAACGCTTTGACATCGGTCTGGCTTACCGTCTGCAATTCATCCGCCACACAGAACCTTTGACCCTGCTTTCCTATCAGCACCAGTTCAGCATCTGTATCGGCCTGAAATCCGGCAAATAAAACAAACTCTTCTGATCATCAATTTTTATAATTATTTACCACATAGCTCACAATAGATGTTTTCACATAGTGCACACAGCGCCTATGTGTTCTATGTGAAACCCCTATGTGCCCTATGTGGTAAAAAAATCAATTTTCATGAAAACCTATTTCATTTCCACCCTGCTTTTAATGCTGGGGTTGCTCACGTTTTCTGCTTGCGAAAAAACATTCTTTGAACCAGAACCAGCCGACGACCCCGTCGCTATTTTTGAAAACCTTTGGTCGGCCTTTAAAGAAGATTACGGCCCGTTTGAAGAACGCGGGATTGACTGGGATGCAACCTATGCGCAGTTTCGACCACAAATCAGCGAAGCTACGACCGAAGAAGCCCTGTATGGCGTACTCACCCAAATGCTGGCGACGCTCGACGATGGTCACGTCAATTTATCAATGCCCGGAAGGCCGGTCTTCCGCTCCAACACCTGGTTCCGCGAACGGACGGACGACAGCCTGTTTAATTTGAACGTGGTGAAGCAATTCTACTTAGCGCCGGGCTTTGAAAGCGGGGAAGAGGATTCCTATGTTCAGGGCCTTATCGGCAATGAAGTGGCCTATGTCTGGTTTGATTATGTCGCAGACAACTGGGCCGCGCTGGAGGAAGTATTGGAAAAATATCACGACAAAAAGGGCTTGATTGTGGATTTACGCCACAACCAGGGCGGCGATTTTACTTATGCTTTCGCAAATATGGGCCGCCTGACCTACGAAAAGCGCTTGATTTTCACTTCCAAAACGAAAAACGGTTCGGGTCCGAATGATTTCACGGATTGGCATAGCTGGCATTTAGAGCCGCATGGCACATTTTGGGACAAAAAAATTGTCGTGTTGACCGATCGTTACACCATCAGCGCCGGAGAACGGGCCGTAATGGCGTTCCGCGCGCTGCCGCAGGTTACGATCGTAGGAGACACGACCAACGGCGCTACCTCCACCATGATTGGCCGCGAATTGGCCAACGGCTGGAACTATTCCATCGCCACCCAAAAAGTAAAATTGTTCGACAACCAATCCTATGAAGGCATAGGCATCGCCCCGGATATCCGGGTGATCAATAGTCTGAGCGATTTGGCCAACGGCAAGGATGCTGCGCTGGAAAAAGCGCTGGAGGTGCTGAAGTAACTTGTGGTCACCAGCTTTAGCTGGCAGACCTCTTAGACAAAATCGGAGATCACACCAGGCGGAGCCCTTATCCTGTCCCAAGAAATTCCCGAAGAGAAGACAGGATAAGAGCCGAAGCCTCAGCGAACGGAGTAGTAAAAAGGAGACCGTATTATATCGGATTATTCATTTTTAGTCCTGGAATATGCATAAAATCGGCTATGTTTCGAGTCTGCAATTCAAGGTTATGGATGAAAGCTGTTGCTGCATGAATTGAATCACCTACCGACATTTTACGGGTTTGCCGAAATTGAATAGCCAAGTCAATAACATCGGTAGTAAGAGGTAAGATCGTTTTTTGAAGAAAAACGCGCTCATAATACGTTTTTTCAGCAACGTCAAGGCGATGGAAACCAAGCACTTCAAGCCTTGTCATTTCTGATACGAAACAATTCGGATCAATCAGCATAGGCAACAAATGCGTATACGCTGGTTGAGGAGCATAAATTAAAATGTTGCTGTCTAAGAGTTTCATAATTGAACGGGTGGCAGAATCAGGTTAATTTTCGCGTCCGGGAAGCACACGATCTTCACGACTTAAATCAAAGTCATGCACATAGCTGTCAAAGTCTTTCCGGGCAGGAAGTCCTTTTAGAATAAAGGTTTCGTCATCTTTCTTTGACGCCGGTTGATCCTTTTCGGAGGCTTTATTAATGATACGAATGTCGAGCCGGTCAAGCAGCGCAAGCAGCAAATCTAAGTCTTTGTCATGTGGGACTTCAAGAATAATACGAGTCATGAGTCTGTTGTTTTTCTACAATAACCTGTATCTATGCTACAAAAATAACAAAAAAAAGCGTCAACAGGTTTTTAACCTGTTGGCGCTTTTTTCAATTCAAAAATGAAAACTGTTTCCCTTCCCTACTGCACTTTCAACCCGCCATAACTAAGCCGTACCTTGATGACTGCAGGTGCGCCCTGCTGCCCGACGTGGCCTTGTACTTCGTAGTAGGATTTATCTTTTTTCTCATGCGTGACCGTCATGCCAGCCGGGTAGCGAACCCCGGCGTAGTCGGCGAGGGCGTCAATCCGGTAAACGGCGCCACTTTCGACCACCAATTTGAAATCGGTGTATTTACCACTCAGGTTCACATCAGAAAAGCCCTTATTGAGTTGCATCACCGACACGCCACCGTATTCCATGTTCATTTCCAGCATATTGGTGGCTTTTTCCACCTGAACATTGGTGTATTTGGAACTGACCACCATTTTGCCGGCATTCTGGATTTCGATGTTGTCGTATTTGCCGATGTTGCGGAAATTTTGGATGCTGCCCAGCTTGTAGGTATCGTATTTGCTCATGCTGCGCACCGCTTCCACTTTGTCTAAAGTGATGGTGGAGTATTTGCTGTTGATGTCCATTTCATCCGCTTCCGTCACATTGAGGCGGCCATAGCTGACATCAGTGACCAATTTGCCCCCCTTCGTGAGCTTGCCGTTGCCGTAAGCCAAAGTAATGTTGGACGCTTCGACCAGGCCATCCAACTTGAAATTGCCGTACTTCACGTCAATGGTACCTTTGCCTTTGATGGCCGCTGCGTATACATCGCCGTATTTGTTGTACAATTCCAAGTTGATGCTTGCCGGAGCAAAGACCTCGTAATTGATGGAATAATCGTTTTTAGACGGCCCGCTGTCCCACCATTTCCGGTTTTGCGGTTCAATAGTGGTTTCCGCTTTCACGAAGTTACTCGTATTGGAAAACTGCACCTTGATGCGGTCAAAAACCTTTTGGGCATCCGCTTCCGTATTGGCGCGCACAATGATGCGCACGTCAATTTTAACGCGGTTTTTATCCCAGGTTTTTACGTCAACTTTGCCGTATCTGTTGTTGATGTGTACGGTAGCGTTACTGCTCACTTCGTACTCCTTCTTGATGGTTTTGGTGAAATCCGTGCGCGCTCCGAGCCCGGCTCCGGCATATGCGCAGGAGATTCCCGCCAACAAAAGGAGGATTGATAAATTATATGCCAACTTCATCGCTTGCCGATTTTGAAGTTTTAGAATGATTAGATTGAGTTCGATCAAGCACCCGCTCCAAAATCCGGATTTTGGTTTGGTAGCTTTTTATGAGATTACTGACTATCTGTTCTTCCATGCCTTTGGGGACTTCTGCGAGATCGGCGCGCAATTCTGCCATAATCTGGTCAATTTGCTGTAAGTCCTGGTCTACCGATTTATCGTACGCGTAATTCGCCAACTGGCTGTATCGCTTTTGCACTTCTCCGTTGTAGTACTGTTCTGCTTCCATCAGTTCTGGCGAAACCAGCCCGGCGGTTGCGGCTGCTTCCTGATCGTTGACGCGGGTGAGGTAGCTGCCGAACAGGGCGCCTACTGCAACCAAAACAACGACTGCTGCTGCAATGCGGGCTTTCGACCACATCATCACCCGTTTTGCCTGCGGGCGCCCGGCGTCCAACGCTTTATTGACCTCGGCCCAAACTTTGAGGTTTGGCGTAGCGTGGTCAAAAGCTTCCCGGTTATCATCAATGAATTTTTCCAAAAAATCGCGTTGCATTACTGCTTGAGTTTTAGAGCACGTTGGAAATCCCAAACATGCTCTTATGATCTATAGTGTTTGGATTCGATTATTTCTTTCAGTCGTTTTTTGGCCCGGTGGAACTGCGATTTTGAAGTTGCTTCCGAAATACTCAGGATCTCAGCAATTTCTTCGTGGTCGTAGCCTTCCAGCAGATAAAGCGAAAAAACGACCCGGTACCCATCCGGCAATTCCGTCATGGCCTTTTTCACCAGGTCCACACTTAAGCCCGGCGCCTCGTATGGCGCCTCCTCCTGAACATTGTGGTACTTATCATCCAACTCTTCAAACCGCAGGCGGCTCCGCTTGAGCTGGTTGATGCAGTTGTTGATGACAATCCGCTTGATCCAGGCCCCGATGGACGATTCGTGCCGGTATGACTCCAGCTTCGAAAAAACGTCCACAAAAGAGTGTTGAAGCACATCCTCTGCATCCAGTTCGTTGTTCAGCATACGCAAACAAATGTTGTACATGGCTTTGGAATAAAGCCTGTATAACTCAAACTGAGCATGCCTGCTGCCCTGTTTACACTGTTCAACGATGTCGTGATGAGTGTTTGCGTAGTCCAATGTCTCTTATTGTTTCGAGGCTGAATGAATAGACAACATCCCCCGAAAGGGGTTGCATCAAACGTTAAAATTTTCAGACGTGGCAATTTAATACAATAAACAATGTCATGTAAAACAATAAAAAGAAGCTTGTTTCGTGGAAACGTTTTTTTGCATTTTTAGCCGGATGGCGGGTAATAAGTCCTTGGGTTTGTCTTTCTTGCTAACTTTGCCGTATTGTTTTCAAATTCTTATTCTTCGCATGAAAAAATCTTTCCTGACCATAACCGCCGCCGCGATCCTGCTCCTCTCTTTCTTCGCGTGCGACAAAAACGAAGACTACATCACTGACAGCAGTGCAAAGCTGGCGTTTTCTTTGGATACGCTTCGTTTTGATACGGTTTTTACAGAACTCGGGTCGTCAACCCGCTCGTTTAAAATTTACAACCGCCACGACCAGCCCATCCTCATTTCGGAGGCGCGCATTGTGGGCGCTACAGGAATCAACTTTCGGATGAATGTGGACGGTCTCCCCGGCGATGAACTCCAGGACGTCGAAATTTGGGCCAACGACAGCATCTACGTGTTTGTGGAAGTGACGATTGATCCCAACCAACCGCTTTCGGTCAGCCCATTCGTGCTTGAAGACAAAATCGAGTTTGTCACAAACGGCAATTTGCAACAAGTACATTTAGAGGCCTGGGGGCAAAACGCCAATTATTTCCCCAGCCGCTTCAACAAAGGCGTGCCGGTGCTGCTGAGTTGCGACAACGGAACCATCCGCTGGGACGACCCCAAGCCTTATGTCATTTACGGGGAAATCCTCATTGACAGTTGCGCGCTGGAAGTGGCGGCAGGCACGCGGATTTACGTACACGGCGGCATTGCCCGCAACGATGTGTTCGGGGTGTTCAACGATGGCATTCTCTACGCACTGAGCAAAGGAAAAATCCGGATGCTCGGCACAGCGGAAAATCCGATCGTGGTGCAGGGCGACCGATTGGAAGAGGCTTTTCAGGATGAAGTAGGCCAGTGGTACGGGATCATCCTTGGCAAAGGCAGTAAAGGGAATGTATTTGAATACACCACCATCAAAAACTGCTCTTTTGGACTTTATGCCGATTCGACGGCGGAAGTCAGGTTGTCCAATTCACAAATCTACAATACCGCCGGCAACGGGTTAATTGGTTTTCACAGCACCATCGAAGCAGATAACTGCCTGTTTTACAACAACAATTCCAATTCTATTCAACTGCTCAACGGCGGCGACTACCGGTTCATTTATTGCACCGCCACCAGCTATGGCGTGGATGCGGCGGCCGTAGGCATGAGCAATTTTTATTGCTACGACGATCCGTTGGTCTGTGCTTACCGCAATGATTTTCGACTCAATGCTGCATTCTCCAACTGCATTTTTTTCGGATCGCGCCGCGACCAGATTCAGTTTTCTGACATCACCGGCAGGCAAACCCCGGCAATGTTTAACGTTGCTTTTGAAAACTGTGTGGTGCGGGTGGATGACCTGCTGGAACAGCAAAATGACCTCTACGCAGACTTTTTTGACAATATTTGCCTCAATTGCATCAACGGCGTCCGGGAAGACAAGCTTTTCATAGATGCCAATGAAGACGATTACCACCTCGATTCGCTGTCCATTGCCATTGGACGAGCATTGCCGGTTCGCCCTCCGAAGTTCAATAAAACCATTGAGATTGACCTGGAAAACAAAACCCGCGACAGTGAGATGCCGGACATAGGCTGTTTCGAGCGGCAATAATTACCCCAAAATCTCCACCAGATTATCGTGGATATTATCGCTGATCGCATTGATGGGCAAGTCATTGGCGTCGGGGCCGAACGGTTCTTCAATTTCTTCCGCCAATAGCTCGATGCTGGCAAATACATAAAAAACCAGTGCGACAATGGGCGCCGCCCAATATTTGAATTCCAGCACAAACCCGAGGGGCATGGTAAGGACGTACAGGAAAATGACTTTTTTCAGAAACAAGCTGTAAGAATAAGGGATCGGCGTTCGCAGGATACGTTCGCAGGAGCCGATGTTGTCGGTGAAAGACACCAGTTCTGCGTTTAAAAAAAGTACCTGCTCCTGGGTAATGACTTTTCGTTGCAGCAAATCGTTGACTTCCGCGTAAATGGCTTTCATAATTTGGTTGGGCACATGCCGGCTGCCTTCGTAATAGCTTTTGGGGTAGCGGTCGCAGGCTTCCAGGTTGTTGATGTTCACACCCTGCCTCAGGTGTTCCTTAGCCGCGATAATATAGTTGGAAATCAAAACCCGGAAACGGGTTTTTACCGTTTCGTCGGGCGTCAGGGTGGCAATTTTCATCGCCAGGTTGCGCGAGTTATTCGTGAAACTACCCCACAGTTTTCGTCCTTCCCACCAGCGTTCGTAAGCCGTATTGGTGCGAAAAACCAGCAAAACAGACAAGACAAAACCCACCAGCGAGTGGATGACGGTGGTATTTTTAAACTGAGCATGGAAAATTTCATTTTCTACATAAGCCACCAGGATCGTAAAAACGGCGACTCCGATCATCGTAGGCAGCAGGATTCTCAGGGTATCGCTGCGGTGGAACATAAAAATGAGTTTCCACCAACTCCGCGGGTTGTAATCAATCATATCATTTGCGTTTTACAACGCAAAAGTAAGAGCTTGTTCGGGATTTCATGATTGAGCGAGAGCGAGAAAATTTTATTTTAGACAAGGCGGATTTTGCAGAGATAGCCAGCAGCTATTTTGAAAAAATCCAACGCAGTATAAAATAGAATTTACCGGTCGCAGCCAATTGATGAATTCCCGAACAAGCTCTAATCGTTCAATCCGTCTTCAAAATGCGTATTTCCACCCTGCGGTTTAATTCCTGTTGCTTTTCGGTTACCGCTTTCGGAAAGCGCATCCTAAAATTGCCGTAGCCTTTGTAAGTCAGGCGGTTAGCGAGGATTCCATTTTCGATCAGATATTCATAAACTAGTTTTGCCCGGCGAACGGAAAGGTCAAAATCCCAGCTCGATTCCGCGACCGGTGGGGAGTTTGGCCGGTTGATATGGCCTTCAATTTCCAGCGTCAGGTCAGGGTTGAGCTGGCAAAACCGCAAAGCTTTGTACAATTCCGGCTCTGAGCGCGGCAGCAAAATGGCCTGATTGCCTACAAAATACAAATTTTTTATCTCCGCGCTGGCGCCTATCTCTGCACGTGGCACCGTGATACTCAGCAATTTAGTTTTCCCGGCTTCGGCTTTAAAAACCTGCGTTTCAAAAAGATAACCCTTTGCAAAGGCATCAATCACCACCACTTCCTGATTCGGAAGCATGACCCGAAACCGCCCGGCTGTATCAGTTTGCATCGAATCCTGGTACGATTTGGTTTTCACCACAATTTCGGCCTGAATGCCCTGGTTCGTGACCGAGTCTTTGATCTGGCCTTCTACGTAGAAAAACTGTTTTTGCAAATAAAAATCAATGGTGGCGCGGCGATTGGCCTGGCGCTGGGTTTCGGTGGCATTATCTGCAATGGGGCGTTCTTCCCCGTATTCATTGATCTGAATGCGGGTTTGGGGAATTCCGGTTTCGAGCAAAACCGCAGATACGGCCTCGGCCCGGCGTTGCGACAATTTACGGTTGTTGTCGTTGCTGCCGATGGCGTCGGTATGGGCGCACACGTGCAAAAAAACGCGGGTTTGTTCGAGGTACTCTTTTCCCAGATTGCGCAGCAGCGAATCCGCGCCGGGGCGCAGTTCGTGTTTCCCGAAGTCGAACAGCACCTGCTCCTGACGCAGCCAAAGCATGCTGTCGAAAACGAGGGGTTGCGCGCAAACCGTTGGAGCGGCCATCAAAAAACAAAAGAGCAGGCGAATGGACATAAGGTTGGGGAGTATTGGTGATGTACAGATAATGAACGATGCAGGGATTAGTTACACGCCGACATTTTGTTCTTTAACTGATTGTTGAAGCAAAGAATTTACGCTTGTCACCCGATCTGCCCCATTTTTTCGATAAACGCTGCCCGATTTTTGGGCGATATGCCGATTTGGGCATCGTTGTTCATCAGAATGTACCCGCCCTCTGTTTTGACAAAACGGCGCACTTCGCGAAGATTGACCAGGTACCGGTTGTGTACGCGCATGAAATGGGTTTCGTCAAAAAGCGATTCGTATTCCTTGAGGTTTTTGCTGACGATGATTTTACGGTCGTTTTTTAAATGAAAATTGGTGTAAGAACCATTTGCTTCGCAATAAAGAATATCAGAAGTTGTGATGAATTCCAGTCCGTCGGCGGTGGAAAGGCAGATGCGCCGTTCCGGTTGCACGGAGGGTTTCAGGTGGGAAAGCAGGATGTCTAAGCGCGCTTTTTGCTCTGTGGCGCTTTTCCTTTCCAGGGCTTTGGCCACCGCTGCCTGCAATTCCTCCAGGTCAATTGGTTTGAGCAGGTAGTCGAGCGAGCTGAATTTGATTGCTTTAATGGCATATTGCTCGAAAGCCGTCGTGAAAACTACTTCAAAATCAAGGCCCTGCAATTGGGCAAGCAGGTCAAACCCCGTTCCTGTCTGCAACTCGATGTCAAGAAAAACCAAGTCCGGGCGTACCGACCGAATCAACAACAGGGCTTCATCCACCGATGCGGCCATGCCGGCTACCTCAACTTCCGGGCAAAACTCGGTCAGCAGGTTTTTCAGCGTTTCCCGGTTGTGTTTTTCGTCTTCTACAATAATGGCTCGCAGCATAGCGCAATCATTTAAGCGGTTGGAATTTGAATGACCACCTCGGTACCTGCGGCGCTGCCGTCGGACTGGAAGCGGTCATGAAAAGAGACAAGGGTTTGGGCGGCGCTGTTTTTATTCAGCGCTTCCAGCCTTTTTCGGGTCACTTCCATGCCTCTGGAAGGCTGGCTTCCTGCTTTTTGGGCTTTTAGTTCAGCGGCAGCTTTTCTGCCGATGCCGTTGTCTGTGATCCGGCAAACGGTGAAATTGCCTTCCACCGCGAATGAGATGTGGAGTTGGCGATCCCCGCTTTTGGGCATCAACCCGTGGGGGATGGCATTTTCCACAAAAGGCTGAATCAGCAGCAGGGGCACTTCAGTTGTGTGCGGGTCGAGGTCGGAGTCTATTGCTATCTGGTAGCTAAAACCGCCGTCGAAGCGCAGGGCTTCCAGTTCTAAGTAAATTTTCAGCAACTTGATTTCTTCCTCCAGCACCACGATATTGGTGATGGAGTCTTCCAGCACCTGGCGCAACAGGCTGGAGAATTTGGACAGGTATTTCAATGCCGAAGCCCGGTCATTGGCTGTGATGAAATGCTGGATGGAGCCGAGCGCATTAAAAATAAAATGCGGGTTGATCTGAGCGCGCAGCATGCGCCTTTCCAATTCTTTGCTGGTGGCTTCAATTTCTGCTTTTTGGGTCTCAATGAGTTGATTCTTTTGCAACAGCACTTCATTGGTTTGTTGTCTGATGCGGTATTTTTGGTAAAACAGAAAGGCGCTGAAGATGGACAGCAGGAAAGCAACCACTAAGGCCCACCGAAGCTGGCTTTCTGTTCGGGCACGGGCTTCGAGTAGTTGAAGTTCCTGCGTTTGCTGATCGAGTTGCCGGTCTTTTTCATATACCTCCAGCCGTGCCTGCCATTGCTGATAGGCTTGGGTTCTTTCGGTATTGAAGAGGCTGTCCTGGTATGCTGCGGCCAATTGGGCTTGCCTGAATGCGTTTTTATAGTCGTTGGTATCTTCATAAGCCGTTGCCATCAAATCGTGCCCTTGTCTTTTCAACAAAAAACTCTTCAGGCCATCGGCCAGTCTATTGTGTTCTTCGAGCAGGGGGATGGCGCGGCCCGGCTCGCCTTGCTGGATATGAATTTTCGCCAGGTTGTACAGGGCATGGATCAACGGTTGTTTTAACCCCAATTGGGTGGCTTTTTCCCGACTTTGACTCAGGTAAACTGCCGCATTTTCATAATCGCCCATGGACAGGTAGACTTTGCCGACTGAATTCAGGGAATTTGCCAAAGCCATCTGGTTGTCTGTTTTTTCCAGTATTTTCAAATGCTCGAACAAATAGGTGAGGGCTTTTTCGTACTGCTTTTGCGTTTCATACATCAATCCCATGTTGTGCAGCACAAGCGCCTTGCCAGGCTCGTCGTTGATCTTCTCTTTGATTTCAAGCGCCTGCTCGAAATACTCAAGGGCTTTTTGGGGTTCTTTCATCAGGTCGTACGCAACGCCTATGTTCAGCAGCGAAGCCGCCCTGCCAGACTCATTCCCCAAAGCATCGTATATTTCCAGCGCTTTCAGGTGCGCATCGAGGCTTTGGGAATAATCGCCAATATGTTTATAAACGATGGCCAGGTTATTGTACCCGTCTGCCACGCCCATCTGGTTTCCCCGTGCGGAATGCAACTGCAGGCTTTGTTTGAAATGTTCCATGGAACTGGCATAATCTTCCTTCATGCCGTAACTGATGCCCATGTCATTTAACGCTTTAGCCTGCCTGTCGGGATGGCCGGTTGCGGCGGCTTGCTCCTTTGCCTGAGCCTGAACCACTAAAGCCTGGTCAATGTCTTTTTTCCGGAGTTCCCGGCCTAAGTTGATCAGTGCATCTATGCGGATCGTATCCGTTTTATGCTTCGTGAGTGCTTTCAGGCTGTCTAAACGGGTGGTTTGAGCCCAACCGGCAGTGGGCGCACACCACACTGCGAACGCAATGGGAAACAGGAGCAACTGTGACCAGGGGTATGTCCTCATTTCAATATGGGTATGTGAAGGTGAATGTAAACCCCGCTTGTGTGCTTCCCTGCATCCTCAAAGGTCGTCTTTTCCCGAATCTGGTACGGTTGCAACGCATTGAGCTTTTCCACTTGTTTTTGCCAGGGTTCAATGTGCTGCCGATAATCAAGCAGGCGATCCGCATTGGGCGCTTCCGGATTCCGCAGGTTGTGCCGTAATTCCAGGCCAACTGCCTCCTCCTCTATTTTTATCATCAACTGCACATGTCCCGCAGGTTGATCCAGCATGGAAGTCTCTACGGCACTTTCAATGATCACAGGAAGCACCAAAGCGGGAATTTTTACGTCGCCGGCTGTGTCCAGCCCCGGTGTTTCTACGGTGTACGTGAATTTGTCTCCGTATCGCAATTTTTGCAACTTCAAGTACCAACCCAATACTTCGATTTCAGAACTCAGCGAGGCGGTTTCATCCTGAAAGTGTTGCAGCCGGTAGCGAATCAATTTTCCCAGCAAAGACAAGTATGACAAAGCCGCTTTTTTGTCATCGCTGGTGATGAAATACTGTACGGCATTGAGCGCATTGAAGAGGAAATGGGGATTCATCTGTGCTTTGAGCGCCTGCGCTTTCAATTCTTCCATTTGGCGTTGCGCTTCCAACAGCCTTTTTTGTTCCCGCAAGGCGAGCTGTTCTGCCCTCACCCGGCATAATTTGATGGCGCAAATGGAAGCGATGGCGGTCAAAATGCGCAAATGTTGCGATGTAAAAAACCGGGGTTCCGGATGTTCGCAGTCAATCACCCCCAAAACTTTGCCGTCCGTTAAAATGGGAACCGCGATTTCGGATAACCGGGGCATATCGTCTACAATATAGCGGGGATCCAGCGAAGTATCTTCCACAATTTCAGCCACGCCGCTCAAGGCTACTGATCCGGTGATGCCGCTGCCAACCGGGATGTCAATGGGCTGTAAAATACTTTGTTCTTTTGGATTTTTGGGTCCATAGGCTGCCTTTTGGACCAAGACTTGTTTGTCTTCTGCCAATAAATAAATAACACAATCTTCGAAGCCAAGTTGGGAAATGCAGTTTTTTGCCAGATCCCAGAGTATTTCTTCTTCGGTATTTTTTTCCAGAATAGAGGTTGAAAAATACAGGAAAATCTTTTCTATTTCTTCAAATGAAAATGGCTTTGGCGCTTCAGAAGCCTTTTCCTGGCCGGCTTTTCGATCATTTTGCAGTAGGTTCATTTTCTCCATGAAGTCCCCCTTTCAACAAATTTAATGATTTCGGATTTATTTACCACATAGATGGTAAATAATCAATTAGTGTCTGTCCTTTAGACCGGGGTCTGCTCTTTAGAGTTCGAGAGCAAGGCATGTTTGGCCCCAAAAACGGGCGATCGTTGAGCGGAGTCGAAACGAAATGACCGATTTTGGGGCCAAACATAACGCAGCTATCGGACTATAAAGACAGACACTAAAAAAGGAGCCGCGGCGCTGCCCAACCGCAGTACTCCCTTGCCTATGCCTTCGTCAGACAGGTTAACCTGCCGGGCAGCGAAGACCATTCACCTATTGTTTTATCAATTTTACGACATGTGGACTGCCGCTGCCAGTATGAATGCGGACGATGTACATCCCAGCCGGGTAATTCATTAAAGACAAGGTTTCAGGTGTTTTTCCAGGTTCTACCCGGCTTGAGAACAGCTTCTTGCCGTTCTGGTCTGTTACCTCCATCGTCACCTCCATGCCTGCGTACGAACTAAGGTCTACCTTAAAATCGCCTTTTCCAGGGTTGGGGTATACAGTCGGAACCGGGGATAAATGCTCCGTTTGAGCAGCCTCAACCAGTCCGCCGGGCAATGCCATCAATGGTTGAACGCCACCGCTCACGCTGACTTCATCGAAAATTGCAGTAACGGGCGTATTGTTGTTGGTGCTCTCTGTGTAAATGCCCATCATCACGCAATTGCCAGTATTAAGTTGTGCGCTGCCTAAAAATTGCCATTGCGAACCATTTGTGGAAGCATACATGTTGTATGTATTGCCCGTCCTGACGATGCGGAACCACACCGGCCCCGGAACGATTGCCGACTGCTGCATCTGGAAATTCATGTTGGTGGCGGTGCGGACTTCCCGGCGGATGGTATTGTTTAACCCGGTTTTCATGGCGACTTTACGTGCGCCGGGTTGCAGGCTCTCCCGAATCATGACACCGCCCCAGCCCGTGTTCGGGTTGACATTGGTTACGCGGGCGATGATTTCACCGTCGCCGCACAAATCCACGTAGACAAAGTGTGAAACATCGCTGTTGGGCATGGAAAAGCCGCTGGACGTAACATTGTAGGTGCCTTGACACGGGGAATGGGTGGCGCTGCCATTGGCCGTGATTCCGATATTATCGTTGTCCCACGGCGCTTTGATGCTGGTGTCTTCCGTTACTTCAATCATGGCAACCACCTCAGTCGTATTGCCGCATTCGTCTGTCACTGATACCGTTACAGGAACAATTTGGCCCAGCAAGTCGCAACCCAGCACTTGTGGTTCAATGGCGATTGTAATTTCGCCGCAGGCATCAAAAGTAGCGGCAAGGTTGAGTACATCCGCCGGTGAAAGGGTATAGCCTTCCGGATCCGAGATTGCGATTACGCCGTTTACTGCCACAGCCACCGGAGGCGTTGTGTCTACGACCTGTATGGATTGGTGGAACAAAGCTAAGCTCTGGTTGCCGCATTCATCCACCAGGCGCCAGGTACGCACCCGGTTGTAAGCTTTGGAGCAATCAGGATCGGGCGTGGTTGTGTCGGAAATGAGCATTAAGCTTGCGCTGCCACAGGCATCGGCTCCTGTGGGTGTCATGGCAATTGCATTGGCTAAGCCCGCGAAATCGTCGCATTCCACTACGACGTCCAAAGCGCCGGCAATCATGGTAAACGTGGGCGGGGTATCGTCGTAAACTTCGATCGTTTGGGCAAAGGATCCTGCGCTGCTGTTGCCACAGCCGTCTTCCAGCGTCCAGGTACGAACGCGGGTGTAGGCGTTAGGGCAACCAGGGTTCGGCGTGTTTTGGTCGTCTGCCAGGATCAGCGATGCGCTTCCGCTGTCGTCACTTCCGGCAGGCTCCATAGCCAGCGCGGCGGCGATTCCGGCCAGATTACTGCAATCCAGCGTTGCATCTAATGCGCCAGCGGCTGTGGTGAAAGTAGGCGCGGTGTTGTCGTCGCAAGTAAGGGTAAAGTGTAAATAGTACAGAACAGAAGAAGGCGTGGCATTCATATCAATGCGTATACTGTACCAACTGCCGCCAGCCAGAGGCGCGACCCCTGCGATCATGTTGCCGTACCATGAATCGTAGTCCAGATTGTTCGTATACCCACCGGAATAGACATCTGGGCTTCCCAGCGGCTGGCAATCTGTACCGTACCACAGGCTAAAATTTACTTCGGTTAAATCATCAAATAAAGGATCTACGTATCCAAACTGGATGGCAGAGACGACATACCCATCTGGTACAAAGACACTGAACAAATCATTGTAGTCTGCATCGGCAGGGGTGAAACAGCCTTGAAATGTCTGAATTTCTTCATTCCCGGACAAGGGGTCGAACGTAATATTATCGGGATTTCCGGCGGAAACAAGTCCTCCGAGGTCATTGCCCGCAAAACAATCAATGTGAAATTGGGCTTTGAGCGGGGACGCAGAAAAACAGCTTAAGGCAAGGAGGAATAAAACTAATCGAGTCCGTATCATGACGCGAAATTTTTAGGTTTAAAAAGTGGGTGAATATTTGTTTATCCGGGTAACAGGAACAGTCGGGTGATTCCATCCGGAAATCGAAAGCAAGTTATTCCCACAGGGCAGGCGATTGCGCGCAGAATTGACGGATGAGGGTTTTGATTTGATGGATGAGGGTTGGGGCTTTATGAATTATACGATTGGTATTAGCGCATGAGATTCTATATCTTTGCCACAAAATTCCACCAGAATCATCAGTTCAACATGCGCGAAGAATATTTCCGTTGGCACTCTCCCAACCTGAACATGAACATTGAGATGCTCGTATATGGGCATCAGGGCTATCCCGTTGTCCTCTTCCCTTCTTCGATGGGCAGGTATTTCGAAAGCAAAGATTTTGGATTGACTGAATCGGCTCGCTGGTTCATCGAGCGGGGATTCATTCAGTTGTATTGTCCCGACAGCGTTGACAAGCACAGCTGGTACAACAAAGAGGTGCATCCGGCAACGCGGGCGCACAACCATGCCTGGTACGACAAAATGGTATTGGATGAAATTGTACACCGGGCGCGCTGGAACACGCAGTCGGGTAAAGTGGCGGTAGCGGGCGCCAGCTTCGGCGGTTACCACGCGGTCAATTTTGCGCTCAAGCACCCGGACGTGGTCAGCCACCTGTTTTCGATGAGCGGCGCGTTCGATATCCGGTCTTTCGTAGGCAATCACTACGACGACAATGTCTATTTCAACAACCCGGTAGATTATATACACGGACTCAGCCACCCCGATATTTGGCGCATGAAGATCATCCTTGGCACCTCGGAGTGGGACATTTGCTTAGAAGCCAACCAGCGCCTGTCCGGGCAGTTGCACCAGAAGAACATTCCCCATTGGCTCGACCTGCGCGGCTGGCAAAACCACGACTGGCCCCTGTGGCGGGAAATGTTTCCACATTATTTGAGTTTGATCTGATGGCTTTGGGAAGCTTGGGAGTCCCGGTTTGCCCATCCCGCTATACGGGACAAGCTTTGCCCACTTGCAAGTTTGCCACTTTTCTATAAACTAATCCTGTTTCTTTGCATTCGTCTTCTGCCGGGTTTTTACGGCTTTTTCTTCCGCTTTTTCCGCTTTGCCGTCTGCTTTTTCCGCTTTGCGTTGCGCTTTCAGCACGTTGGCACGGGCGCGGGCGGCATCTTCTTTCGCTTCGGCGGCTTTCCGCTCTTTTTTATAGGCGCGCACTTCCGATTTTGCTTCTTTGTGCTCTTTCTTTAATGTTTTGGCATCCGCTTTCGCCGGGGCTTTGCTGCGCTCCGTTTCGCTTTCTTTCTTTTTGAAACTAAAGACCTTCTCTTTTTTTTCTGCGGCGGGCTGCTGTTCTTCCTTTTTCTCTTCTTTTTTCTTGAACAACTGGGCTTGCGCCTCGCCAGCGAAGCAAAGGACGAGTGCGAATGTCATAAAAAACACCAAACGATTGGAGATGGTCATGTTATGCGTTTATTTTGTGAAGAATTCCAAGTACTAACGCCGCCGGACTACATTTGAATATAAAGTCCGGCAATTCATGTTCAACCGCATGCCTGTTCCTGATCACAGTACCCATCCGAACGTCAACCCGCATTTGAGCGAGCAAATTGCGCAACGCAAACCGAGCGCGCTATTGCCGGAAGACTATCTGGCG
The DNA here is from genome assembly GCA_046153985.1 of Saprospiraceae bacterium. GTDB lineage: Bacteria > Bacteroidota > Bacteroidia > Chitinophagales > Saprospiraceae > JABWAJ01. The sequence continues at coordinate 17,735 of JBJXFD010000155.1, forward strand.
CGCCTGCTCACGGGCGACCGGGTGGCTTTGGGCAGGGCTATTACGCTTGTAGAGAGCTCAAGGACAGATCATCAGGAACTGGCAGAGCAAATTGTGGCGCAATGCCTCCCGCACAGCGGCAAAAGTTTTCGCATTGGCATCACGGGGGCCCCCGGAGTGGGCAAAAGCACATTCATCGAAACTTTCGGATTGTATTTGTTGTCGCAGGGACGGCGCGTTGCAGTGCTGGCGGTTGACCCGTCTAGTCAGGTCAGCAAAGGCAGCATTCTTGGCGACAAAACGCGGATGTTCGAGCTGGCCGCTCAAGCAAACGCTTTCGTCCGGCCATCGCCCTCGGGGGACTCGCTGGGTGGTGTGGCCCGTAAAACCCGCGAATCCATCCTCCTGTGCGAAGCGGCGGGCTACGATGTCATCATCATTGAAACGGTGGGGGTGGGGCAGTCCGAAACTGCCGTACACTCCATGACCGATTTTTTCCTGCTTTTGCTGATGCCCGGCGCAGGCGATGAACTACAGGGCATCAAACGCGGGATTGTAGAAATGGCGGACCTGATCGCCATTAATAAGGCAGACGGGGAACGAAAAGGCTTAGCCATGCGCGCAAAACGCGAGTATGCAGGCGCATTGCACCTCTTCCCATCCAAAAGCAGCGGATGGGAACCTCAAACGGTGCTTTGTTCTGCCATCGAAAATTCGGGGATTACCGAAATTTGGAAACTATTACTCGCCTACCAGGAACTGACGGCTAAAAACGCCTATTTCCAGCACAACAGAACCAGACAGGCGACCTTTTGGCTGCATGAGAGTGTCCAGGCCCACCTCCACAACCTGTTTTACCACAATGAACGGGTTCAGGAGCATCTGCAAGCTGTGGAAAAGGCCGTACTCGACGGCAGCATGACGCCGTTCAAAGGCGCAGCACTGCTAATGAAAAAATTTTTAGCGCCTGATAAAGTTGAATGACCAGGACAATCGCCCCAAAGCATTTGTCAGCAAGGAAAAATTGCCATATAATAATCTTCTTTCATCCCTTCTTCCAGAATTTTTTATTCTGAAAAATTCGGCACATGATTTGCATTCATAAAAAAGTTTTTACCTTAGCCCCGTCGAAGCAAGCTAAAAATCTTCTGATCTATGTTAAGCCGACAATGGAAAGCACTAACATTTACACTTTTTTTCGGATTTCCCCTCGCTTACTGCGCCACTTCAAACAACGACCGTTTCACTGCTGATACAGTCGTCGTAAACAAAGAAATGGCTATTGAAGAAAACCTTGTACGTCAACAGGTTATCTCATATGCAAAGCAATATCTGGGGATCAACTACAAGTATGCCGGCCGTAGCCCGAAAGGGTTTGACTGCTCTGGTTTTACGCACTTTGTAATGAACCACTTCAATGTGGCAGTATCGCCCTGTTCCCGCAACCAGGTTGGTCAGGGCAGGAAGATTGAACTTGCAAAAGTTCGTCCCGGCGATCTGATCTTTTTCCGCAGACCGAAATCAAAGTACATTTTCCACGTTGCGATGGTCGTTTCCAACGACAAAAGTGGGGTACACATCATTCACAGTACTTCACGCGGCGTGGTTATTGACAATTTGAACGAATCGAAATACTGGAAACCTAAAGCTTACGTTGCCAGAGACGTCGTCTCGGGCAGTAATTTCAAACTTCGGGACTTAGATCCGCAATTGGAATTGCCTCTGCAAGGGCAACCGCTGCCGGATTTTAACCTGAACATGCTTGCTTATTTTATTTAAATCCTCCCGCTTCGATCATGCTTAAAAGGTTCTTGTCCGACATGTTACGGACAAGAATCTTTTTATTTTTGTTGGGTTTTACCGTCAAAACATTATTTTTGAAACGTAAAACCTAAAACCACCACAATGCCAATGCTTAAATTCGAAAGCTATCAGTACACCCGTCCTGATATAGCCGTAATGACGGCTCAATTCAACGAGCGCCTGATCCAATTTGAAAACGCAACTTCCTTTGAAGCGCAATCCCTTGCCTTCGACCAGCTCAACGAACTGAAGGAAGATTTTTACTCCATGCGCAGTATTTGCCAGATCCGGCACACCGTAAATACTACGGACGTCTTCTACGAAGCAGAAAACAGCTTCTTCGATGAGCAAATTCCCCATGTAGATGCGCTTACTCACCGTCTTTACGAGGCTTTGATTGCAGCGTCTTACCGGGTGGCGCTGGAATCCAAATGGGGGCGCCAACTTTTCCGCATTGCCGAGTTGAGTCTGAAAACCTTTCTCCCGGAAATCATTGAAGACCTCCAGGAAGAAAACCGGTTGAGCAGCGATTACACCAAATTAAAAGCCGGCGCGGCTATTGAGTTTCGGGGTGAAACCTACAACCTCTCCTCTATGCACGCGATGGAAACCGCACCGGATCGGGAAACCAGGAGCGCGGCTTCCGCTGCCAAATGGGCTTTTTTTGTAAAAAATGCGGATGAATTTGACCGTATTTTTGACCAGTTGGTCAAAACCCGCCACCGCATCGCCCAAAAATTGGGGTATCCCAACTTTGTTCCTTTGGGCTATGCCCGCATGTTGCGCACGGACTACGACGCAGCAATGGTAAAAAATTTTAGAAAACAAATCCAGGAAGTCATCGTCCCCTTAGCGACCCAACTCTTTGAACGGCAGCGCATTCGCTTAGGTTTAGATGTCCTGAAATACTACGACGACGATTTTAGGTTTGCCGCCGGCAACCCCAAACCTAAAGGCGATCCGGACTGGATAGTGGAGAACGCGTCCCGGATGTACGCCGAACTTTCGCCCCAAACCGACACTTTTTTTCGCTTCATGCGCGATTGCAACCTGATGGACCTGGAAGCCAAGCCCGGCAAAGCGACGGGCGGATATTGCACCTATATCAACAAGTACCAGGCGCCTTATATTTTTTCCAATTTTAACGGCAGCAGCCAGGACATTTATGTGCTGACTCATGAGGCTGGACACGCCTTTCAGGTGTACAAGAGCCGGGACATGGGCCTTGGAGAATACCATTGGCCGACCTACGAAGCCTGCGAAATCCATTCCATGAGCATGGAATTTTTTACCTGGCCCTGGATGAACCTGTTTTTTAAGGAAGATACCGATAAATACCGTTTTGCACACGTCACCGACTCCGTCTGTTTTTTGCCATATGGCGTGGCGGTGGATGAATTTCAGCACGTCGTGTACGAAAACCCGGATTTTACCCCGCAGCAACGACACCAGGCATGGCGCGAAATCGAACGCCGGTACCTCCCACACCGCAATTACGAAGACAATGCCTACCTGGAAGCGGGCGCCTTCTGGCAAAAACAAACCCATATCTACGCTTACCCATTTTACTATATAGATTATACGCTGGCGCAAATCTGCGCTTTCCAGTTCTGGAAACGCAACAACGAAAACCACGAAAGCGCCTGGGCGGATTACGTACGCCTTTGTGAGGCAGGCGGCAGCAAATCTTTTTTGGATCTGGTCGCGCTGGCAGGGTTGCGTTCTCCGTTCGAGGACGGCTGCTTAGCTTCAGTGATTGGCAATATTGAAGACTGGTTGGCGAGGGTGGATGATACGGCGTTTTAAGGCCTTTGGCAGCTTTAGAGGGTTTGTAAAGAGGCAAGAAGCAAAGTACAAAACGTAATTTGATAAAATTCAAATTATTGCGTCTTGCACTTTGCCTCTTGCATTTTATTCTAAAATCCCCTATCGCATCAGCACGACATCTCCTTTAAAGAGGCGCGTTTCGCCGTCAATGAATTCCACTTCAGCAAAGTAGACAAATACGGCTGCGTTCATGATCTGGCCGCGATGATTGCCATTCCAACCGTAATCCGGATCATTGGGCTGGAAATTATCCAACTCGATGATTGCTTCGCCCCAGCGGTTGAACACTTTAAACGACTTGATCCGCGCTACTTCAGGCCCTGCCTGGATGTACAGCACATCGTTGAAGCCGTCGTCGTTGGGTGAAAACACGTTCGGAATGAATACATTGCGGTTTTTGGCCACAAAGATGGTAATCGCATCCGTATCCGTACAACCATTCTCGTCCGTCACTGCCACAGAAAATGCCGCCGTTTCAAAAGGCCGAACCATCGGATCGTAACAATCGATGCAAGACAGCGCCGGGTCAATTTTCCAGGAGTACGAAGCTACGGGATACGACGTTTGAGCCGGGAGTCTGATGCTGTCACCCAGGCTGATTTGAATATCCGGCCCCAGGTCAACGATGAGTTCCTGCGGCTGGTTCACCGTCTCAATAATAGAGGTTTCGCAGCCATTGGCATCCTGCACCTGAATATTGTAAGTTCCAATGCCTAAGTTCCCAAATACCGGACTCACCGTAAACGGCCCGTTGTCTATCGAATAAACAAAAGGTCCAACGCCACCCGTCACTGTAGAGACGTTAATGAACCCTTCGCGGTCGCCAAAACAAAGCGGGTCGGTCACTTCCGCCTCTATATCCAGCGGCTGTGGTGCGTCCAGGGTAGCCTGTGTGGTGGTGGTACAACCATTTTGGTCGGTCACTGTCACCGTATAAGTATTGACAGTCAGGTCTTCGATCGTTGAAGTATTCAGGCCGGTGTTCCAGGCATAGCTGTAAGGCGCCGTCCCGCCAATAGCCGAAGCCGTTGCCGCCCCGTCATTGCCGCCTGCGCAACTGATGTTGAAGCCTTCGTTATCGGAAAGAGCAATGGAAGCATTCAACGCCGGTGGCTGTCCGATTGTAAAGTCAATGGTTCCTATAATGCCGTAGCTGTCTGTCACCGTGATGCGGTAGTTACCCGCCTGCAGGTTGTTGATGAAAGCATTGGTATTGTTGGTTCCAATATTACCCGAACCATTGAGCGGGTTCCCGCCAAGGCCCTGCCAGGTGTAGGTGTAAGGCGCTGTTCCCACAGTCACTGCAAACCGATATGCGCCATCAGCATTGCCGTTGCAAAGCGCTGCCGTTCCCTGGGTGTTGAACGACAACTGGCAGGGGTGCGTCGTCAGGTTCAGCGTCACAATACTATCGCAACCGGATACCGACTGGAGCGGCACTATAAAAGTGCCCGTGCTGTTGAAGCTGGACGTGCCAACCGTGAAGGTTTCGTCGTCGCAGATCAGCTCGGTCAGGGAAACCGCATAAACCGGGTTCACCGTCAGGTTCAGGTTGACGATGCTGTCGCAACCTGAAGCAGCCACGAGGATGTCCTGATACTGCCCGCTGGTGTTATAAGCGGAAGCGCCAACCGTGAAGTTTTCGCCATCGCAGATTTCTTCCGTAAGGGTAGTCACCGGAATTGGAATGACGGTCAGGTTCAGGCTCACAATACTGTCGCAGCCGGTGATTACGGAAGTTAGGATATCCTCATAGTTACCGCTCACCGCATAATCAGAGGTTCCCACCGTATACATTTCGCCGTCGCAAATGGATTCCACCAAGTTGGTCTGCGGAATCGGATGCACGGTCAGGTTCAACGTCACGATGCTGTCGCAACCCGACGACACTGCGGCTAAAGTATTCTGATAGGTACCGCTTGTTGTATAGTTGGAGGTTCCAACCGTGAAGGTTTCCCCATTGCAAATGGCTTCTGTCAGCGTAGTGTACTGCGTTGGTACCACGGTCAGGTTCAGGTTAACCGTACTGTCGCAACCCGTCAACACCGAGGTCAGCACGTTTTGATAGTTACCAGTCGTGGTGTAGATCGAAGCGCCCACTGGCCAGGATTCCCCTTCGCAGATGGTTTCGATTAAGTTGGTTTCGATCAGGCTGCGCACCGTCAGGTTCAGGTTCACAATGCTGTCACAACCATTCGCTGCGATTAACACATCCTGATAGGCGCCGCTGGCGTTGTAGGTGGAGTTGCCAACGGTGTAGGAATCGCCGAAACAAACGGTTTGCGTGAGGTTGGTTTCGATCAGGTTCCGCACCGTCAGGTTCAGGTTCACAATACTGTCGCAACCGGTAAAGGCCGTCAGCACGTCCTGATAGGTACCACTGGCGCTGTAGGTAGAACTGCCAACGGTGTAGCTGTCGCCAAAGCAGACAATTTCTGTCAGGTTCGTTACGGGGATCGGATTCACCGTCAGGTTCAGGTTGACGGTGCTGTCGCAACCGTTTGATGCCGTCAGAATATCCTGATAAACGCCGCTGACCGTATAATTAGAGCTGCCCACCGAATATGTTTCGCCATCGCAGATGAATTCGGTGAGGTCAGTTGTGAAAACCGGGTTGACGGTGAGGTTCAGGTTGACGATGCTGTCGCAGCCATTGGCCGCCACCAGGATGTCCTGATAAGTACCAGAAACGATGTAATTGGAAGTTCCCACAGGATAGGTTTCTCCGTCGCAAATGGTTTCTACAAGATCGGTAACCGGCACAGGCAAGACTGTCAGATCCAGATTCACAAAACTGTCGCAACCATCCTGCGCGAGGAACAGGTTCGAATACATCCCTGTCTCGTCGTATATCGTCGTTCCAACTGTGAAGGTTTCCCCTTCACAAATGCTCTCTACCAGGTTTACCAGGTAAAAAGAGGTAATGGTCAGGTTCAGGTTCACAATACTGTCGCAACCGACGGCAGAAACCAGCGTATCGCTATACATACCGGTGGCATTGTAAGAGGAAGTTCCTACCTGGTAAGTCGCCCCGGTGCAGATACTGGTCACTATATTGGTTACCGGATTCGGTGCAACGGTCAGGTCCAGCGTCACGATGCTGTCACAGCCATTCGCCGCCACTAAAACATCCTGATAAACCCCGCTCACGGTATAGCTGGAAGTGCCAACGGAATAAATTTCCCCGTCGCAGATTAGTTCCGTCAGGCTGGTTTCAGGAACATCCAGTACAGTCAGATCGAGGTTGACGATGCTGTCGCAACCATTGACCGCTACTAAAATATCCTGATAAACGCCGGTCGTGGTGTAGTTGGAAGTTCCCACCGTATAGGTTTCGCCGTCGCAGATACTTTCCACCAGATCGGTTACAGGAACGTTCAGAATAACCAGATTCAGGGTAACCGTACTGTCACAACCATTCGCTGCGGTAAAGGTCTGTTGATAGTTGCCGGCTGTCGTGTAGGCCGTAGTACCAACAGTATAACTTTCCCCGTCGCAGATGGAGATATTCAAGGTCACATCCGGGGTGTTCAACACGGTTAGGTTCAGGTTGACAATGCTGTCACAGCCCGTGACCAGAGAAGTCAGCGTATTCTGATAAATGCCGGTGGTGTTATAAGTAGAACTGCCCACCGTGAAGGTTTCATCGTCGCAGATGCTTTCCACTAAGTTAGTCACCGGAATAGGGTGTACCGTCAGGTCGAGGTGGAACACACTGTCGCAGCCCGAAGGCGTAATGGAAGGAATGTCGTACAGACCGGTCGTGGTAAAATTCATTCCGCCGACGCTATACACGTCTCCATCGCAGATCTCCACCGCCCCAAAGCCTTCCAGAATATCATTCACGGTCAGATTCAGCGTCACAATGCTATCGCAACCCGAACCAGCGACCAGCGTATTCACAAAGGTGCCCGGGGTATCGTAGGTATTGGCGCCTACGGAATAAGTTTGCCCGGTACAAATGCCGATGTTGAGCAGGGTCGTCAAGGGTTGGATTACATTCAGGTTCAGGGTGACAATGCTGTCACAACCGGTTACCGATGAGACAAAGGTTTCAACGTAGGTACCGCTTGTCGAATAAGGGGTTCCGTTAAAAGTAAATATTTGCCCCTGGCAGATGTCTTCATTGAACGTCGTTGCTGGAATTTCAAGCACCTCCAGGTCGAGGGTAACCAAACTATCGCAGCCGTTTGCAGAAGTTAGCGTCACCATATACACGCCTTCCGTATCGAATGTACTTCCGCCGAGCGTATAGGTATCGCCGTCACAAATGGCCACGCTTGCCGTGCCGGTGATGGCGCCAAGAACGGTCAGGTTCAGCGTAATAATGCTATCACAGCCGTTAGCAGCCAACAGCGTATCCCGATAAGTGCCGCTGGCATCATACGTTGAGCTACCCACCGAATAGGTTTCGTCGCTGCAAATGGTTTCCGTCAGCGTTGTAAACCGGTGAGGGCGTACCGTCAGATTCAGCGTAATCGTACTATCGCACATCTGCGGACGCAATGATGGCACTACCCGTACATGCGTTCCCTGAGTCGTGAATTGTTGACCCCCCATCGTATAACTTTCGCCCTGACAAATAGATGCAGTGATCGTGGTCGTTATAGGCGGCAATACCGTCAGGTTGAGGTTCACCGTACTGTCACAACCAGTACTTGGAGAAATCAGCACCTGGGTATAATTGCCCGTGGTTGTTCTGGGAGGCCCGTTGCCGATGGTCACGCTTTGACCGGCGCAGATGGTTTGTGTGAGGTTTCTGACAATGGGCGCCCGTTCAAAGAGGTTGATGTTGACAATACTGTCACACCCCCCTACGCTTGGCAGGACAAAATTATAGAAGCCCGTTGCATTGAGAAAAATATTGCCGCCTACCACATATTCATCGCCATTACAAATAGTCGCGGAGATGTTTACAGGAGCCGGAACCGGATAGACCGTAAGGTTGAGTACGGTTTGGTCGTTGCAGCCAAACGGGGTCATTTGGTTGATGGTATAAACCCCGGTTGTGCCGTAATTCACACCGGCGATGGTCACAAATTCACCCTGACAAATACTTTCATTGCGCAGCGTGAATAAATTAGGATGCACCGTCAGGTTCACCGTAACGGTGCTGTCACACCCCCCGTTCACCGTGGGAAGAGTGACATTGTAAACCCCTCCTGAAGAAAGCGCCTGGCTTCCGGGGCCACCGGGCGTACCTACCCAGTATATCTGGCCTGCGCAAATGGCAGCAGTTACATTTGTAAACTGTGGAGGCTGTACCGTCAGGGTGAATTGATAGATATCCAGACAACCATCCGGCCCGGCAGTGTTTACGGTATAAGTGCCGGCATTGAAAAAGGTCTGGCCCTGGAAATTATAGCTCTGACCCTGGCAAACCGTTGCGGAGGCAGTAAACAAATCCGGCGGCGTAATGATGATGGTCCGGCAAAAAGGCGCTCCCTGGCTGCATGGGTTCGAGGGCGTCACGCAAAGTTGAGCAGTACCGGACGGCGTCCCGGGGGGGATCGTAATGGCTGCATTTTGCGTGTAAGCCACCTCTACGCCATTAAGCGTCCAGGTATAAATACTGGCAAATGGTACCGTCGTCGCATTGGCAATTAACACTTCCCCGACACAAAAAGGGGAGTTGATGGGTGGCGGGAAAGTTGCCGCCTGGGTCAATTGCGGCGCTACGGTAGAGCCCTGGGTGACGTCTACGCTGAAATTGCAAATGTCATCATTGCTGCCGTCAATGACGATAAAGTAAATACCACCTACCTGCAAACCCGACATATTGAATTCTGCAGGCACATTGGGATTGATATCGGCGTAGCACTCCGACACCAATTGAAAATTCTGGCAAGTCAGTGTGTTATAAATTCCAATCTGTAATCCATTGGCAGTTTGGCAGTTAAAAGGCGTAATCACGATCTGGATATCCGTTGTCCCAGCCACGAACCCCACCCATTGGGTGTTGTGCAACTGGGGCGCGCAGAAACCCGGAGGCGCCATACCCAGATCATCAAGGTCATTGATGCCGATCAATCCGTCAATGTCGCAAAGCACGCAGGCTTCCTGGCAGGTGCTGGCCGTTATAAGCTGGCCTCCCGGGCATTCATCTGGCGGTTCCTGTGCGAATGCCGTATTTACCAACAAAAAAACAAGGGTGATTAAAAGTAGCAATTGCTTCATGAGCAAACGAGATTACAATGATTAGAAAATATAGTTTCCTCTATCAATTTATACAAATAAAAAATACAATGACTTCACTTCAGGCGATGAAGTGCCGGATAAAGTAAGGTCTTGGTATTGAACGGTTACAGGGGCATACAACGCAGGCCGCTTCGCGATAGGAAGCGCTGCGCAATAGGGATGAATTGTACGTTTGGCTATGTGCCGCTTTGCTTCAAACTAAGGGAAACCTTCATTTTTAGAATAAATTTCCCCGGAGGAATAGATGTTTTTTGTGGTTGTAAGGGGCAGTAATTAAAGCGAAGATACAAATATATGTTCCATCGCTGCTTTTGCAAAAAATATTTTCTGTGTCGGGATTATTGCACAAATTTTAATTTGTACCGAACTGGAAGGGCTTGTTGTTACAAAAACGATAAAAAGATTGCCGGGCAGCACGTGAAAAGAATCATCTGTTGTCCGGCAATCTTTACCTAAAATTTATGACTGAATAGGTTGGTCAATGCAAACGGAAGCGATCCACTTCTTCCAGGGTATCCGGATTGACCACTTCCACCTCGATTTTCTTTTTGTGTACATGAAAAAAGACCAGCGCATGCTGGGTAGTGAACCCGCTTACATAGGGAGTCCAGGGCGTTTGTTCCTGCGCATAGTAAGGAGCGCCGGCCGCGCCATTATTGATTTGGTAGATGGTTCGGGACAACCTGATTTTGGGCTTGTCGTAGTTTTCGGGGTAGATGATCGTTTCAGGCGTCAGCCGAAGGCGGTTGTAGTTGTGTTCGTCGCCGGTGAGGATGGCTCTTACTTTGGTACTTTTATTTACGATAATGTCTAAGATTTGGTCGCGGCGCTCAATGATGCCTTTGTCCATTGCCTTACCGGCAACGTAGGGCCGGGGGGTGTTGTTGCCGCCATACCACATGTCGTCTCGCACGTGGCCGCCGTTGGGGAAACACGGGGTGTGCTGTGTGGTAAAGATGTGGTCAATGCTTTTGTCTTTTTCAAGCATCGCAATGGTGTTTTCCAGCCACTTCAACTGCTGATCCATGATGTATCCATGCAATCCGCCGCTGGTGTGTGGTATGCGTGTTGTGGTCGGCGCATAGAAGTAGTTGGAATTCATCACCACCACCGCCACATTGTCGTAGGTGTAGTAGAAAACATTTTCTTTATAGGATGGGAAATCAGTCTGGTTTGGATCCGGGTCGTAGGAAGCGCCGTCTTCGCTATCGGGGCCATTCAGCGGATTTACAAAGTTTTCATTAAAAATAGCTTCTGATGATTCCGTTTCAAAAGGGAAGCGGTTGACCTGAAAAGAAACAGAATCCTTGCCATCCGGCGATTTGTACATAAATCTGCGCATGAGCGCTTCGTGGTTGCCCATCGCTGCAATCATTGGCGTATAGTGGGTAAACGGCTGCACCCCTCGTTTCCAGTTGGCGTATTGAAGGCGCATATTGTCGGGATTGACTAAGTATCCATTGATGAGGTCGCCGGTAAACTGCATAAAGGCCGATTTTTTCAGTCGCCCTAAGGCCATAATCTTCTTCATGATGTAGTTATTCGATCCCCATACATTGCGCTCGCCGCCGCCTTGCCCGGCGCGGGAATCGCTGGCGTAGGTAAACGAAAAAGGCTTGCGCGAACCCGGGCGGGGTGCCGTACGGAAAGAAAAACTCAGATCCATATCCCCATAGCGCACGGTATAAGGATATTCCGTTGCTGCCAACAACCCGGTAATGGCGATTTCGTGATACGTGGTTGCTTTAGGATCCGTGAAGGTTTTTCCGCCAACGGCAATTGAGGCCTGCACTGGTCGGTTGGTGGTGAAAGAGATTGTAGCGCCTTCTGGCGAAAGCAGGTTGATGAACGGCCCTTCGATGATGGTCGGGATAACCTCGAAGGGGCCTTTCCCTTTAAAACTGACGATGCCGTCGTAGAGCATTTGCCCGGTATGGTCGGTCACACGATAGCCCAAAGTGCCTTTTTGCTGGCGCTCCCATCCTACCATGTCGTAAGTTCCGGACATGGATTTGATCGGCACATTGGCTTTGCCTTCCTTGATGTTCACCGGGGCGCGAAAATAGACCGGGTGCGGATAGTCGGTGTCGCCGTAAGGGATGAATCCATAGTACAACTTGCCGTTCAATCCCAGGTCGAAGCTGAATTCAAGGCCGTTGTCCGTACCCACGGGGCTGCCAATCAGCAACTCCAGGGTATATTTTGGCGCCTGTTCCTGTGCGAATACCTTTTGTCCCTGGTATTCCAAATAAATTTGCCCGTTCTCTGTTTTGATGTTGGAATAGACTTTCGGAACGATCAGGGCTGGTTGAGCAAGACAGCAGGAAAGGATTGTTAAAACAAAATACAAGCTGGAAATGAGTCTTTTAAACATGGTGTAGTTTTTTTTAAAATATTTCATTTCAAACGAATTGGCAATATTTAGAGCATGTTCAAATTTCCATGATCGAGCGAAAGCGAGGAGATTTTGTTTTAGACGAGGCAGATTTTGCAGACATAGCCGGCAGCTATGGCGAAAAAATCTAACGAAGTATAAAACAAAATTTCCCGCTTGCAGCCGATTGATGGAATTTTGAACATGCTCTTATAACGCTAAAGATAAAAGGCATTTCCATTTGAAGGCCTTTGGATAATATGAATTGTAGTTTAAGTATTCCTGAATTTTTACAAAATCCCCCGTTCTGGCCGCGTTATCCTTTCGTTAAAGCGCCGGAAGAACAGTTCAATTGCCCTACTTTTACCGTTTGTTAGTGAATTTATGCTGCACAGAAAAATCGGATGGGGAAGCGCTGCCGCTATTGTAGTGGCCAATATGGTGGGGACAGGCGTCTTCACCACATTGGGCTTGCAATTAAAATACCTCCAGAATACCTGGACGATCCTTTCCGTATGGATCATCGGGGGTGCGATTGCACTTTTCGGTGCGTTCAGCTACGCCGAACTTGGTGCGCGCCTCCCGCGTTCAGGGGGCGAATACCATTTTTTGTCCAGAATTTACCACCCTTTTGTTGGCTACCTTTCCGGCTGGATCTCGCTCACGGTAGGGTTTTCAGCCTCCATTGCGTTAGCTGCAATGGCAATGGCGGTATACCTTGAACCGTTGAGCAATATTCCTAAACAGTGGATTGCGCTGTTCACGATCTGCGGCATTGCCCTGGCGCACTCTTTCAGCATTCGACAGAGCAGCGTTTTCCAAAACAGTTTTACCGTTCTAAAACTTTTGTTGCTGATTTTCCTGATCTGGATGGGATTAGAGCGTGCGCCCCAGGCACATGCGCTCGACTGGAGCAATACCTGGAAATCGGAAATCGCACAACCCTCTTATGCCATTCTGCTGGTGTATGTCATGTATGCTTTTTCAGGCTGGAATGCAGCAGCTTACATCGTGGAAGAAATCAAATCGCCCGCCCGCAACCTGCCCCGCGCACTGATCGGCGGCACCATATTGGTGAGCGTGTTGTTCATTGCCCTGCAGTTGTCTTTTTTGATGCAGGCGCCCACCGCAGCCCTGCAAGGCAAACTCGATATCGCGCTGGTGGTCACGGAGCGTATGTTTGGCGAACAAGCCGGCCGCATCGTCAGCCTGCTCATTGCCTTGCTGCTCATTGCCAGCATCAGCGCCATGACCTGGGTGGGGCCGCGCGTAGTGCGTGCAATGGCCAATGATTTTCAACTTTGGCGTTTTTTTGGAAAAGACAACCAACGGGGTATTCCCGTGCGTGCGATCTGGCTGCAAACGGCCATCAGCGGTTTCATGGTGTTGACCAGTTCTTTTGAAAAAATATTGCTGTACAGCGGGTTTGTCCTTCAACTTTTCACGACCTTAACCGTGGTAGGCGTCATTGTATTGCGCTTTCGCGAGGGGCCGCCTCAAGGCTATCGCAGCCCGGCTTACCCGCTTTTTCAGGTGCTTTTTCTGGTTTTCAGCATTGGCATGCTCATTGTGCTGGTGCAAGAGGAACCTAAAAACAGCCTGTGGGGCTTTGTGAACGTGGCGCTGGGGGCCGGATCTTATTGGTGGAACCGTCGGCACGAGCGAAACTCTGGTATCTTACAGAAAAATATATCGTAGAGTTCTATCTTCGCAGCAAAAGAAGAAAAGTTTTATGGCTACTTCAGGAAAATCTGCTGCCCGGCGCCCCGCGCTGCCCAAAACCAGTCCGAAACGCCGCCGCATGGGGCTGTTGATGCTGTTGCTGTTGATCCCGATTCTTATCGGACTTGTCTACATGGCATTGCCATCCAAACCCAAAAATATGGGCCCGAAATTTCAAAAGGAAGGCACGCTCCAGTTCACGGATGAATTACAAATGAAGGTGCTCGCTGAGATTGACATTGAACTTGCCGAAACGGACGACGACAGGACGCGCGGCCTGATGTGGCGCCGTTCCATGGAAGAAGAACAGGGCATGTTATTTATTATGGATCAACAGGAAATGCAATCCTTCTGGATGCTCAACACCTATATTTCGCTCGACATCCTTTATATAGACGAAGCCTTTCGCATCGTTACCATCCGGAAAAATACCAAGCCACAAACCCTCGATCCCGTTCCTTCTTCGCAACCCGCCCGCTATGTGCTGGAAGTGCTTGGGGGGTACTGCGACCGGCACAGCATCAAAGAAGGCCATTTTATCAAATTCCAACGCACACCGGCAGGTTAATTATGCCAAGCGAAGTCAAAATAGAATGTCCGAAATGCAGTTGGGAACCCGATGGCCAAGCGCACTGGCAGTGTTCCTGCGGCACGGTCTGGAATACCTTTGACACTGCCGGCCGGTGTCCTTCCTGCAAAAAACAGTGGAAACACACCTGCTGCCCGACCGATCCTGGCGGCTGCGGCCAGTGGTCGCTCCATTTGGATTGGTACAAAAATTTAGACAAATGGCTGGAAGATGAGTTGGAGGGAGTGAAAACGGAGGTACATTTTTTTTGAGAGGAGCAAGGTGAAAAATTGGCTTAAATCTCTGTCAAAAAATTCCACTCATCCATCCAAACACTACGATCTACTGATTTGATGAGACCAAAAAAATCTTTTTCTATATCAAAATCATGACTAAATGGCTGTAAAGCATCATAAATGACTTTCCCTGTATCTTCTTTTGTCATTAGCTTATACCACTCTCCCGAATCAATGCATGCCTGCAAATGATTCCTGACCAATGTATTCAATTGTACAGAGTTTTCTTTTATCCAGTGATAGCTTTCTTTGCCAAAGAGCGGGGATGTTTTGTCTTTTAAATTTTTATAAAAATAACAAACCTTTTCGTAAAAATCATTTGTAAGACGTTCTTCTAATATCCGGGCGATACTTTGATAAGCAGGTACAAGATTACTTTCAATATCCGTCGCTGTTATTGTCTTCCCCTGACCAGCCAACCATTTAGATAGCAAGCGACTAGTCGAAGTCAGATTGGTCATCAAGGTTGATTCGATGGTATAGGCATTCCATAAATATGTTTTCAGACCCATGCTTTTTTCAAATTCGGACGGCAAAGAGTTTTTGTCTCGGTCATTTAGCCAATCCCGATCGAAAATCAAAACAGCTTTATCCCAAAGCGACTTATTGTTCTTGATAGCGCTAAAAACAGTTTTGTAAGATAAAATATCTTTAAGTACATGCGAAATGCCACCAAGTACCCAAAAAGCATACTTTTGGGTATTATTAATTCGGCTTACCCGAAGCAAATGATCAATCACCCGAGCATCATCTTCGCCTTCTACAAACAGGATACGATCGGCTTCAATAGCATCAATAAAATCCAATCCAGTGGAATCATTCAGTGAATGTACTACCGGATAAAGCCTGGAGGGATATAGTCCTCCGAAACGTGGGCGCTGTTTAGCCAGGTCTGACGAGCCTATGCTATTATAGTGTACTCCTGATTTATTGATATCTAAATGAAAAAGATAAGACAAATCAGCGGAACGTATGAACGCTTCATTGTGCGTAGAAATGAAAATCTGATTCTTTGATGAAAATCGTTTAAGCGTAGTCAACAATCTTTGTTGAATATCACGATGAATATGACTGTCAGGTTCATCCAATAAAATCAGATGCAAATCTTGATTCAAATTATCAGCAGAGTACAGATTCAAGAGTATTTCAATAATTTGAAGTGACCCGCTACCCAACAACGCAATGTCTTTAGGTATATCTTTAGGCCCTAGCATAAAATTAAAGACCACTCTTTTGTCTTTTTGAATATTGCTTTCAGTTGAAATCTGGAACCGTTGCCTATCTTGAGAAAGAATAAAAGACAAGTCATTTATAAACTGAGGAAATAGTTGACTGTTCGGATGGTGATACAAGCGGTACAAACGATTGCGTAAAACAGTCGCCGACTCACGATTAGTAATTGCATCTGTTACATTTGGATCCGTAGTAAAATCTTCTACCTGTCGTATAGATGATACAGGGGAAGCCTTAAAGAGAGCAACAGGATTAGGCAGGTTTTTAAAAAACCGGTTGAATCGCTGATAATCGTAATGTACGTGATCCATCAACTCGATAACATAGTTAAGACCTGATTCTCCAATCGTAAAACCGATTTCCAATTCATCCTGCGCATCTGTAATCCTAGCCAAAAGTGTGATTTTTTTTCTTCCGTCGCGTTGAAAAAAAATATCTTCAAAATTTGGACTGCGAACGCTATTGATTTGATCGAAAGGGAAGTATTTGTTCTGCGTATTGCCCAAGACAAAGTCGCCGGAACGATAATTTTTCGTCGCACGTCGAGCTTGTTGAATCAATTTACCGAAGCACTCATGCCAAAGAGAAATAGCTTCTAAAACTGTGGTCTTTCCTGAATTATTGGTTCCCGTAAAAATATTGACATCATGGTTGAAGCTGAAACTTACCTCCTCAAACGACTTAAAGTTTATTATTCGGAATTCTCTGATATACATTGCGCTATAATTTTGCCCGGTAAATTTAATGTATATTGTCCAAAGAGGTATACTAACAGGCAATAGGTTTTGTGCATCTCCGGATTTATGCACAAAACCTACTGCAGCGAAGTATAGTTTCCTTTTCTATTCCGTCACTTCGCCAACACTACCCTTTCCGTCACCTCATTGGCGCGTAACAGATAAACCCCGTTTTGCAAATGCGACAAATCCAGCGTCAGGCGGCCATCCAATCCTGTATTTTTAGACATCAATAGCCTGCCCGTGATGTCATTCAGCGCCACCGCAACCGGTCCATTTGGTTGGTCAATGACAATTTTCAAACTGCCGCGACTGGGATTTGGAAATACACGCATCGTGCCTGGTTGATCGAATCGTACACAAGCTACATTGGAATATTCAAAACTTCCGTCCAAATCCAGGCTGCGCAGCCGGTAGCAGTTTGTGCCAACTGCCGGCTCGTGGTCGGTAAAGTAGTACTGGTTTAGTTCTAATGAATTTCCGTGGCTGGGTACGGCGCCAATCGGTTCAAAATTGCCGACTAATCGGTTCTCTGTCATCCCGACCCGCTCCACCTCAAACCGGTCATGGTTGATTTCAGACGCTGTGGCCCAGGTGAGCTGCGCGGTTTTATCAACACCCACTGCTCTGAGCGGTTCTGAAAATTCTACCCGCAGCGGTTCAAATTGCACATCACCATAAAACACCCCCCGACCCCAGGTGGACATATACACGCGCCCTTCCTGCCGCAAATCACCCTCCAGGTTGGTAATCAGTCCAAGCGGGTAATTGATGAAGCCTGTAATGTCAGTAAATGTAGCCCCGTTATCCGCGCTGTAATAAATACCTTCTGTCTGGTTTAGTACCCCGTGAACGAATAAGGTGGCATTCGCCGAAGCATCCATGGGCATGCCCAACCCGAAATGATAAACCGTGTCAATACCCGGAATGGTATCCCAACTGACGCCGCCATCCATGCTGTGCCAGAGTTTGCCTTCGGAACCGGAAGTATCGGTTTCCAATGGATTTTCACTGTAAGGCGCAAACCAAAGGTCGCCCTCCCGGTAGGGATTGGCCTTCAATTGCCCGGAATTGGTAGCAGGCAGGCAGCCCTGGCACATTTTCGCCCAGGTGGCGCCGCCGTTGGCGCTCGACCAAATCTGAGCCCGGAATGCGGTATCTACAGGAACCGCGTAGTAATAAAAGCGGCTTCCATTTACTTTGTCGCTTTCCAGAAACTTACCGATTCTGGAAGTACTGCTGAGTGTAAAAGGGAAATTGCCGTTGGTAAACCTAATGCTGTCGCAAAAGCCCCAGGTCTGGCCACCGTCCATAGTATAACGGGGATGGTTGATGACCGGGCCATCTAAGCAGCCGCCAAGGAACGTGCGAAATTCAGGTACCCAGACCATATTGAGTGAGTCGGTTCCTGAAATCGCAATGTTCCCACCCCAGGGCGCATCTTCACAAACCGCAGGTCTGCTCCAAAAATCGCTCCAGTTAAGGCTCGCATCATGGGAAATCAAGCACTTCCTGTTGGTAGCCGGGCTCCCCGGATCGCTACCTACAATAGCAATGGTAGTCGGGTTCTTATTACAAAAAGCGAGACTGAGGCCATTGCCCTCCCAGTCCCGGATGATTTTTTCTTCGGGAACATTGTCCGTATTGGCATACCCAAATCCCAGCATCTCGGCAACGGCTGTAAAAAAGTGGTTCCCGTCCTGATTGGGGGTCACAATCATCTGGTTGACGCGAAGCTCTTCCAACCCCTGCATATAACCTACTGCAACCACATTGACCGACTCAGCCGCGTAGTTTTCCACCCGGTACATCCCATGTCCTGTGGCAAGCAAGATAGTGCTTGAATCCAAAGGACTGAATGCCAGGCCGCCTACTTCTTCGTAAGGATGGCTAAGGCCGTAACCCCAGGCCGGCACCTGAATGGTACTGGGCCTATAGTCAGACAAACACGATTGAAAAACTTCTGCTGGCTCATCGGTGATGAGTTTCCACTCTGGATTGTCAGCGTTGAAGTTTTCTGTAATAAAAATCTTGCGGGGGGTCAGCCCTTTCGCAACTGCTGCCACCACATCCGGGTTGGAGGGGTGTACATTCACGGCACTGTAAGGGAAAGTAGAATAAACAGGGCAATCCATAATATTTGGAAGCCCCGGCGTTTTATCCGTCCAGGCGCCGATAGAGCAACTGTCTCCGGGCGCATACGCCCAAATGGCGCCGTCGGCAAGGTTTGCGGCAGCCTCGTAGGCCACGATGAGTTTCCCTCCACTGAAGACGGCGCGGGCAGGCATGTAATAGGAAGTGTCCGGGCCTCCGGAAAGGTGGCAAAACGACTGTCCCCCGTCACTGCTGCGCCAGACGCCGCCGCCAATGACCCCTACGTAAATATTTTTGGAAACCAATTGCTCTTTGATTTCCTCCAATTCCGTTGGATCAAAAAGTACGAAGCTCAGTCCGCCCGGCACCAACAGCCCTCCGGCGCCGCCAATGACCGGAAACGTATCCACCCGGGCCCAGGCAAGTCCCTCGTCGTTGCTGCGCCAGAGGCCGTTTTTTCGCGAGCCGTAATACATCAAATTAGCGTCGTTGGGGTCTATTGCAAGGCGTTCACCGACGTGCTTCCACTGGGAATTGCCCCGCACTTCTACTGTACCCCCGGGCCAGCCCCCCATATTTGCCCAACTCACTCCATTGTTTTCACTTTTAATCAGGTAAGAAGGCAGGCCATTGCCGGAAACGGCGTAAATAACTTGTGTATCCTGCGAAGTGTTGTAGTTGAGGGCAAAACTCTCCACATTGGCAATTGTCCTGTTTCTGGTCAGGTTTATACCGTCGGTGAGGTTGCCCCAAAAAGCGC
Source organism: Saprospiraceae bacterium (assembly GCA_046153985.1). Lineage (GTDB taxonomy): Bacteria > Bacteroidota > Bacteroidia > Chitinophagales > Saprospiraceae > JABWAJ01. The sequence goes on from JBJXFD010000155.1 coordinate 37,326, forward strand.
CATACCATTTAAAGACCCCTCCCACGTCCGTTCGTATGTATGTTTCTCCACTAAAGGGATGTACCAGCAGGCCATCCACAAAGCCCATTCCCTGGGTATTGAAAGGCCGCCATACGGCAGTCGATTGTGCAGATAGCACTTGCCAAAACAAGGCAATGCCTGCACCAGTGAGGAGCAGCGCTCTTTTCATAAGCCGATTGTTTGTAATTAAGAAGCGTGTAGAACTCCGAACAGGGCCGGCGTTCTGACAAAATTTCTTTCTTAACGAAACGTGAAGGGATTCTCTTTTGTCGCAGAGAAGAAAGTTTTCGGCTTATTTTTGCAGACAGGATATACTTCGCGCTACCGGCAGGCTCTAATAAACTGTCTAAGAGTGGCTGGTATGACAAAAATGGCTTGGCACCACTGTAGGTGCGAGGCATAAAAAAAAAGGACTATGCGTCAACATTTCATCGCCCCATCCTTGCTCGCAGCCGATTTCACAAAATTCCAGGCGGAAATTGAACTCGTCAACGAGAGTGACGCCGACTGGCTCCATTTGGATATCATGGATGGGCGTTTTGTACCCAACATCACTTTTGGCATGTTCATCGTGGAAGCCATTCGGAAAATGTGCAAAAAACCGCTCGACGTACACTTGATGATCGTGGAGCCGGAAAAATATGTGGAGCGCTTCCGCGATGCGGGCGCTGATGTGATTTCTGTTCACTACGAAGCCTGCGACCACCTGCATCGGGTGGTTCACCAAATAAAAGCGACCGGCGCCAAGGCCGGTGTGGCGCTCAACCCGCATACGCCTGTTCACCTGCTGGAAGATTTGATCGAAGACATTGACCTGGTTTGCCTCATGTCGGTCAACCCCGGTTTTGGCGGACAAAAATTTATTTACCAAACGATTCCCAAAATACGGAAGCTCAAAGAATTGATTGCCACCCGCAATACCCGAACTTTGATTGAAATTGACGGCGGCGTAGGCCTCCAGAATGCAGAAAGCTTGCTTCAGGCCGGCGCCGACGTGCTCGTGGCAGGTAACAGCGTTTTTAGCGCAAGCGACCCTAAAGCGACTATTCGGCAGATGAAGGAAATTGGAAAACTGGAAATCTTAGTTTAAATAGTGTCTGTCTTTATAGTCCGATAGCTGCGTTACGCTCGGCCCAAAAAGTGGTCATTTACGCGAGTAAACTCCCATTTTTGGGCCTTCGCGGCCTTGCTTTCGAACTCTAAAGAACAGCCACTGGACTAAATAGGATATCAAAAACTAAATCTGCATGGCATCTGTACTTGATTTTGTGGGCAATACGCCCTTAGTGGAAATCCGCCACGTCATTCAAAAGCCGGGCGTCAGGGTGTATGCCAAGCTGGAAGGACATAATCCCGGCGGCAGCGTCAAAGACCGGGCGGCGCTGGGCATGATCCAGGGCGCCCTGGAACGCGGCGATATTAAGGCGGGCACGCGGCTGGTAGAAGCTACCAGTGGAAATACCGGCATTGCTTTGGCCATGATCGCCCGGCTCTACGGCTTGGATATTACGCTAATTATGCCTGATAATTCTACTTTGGAACGGGTACAAACCATGCGCGCGTTCGGCGCGGAGGTCATCCTGACGCCTGCCGAAGCCGGGGGCATCGAGCATTCCCGGGAGTATGCGGATGACCTGGTGGCAAAAGGCGGCTACTACATGCTCAACCAGTTTGCCAACGACGACAACTGGCGGATGCACTACCGCACCACCGGCCCCGAAATCTGGCGCGATACCGACGGCAAAATCACCCATTTTGTTTCCTCAATGGGCACCACCGGCACCATCATGGGTGTTTCGCGCTACTTGAAGGAGCAAAATTCCAAAGTTGAAATCGTGGGCGTACAGCCGGTGGAAGGCGACAATATCCCGGGCATTCGTCGCTGGTCGCCGGAATACCTGCCCAAAATTTTTGACCCGCTCCGGGTAGATCGCACCATTGAAGTTTCCAGCGATGAAGCAACCAAAATGATGTTGCGGTTAGCGAAAGAAGACGCGATTTTTGGCGGCATTAGCAGCGGCGGCTCAGTTGCGGTGGCGGCTAAATTGATGAAAACACTCGATTCCGGCGTCATCGTTTGCATCATCTGCGACCGGGGCGACCGCTATTTGTCGTCGGGGGTTTTTGGATAGGGGAGTTGGCCAACATCATACGTTCTTTTTCCATGCCGCACCAAAAATGCTCCAACCTTCTCATAATCCACCCCGGGCGTTTCCCCGGGATTGATAATATATAAGGCGGTGCTGTCTGCCATTTCCTGAACGATCGGAATGATTTTTCCGCGCGCATTCGTCAGGTAAAAAGAGGTGGTTGGCTGCATGTCAATGTTTTTGTACACGTACATGGGCCGGTCGGGGAAAAGTTTTCCGGCTTCGATGGTAGTGCTGCGACAGCGGGTTCCAAAATCTTCGGCATGTCGGTCGGGCAGCACAAACCAGTTGAACCCGATTCTGAAGACCAGTAAAACCAGGATGGTCAACACAAACCGCCGGGCAGGCTGCCGGAACATCCAGTACGTCAGCAGCCCCAGGGCAAGTATGAGCGGCAGGGCTTTGAGCGCTAAGTAGGGGATGGCCTGCGTGCGCTCCAGAAACAAAGGCAGGAAACTCAGTGCTGTGATGCCAATGCAAACGCTCAGCAAAAAGACCTGTATCGTTTTATACTGCCAGCTTCGCGCCGCTTCATGCAGCGGGTGGAGGTACAAAAATATCGAAAACAGCAACGGATTCAGCATCAGCAGGTAGCGTGGATACACCTCCGGGGAAGTCCAGTAAATCAGAATATTCGCTAAAAAAGCCACCGCATTGAACAGCATCAACGGGTGTTCGCGAAGGCGCTGCAGGAGGTCTTTGCGCAAGCAATATAGGATCATCAGCGACCACGGCAGGAAGTGGTACACCATTTCAAAAGGAAAAGTAAAAAAGTGCAGCACCGTTTTCCACCAGCCGAATTGCACCACGGTGCGTTTGGAGGATTCTGAAAACAGGGTGGTGAACACGTTTTCTAAAGAATTGTATTGGTGGTAAGCCAAATAATAAGCCCCCACAACCGCAAGGAACAAGGCGCCCCCCACAAAATGCCAAACCGAAAACAGACGCCGGAATTGGCCTTTGAGCACAAACCAGACCAGCAGGGTTGTCCCCTGAAATACCACTGCTGGCAGGCCCTTCATCATAAAACCGGCAGCCGTAAGCAGGTAGGACAGCAAAAACAGTTTGCGCCAGTTGCCGCGCTCAAATTCGTGGAAAATGACCATAAACAAAGTGAACGTAATCCACGAAAACCCGATGTCAATGAGGCCGAGGAGGGAGTCCCAAAACAAAATTCTGCCGCAGGTAATCAGGAAAAATGCATTCAGAAAAGCGGTGCGCGCGTCGAAGTGTTTCCTGAAATAATAATAAACCGTCGCGGCGTAGCCCAGCAGACAAAACAGCGTGGGTAGTCGCGCTGTGAATTCGCTGATCTGACCAAAGGCATTGAAAAAAAGCAGCAAAAACCAGTTGTAGAGTGGCGGCTTGTTGTAATAAAATTCGCCGTGCAGGGTAGGTGCGATGTAATTTCCCGACAATTTCATTTCCAACGCAACCAACGAGCGGATGGCTTCATCGTCAATAAAGGTCATCAGACCGAGGTTGATGAGCAGGGCGGGAAACAACAATAAAAGAGCGGCAGCATAAAGCCACTTTTCGGGTAATTGCTTGACGGACACGCAGGATTATTTTTTCAAAATGCGCTGCAAAGGTACTAATAGACTTGTTGCGACGGGAATCATCGCGGGGTAGAAATGGCTGGCAAGTCTAATCCTGCAACTTCTCGCCAAAACTTAGATCGCCGGCATCGCCCAAACCGGGCACGATATAAGATTTGGCAGTGAGTTCGTCGTCCAACGCGCCCATCCAGATCTTCGCTTTCGGAAACAGTCTGCGCACGTGCTCCAATCCGTAAGAAGAAGCAATGGCCGTGACAAAATGAATCGCGGCAGGTTCACCGAATGCTTCTAATTCCTTAGCGGCCAGCGCAATGGAAGCGCCGGTGGCCAGCATCGGGTCAGATAAAATGAGGACGCTGCCTGCTAAGTTGGGGCAGGAAATGTATTCCAATTTGATCTCAAACGTACCATCTTTGTGGTGTTTGCGGTAAGCAGAGACAAAAGCGTTGCCGGCGTCGTCAAAATAATTGAGCATCCCCTGGTGCAGGGGAAGCCCGGCCCGGAGAATGGTGCCCAGCACGACCTGCTGCAGAGGCATCTGCACGGTTGTCATTCCAAGCGGTGTTTCTACTTTAACGGCGTGGTATTTCAGCGTTTTGCTGATTTCATACGCCAAAATTTCGCCCAGCCGCTCCATATTGCGCCGGAAACGCATGCGGTCTTTTTGAATATGCACGTCGCGCAACTCCCCAATAAAGCGGTGGCCGATGTTGTTGTGTTCACTTAGGTTGAAAACCATACTTGCAAAGTTTGTTCCCCTAAAGCTAACGATAATTTATGGAGGAATGGGTATTATTTGTG
>JBJXFD010000157.1:0-11910 GCA_046153985.1 Saprospiraceae bacterium
GAATCACCCGGTCTGCACGGAGCGAAGTTTACGAGCGCAGGAAGATTGGGGACACCGCTTGACATGCGAGGGGGCGAAGCCCTGAGATGAGGAAAGCCTGATGTACTGAAATCAGGCGATACTGAAATGTGCTTATACTGAATGGCTTAGGGATTGGAAGGAGATGACCGCAAGGGCATAGTGCCAATGGCACCGGAACGAAAAGTGAAGTCCTGGAAAAGCCCGACCGGAACGGGAAGCCCCGAAAGAGGATTGCTTGTGAAAAAAAATGAGTGAAGGTTAATTCATTTGAAAAAAATGGTATAACTTAGCTGCATTGCCGTCAACTAAATGCGGCAATGCAGTTTTATGTCAATTTCGTATATACTAGAATTATCCCAAACTAAAATGACAGAAATAGAAAAAAACACAATATTAAAATTAGTATCAGGAGGTAAAACAGCAGAGGCGCTTGATAAGATTCTTTCGATGAATGTGCCCTCGAAAGACAAAATCGTAGTGGCACAAATCAAAGCATCTTTCGAGAATCTTCAAATGGATAAATTGAGGGGTGTATTAAGTTTTGAACATGAAACCACCGAGCGAAACAAAATAAACGACCGTTTGTTAAGATTCTTGAATAGCAATGATTCAGACCCGTTCAGTTTTGAAATAAGGCCGGGCGGCAGAAAATGGTGGAAATATGTTGTGGCAACAGGGGTGCTCATAGGAATTCTGGGTGGTATATCGGAATTCTCCGGCAGGGGTGTTTTCAGCGGCAGCGACGCAGATGACACGTTCACCGTGACAGTATTCATCCACGGAAAAAAAGGCAAAGACGACCGCATATTGAAGAACCAAGGTCAGGTCATGCTTGGCTTGCGCACTAACGAAATGCCGTGTAGCATCAATGAAAAAGGCGAGGCTACTTTCAAAGAAATTCCAATGGGTTTCCAGGGGCAAAAAGTGCCCATTCGGGTGGAACATCCGCAACCCTACCGCGCCATTCACTCGGACAGCCTATTCACCCTTGCGCCCAATGCCGCCTTTTATGTAGAAATCGCCCTGGAAGGTACCCATCGGATATTCGGTAAGGTCATGGACTTCTATACGGAGCAATGGCTGGATTCGGTGCGGGTCAGTATTGAAAATTTCGACACTTATACTGACTTATTCGGCTGGTTCGAATTAAACATTCCGGAGGACAAACAACGCAAATTCCAACGGGTGAGTTTCTATAAAAAAGGGTACGTTATTGCTGTATATGACAGTATTCCGGTGCATATACAACGAGAAATCCAGGTTTCCCTCAAAAAAAACAAACGATGAAAAATGCTTTTTTCCCCCTAGCCTTTCTCCTAAGCCTGCATTCGCTTTTCGCCCAGCAAGACATCGCCCTCCCCGGCCTCGTTGTAGAGCAGAACAGTAAATACAAAACAGGCGCCATCCACCACCTGGACAAAGTCAGCATCCAGTCCATTCCATCTTGTGGGCCAGCCATCAGTAATTCAGAAGGTTGCTTTAAACTGGTATTTTCCGACTATCGCGGCGGCAGCAGTATCAAAATTTTCGCACAAAAGGCAGGCTACGAAGTGGTAAACCAAAAAGAACTGGACAATGCCGCCATATTAGGCCGCTACGAGCCGCTTAAAATAGTGATGTGCAAAGCGGGCGAGCTGGCTAACAAACAGGTGAAATACTATCAAATCGGAGTAGAAGCCATAGAGAAAAGTTATCACAATAAAATTGCGTTACTGGACAAGGAGGGAAAAGAAAAAGAAACCCTCGTACAGTCGCTTCGCGAACGCCACCAAGTGTTGCTGACTGAAAAGACCTCTATCCTATATTACCTGGAAAAAGATAAGGCCGAGGCACTAGCTCAGGTGCACACCTTCAGCGAGCGCTTTGCTGAGGTCAACCTTGATGATGCTGACTCCTTATACGTTGCTGCTTATGAAGCCTATATAGATAAGCGCATCGAGGATGTCTATCGGATACTTGATCTGCAAGTGCTGGAGCAGAATATTGAAAAAGCCAAAGCCGAAATCGCAAGGGGCAAAGCTATGGTGGCTTACGCCGACTCCGTAAAGGCTTACAATCTGTCCATGCTGGAAAAATTCGCCCGGAGCGGATGGCTTGCCGCAGATGCTGCGGTAAAAACCAGTGCCCTTGAGCAAGCCCGACAATACTACGAGCAGTCTATAAAAGCCGCCCCTTGCAACCTTGCTATCCGATACGCCTACGCCCAGTTTCTGACTGAATACTGGCTCGACCCAACAGGATACTTAGATAATTTAGAACAGAGCATCCACTGCCTCGAAAAAGCCGAAAAAAATGAGCCCACTCACCAGATGGTCGAACTATTTTACAAACACACCACCTCCGAGCCGCACGCGCTTACCGACGAAACTGAGGCGATAGACCGGCTACAGCAATTGCGCTAAACTCAATCCATATGAAAAAGAACGTCTGCATCCTCGTAGCCTTATTCGCCGCGATGTCGGTCGCTCAAACCCAGCAAGACCTTCCCCTGCCCGGCCTCGTCGTGCGCCAGAACAGCCGCATCAAGATGGGCCAGGTGGAGTACCTTTCCAATGTGAGCATCCAAGCCACTCAGGCTGCACCTACCCGCAGCGATGCACGAGGGGAGTTTACCCTAATATTTGCCAACAAGCCCGCCTACAACGTCACGCGGGTGTTCGCCGAAAAAAGCGGCATGGAGGTGGTCAACAAAACCGACCTCGAACACGCCGCCGTGCTGGGCCGCTTGGACAAACTAAAAATAATAATGTGCCCCGTCGGAGAACTGATGGAAAACCAGGTGCACTATTACGGGATTGCAGAGGAGGCCATTGTGCGCCGTTTCAAAAAGCGCATTGCCGCACTAGAAGCGGCCAATACTGGCTTAGACAAACTGATTGCGGCAGTGAACGAGGAGTTCAACGTCAACCTTAAAACCAAAAATGAAGCGATTTACGCCTTAGAAAAGGAATGGAGCAAAGCCTTAGCCTCGGCCCAGGAAATCGCCCGGAAGTTTGCCGTCATCAACCTAGACGATGCCGACTCCCTCTACCTCCGGGCCGATGCGGTCTTCCAAAAAGGGGATTTTGAGCAGGTACTGCAATTATTGTCATACGACCTGCTCGGTAAAAACCTGCGCCACATCCGCTCCAACCTCAGTGCCGCCGACAGCCTGAGCGCCGAAGGACGTACCCGAATTGCGCGAGGCCTGGAAAACCTCCGGCAGACTATTCAGAATGCCCTGTTTGCTGCCCGGGTAGCCGATCTGGACGGGACATGGAAGCGGGCGGAGGCTTATTATGATCTGGCAGTGAAAGGGGATGAGAAGGATATGGAGGTAGTTTTTGAGGCGGCGTTATATATGCAAAAGCAGAACCAATTCGCCAAAGCACGCGCCTATTATGAAAAAGCGCTGGCACAAAGTGCCCAACCTTACTCCACAGGCAATATTCTGAACAATTTGGGTATATTATTAAAGGCCAATAACGACATGAGCGGGGCGAAAAAAGCCTATGACTTAGCCTTGCAGATAAAAAGGGAATTAGCCGAAAAAAACCCCGATGTCTATCTCCCGGATGTGGCAATTACCTTGAACAATTTGGGGAACTTGTCATCGACCAATAACGATATGAGCGGGGCGAAGAAAACCTACGACGAAGCCTTGCAGCTTTGCAGGAAATTAGCCGAGAAAAATCTGGATGTTTATCTCCCACATGTGGCTGCTACATTGAACAATTTGGGGAATTTATTAAAGGACAATAACGACATGAGTGGTGCGAAAAAAGCTTATGAAGAAGCTTTGCAGATAAAAAGGAAATTAGCCGAAAAAAATCTCGATGCCTATCTCCCGGATATGGCAATGACCTTGAACAATTTAGGGAACTTGTTATCGGCCAATAACGATATGAGTGGGGCGCAGAAAGCCTACGAAGAAGCTTTGCAGATAAAAAGGAAATTAGCCGAGAAAAATCTCGATGTCTATCTCCCGAATGTGGCTACTACCTTGAACAATTTGGGGAACTTATTAAAGGCCAATAACGACATGAGCGGGGCGAAAAAAGCCTATGAAGAAGCCTTGCAGATAAAAAGGGAATTAGCGAAAAAAAACCCCGATGTCTATCTCCCGAATGTGGCAATGACCTTGAACAATTTGGGGAACTTGTTATCGGCCAATAACGATATGAGCGGGGCGCAGAAAGCCTACGAAGAAGCCTTGCAGATAAGAAAGAAATTAGCCAGAAAAGACCCCGATGTCTATCTCCCGTATGTGGCAATGACCTTGAACAATTTGGGGGCTTTGCTTTATACCTATAACGACATGAGCGGGGCGAAAAAAGCCTATGAAGAAGCCTTGCTGATGAGAAGGAAATTAGCCGAGAAAAATATCGATGCCTATCTCCCAGATGTAGCAATGACCTTAAACAATTTGGGGGCTTTGCTTTATGCCAATAACGACATGAATGGAGCGAAGAAAGCCTACGAAGAAGCCTTGCAGATAAGAAGGAAATTAGCCGGGGAAAACCCCGATGTCTATCTCCCGAATGTGGCTACTATCTTGAACAATTTGGGTATATTGTTAAAAGCCAATAACGACATGAGTGGAGCGAAGAAAGCCTATGAAGAAGCCTTGCAGATATATAGGCAGTTAGCCAGAAAAAACCCCGAAAGGTATAATTTGGAGGTAGCTATAACTGACATCAACATTGGGCTTTTTTATGAACAATTGTTGAAAAATACCGTGGATATGTCCTTGAAAAAAGAAGGGCTGGATCTGATGCGGGATGCCAATCAGCGGTTGATTATCTTCCCGGAGGAACATCCCCAAGTAAAGCAGTATCGGCCTACCATCCAATGGCTCACCAAGTTCTTTGAAGACAGCACTAGTGAATACAATACTCAATATTTGAACGATTCCATATCAACCCTGGATAAAAACCTTTTCCAAAGATTGCTTTACTGTGCTTATTATACAAAATCGTACATTCATTTGATTGGATTAAAAGAATTTGATGAAAGAAATTATCAAGAAATATTTGATACTTGTTCTAAAGTAGAAGGAAAATTATTGGACAAGGAGATACCTGATAGAATGACTATTTTTCAGGAGGCGGCTAACGCTGCTATAAATGATGTACTAGTATCTAATTTTAAAAATGGTGAAGCAATCTTAAAAGAAATGCATGATTTATCTTCTAAAATTTTATAAAAAATGTTTACAGAAACTTCATTGCTAAGACTGGCCTGCACTTTTTTAGTGTTTCTGGTACTGAGTTGTGCCGAACGGAACACTTTTAATGGTGATGATGCAAAGGTATCAAACAATTTCTTTTGCATAGAAAGGGATGAATATGAAAAAAGCAATAAATTACCCGAGAATATTCAATCAGTATGGACGCGATTTCAATTGGAAAACCTGATATGGTTCAATGACCAAATTGATAAGTTTGCATGGGTAAAAAGCAATTGTCCGTCAGAAAATATTGAACAATTTGATACTTTATTCGCTGAAATTCACAGGGTTAAAAAATTGATGTTTGGAGAAAAAATATTAATTGAGAGAAAGACCGGCAACTTAATGGTAATAGCGAGCCGTCAAGTTAATTTGCTCAAAAGTGGGTTTGAAAATTATGGCATAATTCTGCCAGCAGAAACATGGGAATTTGGAGAAGTGAATCCTACAGAGTTTTCAGCATTGGATTTTAATAACACATCAAATTCAAGAAAAATAATACAAAGTGGAATTTGGAAAATGTGCTATCAAACTGAAAAAGGGATCGTCGTTCCCGGGTTCCTTTTTTTAAGTAACAAGCAGCAAGACATGGAAAGGCTTGCTTTTTGTGGCTCTTATATCTATGCGTCAATTAACCATTGTAAGTGTAGTTTACAAGGGTTGTCAGAATCTAAAATTATCCTTTTAAGTGATTACATGAGGAAGGTTGCAAAAGATGGCTTAAATGCAAATAGATATAAAGAGATAGTCAATAAGGCCTCGCAGGATATTGTTCAAGATTGTAAGTTACCAAATATTGCCTGCGTCAAACTTTGGGAAAGGATAAGAGAAGGCCAAAATATCATGTACAAGTACGATTTGTTGGATAAAAATTAAAGCAACTTATAACAATATATAAAAACACTTTCCTGGAGGATTTGGATGCCCTGCAAAAAGAGGGCATCAAGCATCCGGATGTAGAAAAAGCACGACGGTTTTTGAATAATAAATAAAATGGGATAACAACGCATGGTCGCCCACACACATGGCGGCGAAAGCCCAACCCGCAAAGCCAACACTCGCCGCCACGTCGTCCATGCCCCCATTCTAAGCAACAGACATTCTCTTTGTTTTTAATACGAGCGCAGGAAGATTGGGGACACCGCTTGACATGCGTGGGGGCGAAGCCCTGAGATGAGGAAAGCCTGACGTACTGAAATCAGGCGATACTGAAAAGTGCTTATAGGGAATGACTTATGGATTGGAAGGAGATGACTCCTAAGGGCATATTGCAAACGGTATTGGAACGAAGGCTGAAGTCCTCGAAAAGCCATACTAGAACGGAAAGTGCCGAAAATGGGATTTGCTTATGAAAAAGAAAGATAAAAACAATTCCGATTGAAAGGAACTAGATACCTTAGCATCATGTATTTTAATGATAAAAAGTAATCAAGCATGAAATTTAATGTAAATAGATGGCTCAATTGGGAGATTGACAAGCCTTGTCCCTATTGTGAGATTGGTTTGCTAATGCCAACGGATAATTTTTTGCAAACTCAAACACAAGAATCAATAGAAATAAATTCTATAGGTGGCGGTGCTCCTTCATATTATATATTTTCACTTCACTTGATATGCTCCCACTGTCGTGATGTAGTTGCTGTATCTGGCACAATAACAAACCATCCGGAATCTTGGGAGGGGGAAGAAATTCAACCAACTATTACTCCTGTATTTTTTTACCCTCCACCTAAAATAATTTCTGTACCAGAATCTTGCCCAGAATCTGTCTCAAAACTATTAGATGTTTCTTTTGGGCTTTACTGGTTTGATGTTAGCTCGTGTGTTAATAAAATAAGGATTGCCATTGAGGTTTTGTTAGATGAATTAGAAGTAACCAAAACAAAAACAAGTAAAAATCACCAAACAAAAAAAATATTACTTCATGAAAGAATTTTAGAATTCAAAAAAATAAGCAGTGAAGTTGGTGATCTTCTAACAGCAATAAAGTGGATTGGTAATGCTGGGAGTCATTATTCAGAAGTTACAAAGGAAGATGTATTAGATGCTTATATTATATTAGAACATGCATTAGACCTGATATACACTGATAAAAAAGACAGGATTTTAAAAATTACGAAAGAGATTAATGAAAATAAAAAGCCAAGAAAACAAAAATAAATCAAATAAAACCAGCCACTTTGGGTTAAGTTAATTGTTCATTTTTATTACCAAATCTATTTGAAATCATTTCATTATAATCCCTAAACCTTCTATACAAATTATTTATTGCCCGTACCTTATCTTCTCCAAACTTGTCCTGGAAGCTTTCTGTCACCCCCTGCCCGGCCTTATCATTATCAAAAAAAGTAAAAATCTGCAGGTAAGCCCCCTGCTCTATCAACTCCATAGCCGCTTTGCCAAAAGAGGCGGAATTGAGGATGACCACATCCTCCGCTGGTGCTTCCAGATTTTTATCCGTCAGGTAGCTTAAAAAATCAATGAACCCTTCAAAAGCAAGGATACTGGCAGTTGCCCCCTGCCCCTTTATCAGGGTAATGTCCTTTTTACCAATAGAAGATTTGAAAAAAGGGTTGCGAATTTCATACCCTCCGGCACGGTTTGCAATGCCTGCGGCAAAATATTTTTTGCCGGTTGTGAGGTTCACAAAGTGGACATCGAGCAGATAGCGTTTTGCAACTGCCGGAGCGATTTTCCGTACCCCGGTTATGTACGGTAGCATTAGCCTAATAGGCTCTACCCGGTCGAGCTTTAAGGCACTTTCCGGCGGTTCCTCATGGCGTTGCTGTTGAAAAGAAAGATGATTTTTTCTGTATTTGTTATTTCCCGCCACTGGCTTATAGGGATTGACTAAGTACATTTTATCTAAGAAAGCCAAAGCCTGGCTTACATTGGTATAGCTCTGATACCGCATTACAAAATCAATGACCGTGCCGCCAATATCGCCAAAATCATTCCAGATCCATTTGCCTCCTAAAAAGGAAGTATGGAAAGACGGCTCTTTTTCCAGGCGGAAAGGGGAAAGATACCAAACTTCACGTCCCCCTTTTGCGGTATTGACCGGCTGATGGCCAAGCTTGGAGAGAATGTCCGGAAGGGAGAGTTTTTTCGCTTGTTCGCTGTTCATTTCAGTATATTCGTATAAGATGAACTACTGAAAAACTGATTTCAGTATTTCAGGTCAAGTTTGAGTCCGAGTTTATCGCATTTTTCTTTCACTGCGTTTAAGAAAAAGCTTTTCAGATCCATATCCTGATCTATGATGAGCTTTTTAAGCTCCTTGTGCATGGCTTCGGGCGTATCTATGGTTACCCTGACCGTTTTTCCTTTAAGCTCCATTGCCGGTTTAATGTTGTGGATTTTATTGACCGCTTCCTCCAGGATTTTGGATTCAGGAGCTGTTTTATTCATCAAATCAATGATGCTTTTTTTCTGGCGTTTGATCATTAGGCTACCTTCAGTTTTTTGATAAGTTTTTTCTCGATTTCTTTGCAGAGGCTGACAATTTCGTCTTTGGCTTTGGCATCATCCCACTCTAAAGCAGTAAGACCGTATTTACTGCTTCTTTTATGCACGACCCGCTCGTTAATGACGGTGCTTAAAGCAGTGATCCCCTTTTGTTCAAAGACAGAGAGCGCTTCTTTCATCTCCAGGGACTCTGCGTTTTTGCTGTATCTGTTGAGCACCAGAAATGCCGGAATATTGGGCTTTACGCTTTTGGCGTCTTCATACCTTGCAACGAACCGTTCAAAGCTTTTCAGGTCGTCAATGGATGGGGTAAGCGGAATAATGAGGAAGTCAGAGAGGAGGATCATTTTTGTAGTGACCTTTTCGAGCTGGGGAACACCGTCTAAGATGATGACCCGGTAGCCATTATTGCGGTGGGTTTTGATGTCGTTCACAAGACCGTCCACACTGGACATTGGAAAAACATCCACCTGGAGGGTTGACTCCCCTTCCCTGCGGGTGCGCCAGTCACAGGTTGTTCTTTGCTCAATATCGGTATCTATGATGCAGGTTTTTTCGCCCTGTTTGGCGAAATAAACCGCCAGGTTCCGGGAAAGTGTGGATTTGCCAACGCCGCCTTTCAGATTGGTTACTGCAATAATCATACAAGCCTAATTCTTTAATTTGCTACGGATTTGAGTATATACTGATGTACTGAGAAACTGAAATGAGGAATGCAGTTTTGCCTGAAAAACTGCAAAGAAGATTTCCTCTATGGTTTTTCGGTAACAATGCGGAATACGCTGATACTGAAATCCGCAGATGCGGAAATACTGATTTCAGCAAACTGTCTTACTTTCTATTCAGCCCAACAAGGCAGACCCTTTGAAAAACTAAAAGATTTTCTTTTCAACAGCAATCGTGTGCGGAGCACACCAAAAATCTTGTGAGCATCAGCGAACTCATTATTAAAGAAAACGAGCCGTTGCATTATAGGTTAAGTATTATTTATAGGTATATATAGGTTTGTCTACCAAACTTCACGCATGATCCATACCAAATTGCACGGAAAACCCTACCAAACTTCACGCGATTAGCCTACCAAACTGCACGAAGGGCAGGGGGTAAACATGGCACTATACCAAACTGCACGAAGGATAAAATGCCAATTATACCAAACTGCGCGTGGTTTTGGTAGATTAAATGGCAGGAGGCATCAGTTTTTCCCTGTATTATACCAAACTGCACGAGGAAAGAGGCAGTTTGATCATCCAAAACATACCAAACTGCACGAAGCAATCAGGAGATCATCGTATTTACCCGCCAATGGAAATGATGGCTTTTCTTTCTATTGGAGAAGGGGAGTTGTGCAGCCAGTAACCACGGTTTTTTTCCTCAAAGACGGCTGCCTGCGGGTATTGAGACCTTGCTAGTGCCAATGTTTTTCGGAAGATCTGTTTGAACTTGTACATTTGGCTGTAACCTCGCCCGAACTGTTCTTTCAATGCTTTCCAGGTGAGGAATTGTGGTTCTTTCGGGTTTATCCTGTGAAGCCTCTGGGCAAGCCAGGCGTATATATCCAACCCCATTGCACTATGGGACAAGGCCGCCAGTGCCCGTTCATCCAAAGGAATGGCATGGTTCACTAAGCTGTTGAAGTAATCTTCTGTGAGTTGAATGCTGGTAGGCCATAAAACCCGTTGCCGTTCGTCTTTAGGAAACCACAAGTCAAATGCCTTAACAATTTTTAAATCCACCTGTATTCCCTTCTCCTGGTCGGAATATCCAAGGCTTAGAGTTGAGGTAGAGATTTTCCGCAATTGGGTTTTGACTTCCTGAATGGTTCTGCCGTCAAGGCTTAAGCCCATACATCTGATAAAGGCGCTCATGCTGTCTTCAACATTCACCGACCTGGACTGGTTTCTGATTGCCTCGCTGTTGATATGGGAAAGTATGAGGCGGGCTTTGGGGCCATAGGGCAATCCGATGAATTCAAAATCGTCTTTTTCCGGGTTGTAGGATTCGCTGGCCTGGATAGCCAGACTAACATTACCTTGTTTTTGCTTCCAAATCCGGACATCTGCACCGGGGTTTCGATAGGGCAGGAAGGTTTGGCACAGAACACTGTGCTGAAATACGGAGTCTTTGATGGTGCCTTTGTGAAGCACCATCTGGAACGTGGAATCCTGAATTCGCTTTTGGATGGGAGTTAATTCTGACATACACCTCTACTGAGCTTTTCAGTAGGTTTAACTGGTGTATTGCAGGTGTCAAGTAAATTGAAGCTGGCGAAAAGAAAAAGACAGGAATTTCTTGTTTATCAGGGACTTATTTTGAACATCGGAAATCTACATACCAAACTGCACGCACCTATCTTTCTATATCCATATCCATACCCTTGTCGTCCCGGTTTTTTATCTTGCCTTGATCAGGGTTTCTTGCGCCTTCCCTGAGCTTTTGTAAAAGTTTGGAATTGCTGCGCAGGCGTTCCAGTTCCATTTCACTGCTTCCGGCAGTGAAGCCTTCGGCAAAAGGGCTGGTTTTATCCTGCATTCCTTTGACAAGCATTTTGGACAGCTTGGGCAGGTATTTCTCAATCAGATAACCGGCGTTAAAAGCCTTTTGGAATAGCGCGTCTGTTGCCATCAGAAAGTATCTTTTGCTTTGGTATTGAGAAAATCCAGGATGGAGTCCCTGTCGTACAGGATCAGCTTCCGGCTGGGTTGGGAGAAGCGGATGAGTCCTTCATCCCGGTATCGCTGCATGGTGGTTTTAGAGCTGATACGAAGCAGTCGCATCGCTTCTTCGTCATCTATCCATTTGTCGTGCCCGATCTGGTTTTTATCCTTGAGACGATCCACGACCTCTTCTACCAAGGCGTAGAAGGCGTCGGATTCAAGGCAGATAATATCGAGGCGGTTTCCAAATTCAGGCATGGCCTAAATTTAAGAACAATCATGAAATGGAGGGTAAGAAGCCTTAGAAAATTCGATGAAGGGTGGTGAGTTTAAAAAAAAATCAGAAAGATTTTGGGCCACAAACAAGACCAAATCAGCACATATTGGCCCTTAAATTGCATGCACGGTGCATGCACAAAAGAAAAGGAGTCATAAACTTTCGTTCATAACTCCTTGATTCTCTGTGTCGGGGCACCAGGATTTGAACCTGGGACCCACTGCTCCCAAATCAGGTGCGCTACCGAGCTGCGCTACGCCCCGAATGTGTAAGTTTTT
>JBJXFD010000158.1:0-18647 GCA_046153985.1 Saprospiraceae bacterium
AGCGTAGTGCGTTTTTCTACGATATCATCGAGAGGTCTGGCAGTGTCCTCTTCTGTATCGCCGGATTCGGTCATAATGATGTTATCCGGCGTTTGAGCTGTTAATGGCGCTGCTGCAAAAATTGTCAGCAACAGGAATAAGCATAGCAGTCTCAGCGCAATTTTCATGGACTTGGTATTTGTGTGTGTATTAAAGTGTAAAAGTGCACAGGTTAAACGTCTTAACCAAGTGCACTATTACACTTTAACTTATGAAAATTTGACTTACTTGATTGTGAAGACCATCGCGTTGATCGTACGACCAGCACTATCGCCCGGGCACTTCGCTTTTACGTTATCATAGTAGTAGATATCGCCCGGTTTTGCACGGCCAACCAATTCACGGGCACGGTCGTTGTAACGCGCTCCGGCGTTAACTACCGGTACGGCATCCTGACGTTTCGGCACATAAACTAAGTTAAAGCCCTGGATCACGCAAACCGCTTCAAAGTCGAAGTTGTCAAGGAATGCCCCAACACCGCCCTGTGCTTTGAATTCGCCGGTTCCCATAGTGCCACCGGAGCTTTTGCTCAAGCGGGCAACCGGGTCGGGGATTCTTTTTGCACGGAACATGAAGCGGCTGTTCGTCAAACCTCCACCGGAAACGCTAATGGTGGCTTCGCCTGGTTGCGCAACGGTAGCTGTATACTTGCCATTGCTACCACGCAGGCTGATGCCCGCGCCATTAGCGCTAACTTTCAGTTCATTGCTGGATACGCCGGCAGCAGCTACGGAAACCGGATTATCTACACCGATGTAGAACACGTTCATTTTATCGGCAGAAACGGTTACACTACGACGGCCAACTTCGTACTCAAATTCTTTCGAGTAAGTCTCTGCTTTTTGAGTGGTCGGGTTGGTCAAAGTAATGTCAACCTTGTATTTCTGTACCCCCGTAGAACTGGTAGAAGTGGTGTATTTTGCAATACCGTTTTCTACTTTCTGTGGAGATCCGTTTACCCGGATAGACATGTTTTCGTAAACCGACTTGGAAGATGCGCCAACCGTAACTTCCGCTTCAAATTGCTCACCGGAAATTACGTAAGCCTTTTTTGCAGATGCAATTGGAATAAACGCATCTACTTTAAAGGTTTGCTTCCCAACCTGATCAGAAAGGAAGTTCAACACAGCTGCTTCGGAGCTTTTCATATCATTCTGGAATTTCCTTAAGATGGGAAATACCGAAGCAAGCGGCATGTGGTTGAAGGTAAAGGCAGACCAGTTCGGACGCTTGGGCTTGGCATTTTGCCATTCATCGCTGACCGAAAGCTGGAGTCTTTTTTCCAGATCCGCCAGGGATTCTTCATTAATCCCTGTGCCTTCTGCACCTTTCAGTTTGTTTACGATCGCAGTGATTTTCGCACGGTCGGCAAGAATGCGCGCCTTGAGTTCTTCACCCTTGCCTTCTTCGACAAGTACGCGGGTCGTGACATCCTTATCCTTGTACCCTCTCGGGAAACCAGGATGATCCTTGTCGTCTGCGGGGTAGTAACCATCTGTTTCGGTTACCATTCCTTCGCGCAGGTTGTCTACATAAGTATGAAATTCTTTGGAGATAGCACTTACCTCTTTGGCAGCATCCACCAACTTTTGGTATTTGGACAAATCCTGGTCGGCATTTTTCGACAATACATCCAATGTGCTTGCATTAGAAGTATCGAAAACGTTGTTGCTACCGGTGATACCTCGATCAATCAAGAAGAAGGCATTGATGATCTCAGCCGATACGTTCAGTGCAAGCATCGCTGTGAGCACCAAATACATCAAGTTGATCATCAATTGCCTGGGTTCCTTTGGAATAGACATGTTCCCTCAGATTTAAAAGTTAAAAAAACCGGGATCCGGCAGGCAATTAATGTTTCACGTTTGCCATGGCCGAAATAACGTTGCCATAAACCGAATTCAACGAACCGTAAATGTTATTCAGCGAACCGATGTTCTTGTTCAGGGCAGCCAATTGATCTTTGTAGATCTTGGTGTCTTCCAAAGAATCACTCAGGTCAGCCATTGCTTCATTGAGTTTGGAGTAGAAATTGCTCATGGCCTTGATCTGATCGCTCGTGCCGGAGAAGTCAACTTCCTGAAGGGCTTTGAGTGAAGACAAGCTTTTTGACATATTCTGCAACTCTGACAACATGCCGCCCAATTGATTCTGTACAACTTCGCCATTCAGCGGCACTACTTTAGGCATTGGTTCGATGCTGTTAGCAGGTCCTGCTGCAAGTGGTGCAAGGTGTGCATTGTAGTCATCCAAACCAGGGTAAAGTTTGTGCCAGTAGTAGTCAGGCTCCGGCGGAAGGATACCTAACAAGAGGAAGATGCCGGATTCAACCAACATACCTACCATCAACATTTCATTTGCGCCTGGCCAGGAAAGGATTTTAGCCAACGCACCCAATAAAACTACAGATGCACCTGCGCCAATGATAAAGTTTTTAAAACGCTTGAAGCCTTTGGTCTTAATGAAACTCATCGTCTGAAAAACGTTTAGAACTGGTTAAAAAATATGATTTTATACTTGACTGGAGGTCCGGCCTCGGCCAGACACTTCTCTATAATGCACGGGGTACAAAAAGTTACACCCCCGCTGTAAAAAAAACAGGAGCAAACCTGTAATGGTATAATACAATAAGGATACTGCCTCATCGGGCAATATCCTTATTGTATCAAAACCATAATCAGAAATTAGAAATCATTAGCTGAACGGCCAAGGAAGGTCAGTGCGCAACGGAAACCGATGTAAGATTTCGTCGTATCCTGGTATTCCCAGTGGCGGGTGCCCGTTTGAAGGAAGTGCATCACATCTTTCCAGGAACCGCCGCGGATAACTTTGCGCTTGTAAGCTTCAGGATCGTCGTCCTTTGCATCGTAGCGGATATCCGGGTTGAGGTCGTGAATGAATGCATAAGCATTTTCGGAGAAAGCGGAGCTGGTCCATTCAGAAACGTTTCCGGCCATGTTGTAGAGGCCGTAGTCGTTCGGGAAATAAGCATCTGCTTTCACCGTGTACTGTCCGCCATCTTCCGGATAGTTACCGCGGCCAGGTTTGAAGTTAGCCAGCAAGCAACCTTTAGCGTTGCGTACATAGTAACCACCCCAGGGGTACGGCGCAAGATCGCGGCCACCGCGAGCTGCATATTCCCATTCGTGTTCCGTAGGCAGGCGGAAGTCTTCCGAGTTAAGGCCATCGCCGCGCGTTTGCTGGTACGTGTTCCAGAGCTTGGTCCGCCAGTAGCTGAACGCATTGGCCATGTGCCAGTCAACACCTACAACAGGGTAATCATCGAATGCCGGGTGCCAGAAGTAGTTACGCGTCATTGGCTCATTGTAAGAATAAGCAAAGTCGCGGATCCAAACCAGGGTATCCGGGTAGATGTTGACCTTTTTGCGGTTGATGAAAGAATTACGCGGAGATTTTCCCTGGTCGTGTGCAGCACGCTGCCAATCGTACCATTCGTACTCGTACTCCAGTTTTTCCGTGTTCACCTCTTTTTTACCGGCGAAGCGGTCATCGCCCTGGTAATACAGATCGGCCAACGTTTCGTCGGTCCAGTCTATTTCGTATTCCCAGTCAATCCGCTGATCGCCCGTTTCCTCATCCTCGATGAAATGATCGAGGTAAGAGTGAGCAAGTGAGTCTCTCACCCAATATACGAACTGACGATATTCGTTATTGGTGATTTCTGTGTCGTCCATGTAAAAGCCAGCAATAGAGATGGACTTGTTACGCTGAACAAATGTGTTGCTGACGTCCTGGTCGCTTGGGCCAATGTGGAGTGTTCCCGAAGGAACGTAGATCATCCCGAAAGGATTGATTCCTTTCCAGTCCGGCCTGTCGAGAGCGCCGAGCAATTGACCATTTTCCTTTCTGCCACATGCGACCGCGACAAGCACCAGCAATGCCAGCGCAATTTTGAGTAAGTTCTTCATGTTTACACCCAAGTTTTCCTTCAGAAAAAAGTACGGCTTTTTAAAACGCCGGTAAATATAGACTGTTTGAAAAATCTGACAAAGATTAATTTATCGTTTTCCGCAAGTTTAACATAATCTACCTGATCGAACCCTCAATCAGGGCATTTGATTTCGACTGGAAAGGGCTACAAAGAACGGGGATTATAGATAATCCTGGGCAATTTGCCCGCACCGATGGGTTTATTCAGATTGTAGCGCAATCCTACCTCATGAGAGCCGTTACTTACATCGCGCAAGCCCGACAAGGTCATATCGTAAGCATACATGAAGGTGGTTTTTTCGCTCAGGCGAAAACCTGCAAGGATAGCTGCTGCATCAATACTTTCACTATTGTATCCTCTTAACGAGACGCCTCCAAAAATATTGTCGTTGAATTTTGCTGTTAAGGAAAAATCTGTTTGCGTCTGAACGGCGTCTGACCGAACCAGTACAGAGGGATGCAGGGAAAGTTTCCGACTGATCTCCCAATGGTAGGCAAATGTAAAAAAGAAGTGCCGCTTTTGTTGTAAAAGAATGCTCGGCAAGGCTGCATTATTTTCCGTCAAGTTTTTGACCGATAACCCCGCTTCCCACTTTTCCGACTGAAAATATACGCCGGCATGCACCACGGGCGCAATGGCGCTTTCGCGTCCCAATGGCAATAGATCGTCCATGTGATCAAATACGCCCGGTTCGTCGTATATGCCCCCCGGGGTTCGCAATTTGGCGCCGTCTAAGGATCGCTGGACAATTCCGCCGCCCAGTCCGATCGAAAAAATGCTGCTGCCTAAGTTGAGTTGATAATTATAGGCCAGTTCGGCAGTCGTCATTTGTTCAGCGCCGAGCACATCATTTTCTATATTCAGCCCCACTCCTCCGCCTATGTAATACAAGGGCATGTGTACATTCAGGTTTTGGCTGACCGGAGCGCCCTGGAGGTTCGTCCACTGCTTGCGGAACAGCACCGTAGCGCTGAGGGAGTGGTCTAAGCCTGCGTAAGCCGGATTCCAATGCAACGGATTCCAGGTATACAAGGTATATTGCGCTGCATGCTGGCACATTGCCGGGGCGCTGGAAAACAGGAGGAACCCAATTGTAAGTATCCGTATTTTCATAGCTGTTGTGTGTTGACGACAGGGATGCCGAATGTCATGTGTTGCAATATTGTTGTTACCCTCGTTTATCTCCGCCTAAATATAGGCATCTTTCCATTATTTTTCCATGATGTGCCGTGTTAAGGCGTCAAGGCCGACAAAAAAAGTCAGCCAGTAGACATTACAACTGATAACGCAGGACCGGATTGATCATTGCGCAGCATCCAACCTGACCTCCACTTCCGTCGTTCGTTCGTCGCGCAACAACTTGACGCGCACGGTAGACTTAAGTCTTCCGGTTTTTCTTTTTGGCGGCGGGAAACAGCACATTATTCAAAATCAACCGGTAACCGGGTGAATTGGGATGCAAATTCAAATCAGTGGGTGGATCGTGAACAAAATGGCGATAATCTTCGGGGTCGTGACCACCGTAGAAGGTCCAGAATCCCATCCCAAAGGTGCCGTGGATGTAACGCGACTCATAAGCCGGTTTATTTTCACCGAGCACCAGCACTTCCGGCTTGATGGTTTGTTTGCGGAAAGCAGTAGACTGGCCCATGAACCCTTTCACCGTGCGGGTATGACTCTGGGTGAGCATCGTCGGAACGGGATCCCATTTGGCTGAGAAATCGAATAGGGTGAAATAATCCTGCTCCGGCATTACGTTGCGCCCTTCATTGTGGTCAACGGATGAATGCTCGTATTCCAGTGGATTTTTGACCAGTTCAAAATTCTGGAATGCGAACGTTTTGCTGAAATCTAATTTTTCCTGCGCCCTCGGATCGGCAGGGTCGCCGTCGTACATCTGAGCACAGATATCGATTCCTTCTGCTGCAAGGGCAATATCATAGGTGTCCGTTGCAGAACACATGGCGAACATAAACCCGCCGCCACCGACGTATTCTTTGATTTTTTTGGCAACTGCCAATTTCATTTGGGATACTTTATTGAAACCCAGACTTTTTGCCAGTTCTTCCATCTTGCGCACATGCTCCCGGTACCAGGGCTGTCCGTTGTAATTGCGGTAAAAGCGCCCGTATTGGCCGGTAAAATCTTCGTGGTGCAGGTGCAGCCAGTCGTATTTTGCTAATTGATCGGTCACCACCTCCGCGTCGTAAACCACCTCGTAGGGAATCTCAGCGTAAGTTAAGACCAGCGTCACTGCGTCGTCCCAGGGCTGTAATTTATTCCCCTTTTCATCTTCATCGGGAGTGTATACGGCAATTTTGGGCGCCACTTCCAGTTTCACCGCTTCCATATTCGCTTCCGGGTTGGAAATTTCGTCGCGGATCCGGTTGAACTGCGCATCCGGAATGATTTCATAGCTCACGCCCCGGGTCAGGCACTCCCGTTCGTACTCTTTGGTGTGTGGAAACGCGAAACTCCCACCACGGTAGTTGAGCAACCACCAGGCTTCCTGGCCTTTGCTCAGCACCCAATACGTGATGCCATAGGCCTTGAGGTGGTCCTTTTGCGTTTTTTCATCCATCGGCAGCAGGATATAAGCGGCCCGCACCGGAAGGAGGAAACTGAGGAACAAAATGGTAACTACAAACAGTCGTCTCATCTTTTGACAAAATTAGGATTGCTGAAAAGCCATGCAATATTATGGAATAACGAATAAGCATGCAATTTGGATGCTCTCCGCGCGTTTTTTTCGTTCCTTTGACCGGGTTCTTTCGTAGATAACCGATACCTGACATCAGAACATTAACAGAATCAACTCACTAACAAGGCCTTGTATTGAATTGCCAGGATCTGCCATCTAAAGTCTTCCTAAGTGAACGTATTAAACACCATTGCGCGTCTGTTGTTGCTTTTTTTGATTGTTTGCGCTTCAGCTTCTTTTTATCCATGGGGCAGCGCCAAAGCTGCCTACCGCCACCATTTCAAGGGAACGGTCAATTTTGCGGAAGGCCAGTACGGCCGCGCCGAAGACCATTTCCGAAAAGCTTATGCCATTTTACCCGACAACTACACTTTTGCGTTGTCCCTGTCAGCTTGTCTGGGCCGAAACGGCAACCCGACCGAAGCCCTGCAAATTTTGCAGAAAAGCACCAACAATCTCAAGCGGGAAGACCGCGAGTATACGCAAAAAAAAGTGATGCGCTATTTTGTGGAGGGGGTGATTCGCTGTTATGGCAAACGGTATGACCTCGCCATCGCTCCTTTCAAAAAAAGCATCGAGCTCCAGGAAACGCTGGGCAATCGCAAGTTATTGAGCACTTTTCACAATGCGCTGGGCTACGCCACCTTGTTTAATCAGGGCATGGGCGCTCATCGCAGCGCAAAACAAGCGCCGCATTACCACGTGGGCAAACGCGACATGGTACGGGCGGCAGCCGATTTCGAAAAAGCCGTACAATACAACCCGGCCAATACCGCCGCGCTCAACAATTACCGGATGCTGGCCGACACGCTGGGGCTTACCGCCGGAACGGGTGATGTGGTGCCTGAGGTTAAAGAACCCGCAGGCGATTACATCCCCAATATGCCCGGCAGTATCCTGGAACTGACTAAGTTGACAGAAACGGATGAACTGCTGCTGATGCTCGATATTTCGGGCTCAATGGTGATGGAAAAAGTGATTTGCATGGGCGTTACCCGCTTTGAAACCATGCGCAGTACCATGCTGGACTTGTTGGACAGCATTCCGATCCGCCTGCCGATGGGGATTGGCACCATTGGCGGCGATTGCGGCACCACGCCAAAGTTGTGGCACCCCACCGGAAGCATCAGCCGCCCGGATCTGCAAACGGCGCTCGAATTTTTAGTGCCCGACGGCACCACGCCCTTGCTTACCATCCTCGAAGCGTCGCCGATCCTGTTTTCGGATAGCGCAACGACGCACAAAACCATTTTTTTGGTGAGCGACGGCGCCAATGTTTGCCGCGCAAGCGGCTTAGATATTTGCGAATGGGCCGCCCGGATTGCGCAAAAAAACGTAACGATTCATATCCTTACCTTTTTAGACGCCAACCTGAACAATACAGAGGCGTTTACAGAATATACCTGTCTGGCGGACAACACCGGCGGGCGGGTCATTTACATTGACAATTATCGTTGCCGCTTAGCGCCGTTTGCGTTTAGTTTGGTGGAATCTTTCCAGTTTCTGACGCCGGAGCTAAAGCGGGTCGAGTGCGGAGGGCCTGCTGTTGATGCATTGTGGGCAATTTTCCCGGAATAATGTCTGAGCTTTTATAGTCCGAGGCTTTGGCTGCGCTCAGCCACCCTAGCTGCGTTCGTGTGCCTTGCTCTCGAACGCTAAAAGCTCAGACGCACAACAATTAGGACAGAGACTAAATAACAAAAAATAGATTTACCTTTGCCGCTCAATTCGCGCAACCTATTGACGGGGGCAAGCGTTTTACCGTTCTTAATCTGAATTATAAAATATGGATATCCTTGTTATTACAGGCCAATTGATCCTGAGCTTGTCGTTGTTGGTGGTTTTGCACGAGTTGGGGCATTTTATTCCTGCCAGGCTTTTCAAAACACGGGTAGAAAAATTTTACCTGTTTTTTGATGTCAAGTTTGCTTTACTCAAGAAAAAAATCGGAGAAACTGAATACGGTATTGGTTGGCTGCCGCTGGGGGGTTACGTCAAAATATCGGGTATGATAGACGAAAGTATGGATAAGGAGCAAATGAAAAAAGACCCGGAACCCTGGGAATTTCGCTCCAAGCCGGCCTGGCAACGCCTGATTATTATGCTCGGTGGCGTCACGGTCAACTTCATCCTCGGCTTTTTCCTTTACGGGATGGTACTGTGGGTCTGGGGCGAAGATTATATCCCTGCTGAAAACGCCCGTTACGGCATTTATGTAGACGAATTGGGAGAAGACCTCGGCTTGCAAGATGGCGATCAGGTGCTTAAAGTTGGAGAAAAACCGCTTACCAAACTGAGCGACCGGGAAGTTGTCCGGGAAATCATCATCAATAATGTGCGCAACCTGACGGTAAAACGCGGTTCGGAAACCCGCCTTTTACCCGTTGATGAAGGGTATGCTTCTGTTTTGTCGAGTTATGAAAACAAAGGGAAGTTGTTGTTTGGAGCACGGGTACCATTCGTTGTTGAAGCCACTGCGGATGATAGTCCTGCCGCTAAAGCCGGCCTGAAGATGGAAGACCGCATTGTCGGTGTAAACGGCGCCCCGACGGAATATTTTCACGAATTTCAACGCCTGGTTCGGGATCAATACAAAGGCAAAGAAGTTACTTTGTCTGTCCTTCGCGGCAACGATACCTTATCGGTTCCGATCACGATTACCGAAGAAGGAAAAATTGGCGCCTACGCACGCACAGCCAGTTTGATTCTCGGCGCAAAAAATCAGGCGTACACACTGGGAGAAGCTATGCCGGCTGGTGTTACCAAAGGCTTGGGTTTCCTGAACGACCAGTTGAAAGCGTTTGGCAAAATGTTCAAAGGCGAAATCAAAGTTTCGGAAAGTCTGGGCGGCATTGGCTCTATTGGGTCCATGTTTGGCACGGAATGGGTTTGGCAGCGTTTCTGGACCATGACTGCCATCTTGTCCCTCATCCTTGCTTTTATGAACCTGTTGCCGATTCCGGCACTCGATGGAGGCCACGTGATGTTTTTGCTGATTGAGGCCATCACCGGTCGCAAACTCAGCGATAAGTTTATGGAATGGGCCACTACGATTGGTTTGATTCTCGTTTTGGGTTTGGTGGTGTATGCCAATGGATTGGACATCTTCAGAGCAATTCAGTCATGGCTCAACAAATAAATTATTTCGAGTTCTTTGGGTTGCCGGTTTCAATCAATTTGGATGAAGCAGCGCTGAAGCGCCGTTTTTATGAATACAGCAAAAAATTCCACCCGGATTTTTATACCTTAGAATCGCCGGAAAAGCAGGCAGAAATACTGGAGTTGTCCACGATCAACAACGAAGCCTGGCGCACGTTGTCCAATTTTGACAGCCGCCTGAAATACCTGCTTGAACTAAAAGGTCAACTTGGCGAAGAAGGAACGAATGTGCTGCCTCAGGAGTTTTTGATGGAAATGATGGACATCAATGAGGCCGCTATGGAACTGGAGTTTGAGTTTGACCCGGAACGCTACGCCGCTTTATTGGATCAATTGGCCGAACTGGAACGCGATTTGCAGGCTGAGCTGACCGGATCATTGTTTTTGGGGGGCGCCGAAGCCAGCGAATTCGAGACGATGAAAGATTATCACTTAAAAAAAAGATATTTGTTGCGCATCAAAGAAAGTTTATCTAAATTTGCCGTCCCAAAAGGATAATTGGCCTGGAAGCGGGTTATGATTCCCTGATCTAAGCGGGCAAATGTTTGAAATTTTGAAGTACACACCGAACAGCGTTCGGCGGTACAAGCCGAAGTGGCGGAATGGTAGACGCGCTGGATTCAAAATCCAGTATTCGCAAGAATGTGTGGGTTCGAGTCCCACCTTCGGTACTAAGGTTTTTTTTACATTTGCAATCGCTTGCCGAAATGGCGGAATTGGTAGACGCGCACGTTTCAGGGGCGTGTGTCCTTACGGGCGTGGGGGTTCGACTCCCCCTTTCGGCACTTAAAGCCTGGTAGTTAGAAAACTATCAGGCTTTTTTTATGCCCGCTCGCGCGTAGGCTCCGCCTCGCGTGTACTATTCTTGCGGGCTTTGCCCGATTTTGGGGTCTGCCGGCTAAAGCCAGCGACCACAACAGGTTTTTCTCCCACATCAGGCTTTTTCTTCCGTTCGTCGGAAAAGTCCACCTTGCATACCCATAATTTGGGTTATATTTGCCCGGTTTCCCAATAGACAACAAAAAACTTAACCTGTAAAGATATGCTCGTCTTTTTCCTCGTTTCCTACCTGCTGTTGAGCGCTGGTTTGTACTTCATTTTCAAAAAAGCCAACGTTGATGCCTGGAAAGCGCTGGTTCCCGGTTGGAATTTTGCCATTTGGTGCGAATTGATTGGCCGTAAAAGCCATTTTGCGCTTTGGTTGCTGTTCCCCGTCGTGAACATTTTCATCTACGCCGGAATGTGCGTGGACATGGCCCGGTCGTTTAAAAACTATGGGTTTGGGCAGAGTGTGCTGGCGGTTATTTTTTCGCCGCTCTACTTCCTCTACCTCGGCCTGAGTGCAAAAGAAGCTTACGACGGTCCGACACTCGAAAAAGAACGCGTTTACCAGGCAAAAATAGACGCTGCGAAAGAAGCGAAAAACGACCGGTTAATTGAAAGATTGGCGAAGGAAAGTCCTTACAAAAAATCAGGTTTCCGCGAATGGACAGAGGCCATCGTTTTTGCGGTGTTTGCCGCCACGTTCATCCGGATGTTCCTCATCGAAGCTTATGTAATTCCGACTTCTTCGATGGAAGGTTCGCTTTTGGTCGGCGATTTTCTGTTTGTGAGCAAAGCCCATTACGGCATCCGGATGCCACAAACCATTGCTATGCTTCCTTTGCTGCACAACCGCATTCCTCTGGTTGGCGGCGAGTCGTATCTCGAAAAACCCAGCCTGCCATACATGCGGCTGAAAGCATTGGAAAGCGTGGACCGCAACGAGCCCGTGGTATTCAATTATCCGGAAGGCGACAGCGTTTGTGTGTTCCCGAACCGAACCTGGAGCATCCACGATTTCCGGCGCGGCATGATGGACCGGGCTTCCTACGAAGCCATCCGCAGCGGCCAGGCGCCGTTGGTGACGCGACCAATGGACAAAAAAGACCACTACATCAAGCGCTGCGTCGGGCAACCGGGAGATTCCCTTCAGGTCATCAACCGACAGTTGTATGTCAATGGGGAACCAGCCAAAGATTTGCGGTACATCCAGTTCCTGCACCACCTGCGTTCGCCAAGCGGCCCGATCAATGAACGGAATTTTTCTGATTGGGGAATATCTCCGGAAGACGTTTTCCGCAGGGATCCCAACAACAACTCCATGTTGGTTGTGCTGGGCCGCGATCAGATTGACAACATCAAAAAAATGGATCCATCCATTTTATTGGCGCCTTGCAAAAGTTATTCCATCACCATCCTGCCCGGCGGGAATTCGTCCCGGCTTACGGCATTTGGCATTGACAATGCCAACATCATCCAGCAACAAGGCGCCAGCGTTTTTGAAATGTACCTGACGGACGAAGAAGCTGCTCAGGCTGCCAAAGACTCGCTGGTTCGGATTACACCATCTACCGGCCAGTTGTTCCCGCACGATCCTGTGCATTTCGCGACCTGGTCGCGCGATGATTACGGCCCGATCTGGGTGCCCAAAAAAGGCGTAACTGTGCAGATTTCGCCCCAGAACATTTCCCTGTATCGCCGGATCATTGGTGTCTACGAAGGAAACGAACTGAAAGAAACCAACGGCAAAATTTTCATCAACGGCGCCGAAGCCACCTCCTATACCTTCAAAATGGACTACTACTGGATGATGGGTGACAACCGCCACAACTCGGAAGACGCGCGGGTTTGGGGCTTTGTTCCAGAAGACCATATCGTGGGCAAACCGCTGTTTATTTGGTTCTCGCTCAAAGAAGGCGGTGGGAAAGGCATTAACTGGAAGCGGATTTTTACGGGGGCGAATAAGATGTAGGGGTCAAAAATTACATGGTATATATTTACCACATAGACCACATAGTTGTTTTCACATAGTTCACACAGGCGGCTTCCCTGTGTTATGTGTACTATGTAAAAACCCCTATTGTGCACTATGTGGTGAAAATAAATTCCAAAACCGATTCTATTTTAACCATTTCCAATACTATTTTAACCCAACAGAACAAAATTGGATACTCCGGAGTTAATATAACGTCATATCGTTAAAAAGACTTCCTATGAGCAACTCCAAAGCAGCGTTGGAAAAGATAGAACCCATATTTGGGAGTTCGTTCACCCTTCGCAGATTTACCGAGACCCAAAACCAGCCGTTCTGGCATTGCCACCCGGAATACGAAATCGTTTTCATCTCCAATGGAAAAGGGAAACGCCATATCGGCGATCACATCTCTTATTACGAAGACGGCGACCTTATTTTTTTGGGGCCCGACCTGCCGCATTTCAGCTTCACCCAAGGCCTGAACGAAGAACACGTGGAGATTGTCGTGCAGATGAAAGGGGATTTTTTGGGCGCCGAGTTTTTAAAACGCCCGGAAATGCAGGCCATTCAGCAATTGTTCGAACGCTCCAAACAAGGACTGACCTTTCGGGGTGAAACTAAACACTTCATTGGGCGACTGCTGGAAGACATGATGCCGCTGAACGGGTTTGAGCGACTTATGGCCTTGCTGCGCACCTTGAACCTGATGGCTACATCCGACGAATACGAATTGCTGAATGTCAGCGGTTATGCCTTGGAGGTGAACGCCCAGGACCACGACCGCATGAAAACCATCTACGAATACGTGGAAGCATTTTTCCGCGACGAGGTCAACTTAGACGAAGCGGCCCGGCGCATCAACATGACCACGCCCGCTTTTTGTCGCTATTTCAAACGATTGACAGCCAAGACCTTCACCCAGTTCGTCAACGAATATCGGGTCGCGCATGCCTGCCGCCTGCTTTTCGACGAACACATCAGCATCGCCGGGGTGAGTTACGAAAGCGGTTTCAACAACCTGTCGCACTTCAACAAACAATTTCGGGAGATTACGGGGGTTAGTCCGCGGGAATACCGCAAAAACCGCATGATGATCGTTAATTAGTTAACGTAACTTTTCATACCTTTGCCGCCGCAAAAAAAATCATCACCATGAGGTATTTACTCTTATCCATTATCGTAGTGGTTAATTTATGGGCTTGCGGCAATGACGGCACGTCCAAACAGGAAGTCACGGATATCCTGACCAAAAATCCCTGGCGCTGGGATGTACAGGCCATGAGAGACAGTATGAACAAGCTCACCTTGGGGCAAGGCGAATTTGACGTCATCATGGGCGCGCTCAAGCGAATGGAAACTGGCGTTTTTGAGTTTGAAAAAGACGGCACACTCACACTCACGATCCAAGGCGAACCAAGGGTTGGTAAATGGAGCCTGACCGACCCGACAACTTTAATCATGGAGCTGCCAAATGTTGTGAATACTCCAAACAAGATTGTTGCCATCGAGCCGGGAAAATTCATGCTGGGCTCAGACAAAGCCCAGGGAATGTTTTTTCCCAAGATTTTTGTAGCGATGGAACCCGGTTCAACGATCAGGCCCGATACGACAGGGACGGTGACGCCTCAGGATACCATGAATTAAATTTGAATTAGTCCTTTTATAGTGCCGTGTCTGAGCTTTAGAGTTCGAGAGCAAGGCATACGAAGACCCCGAAAATGGGAGTTTACTCGCGTAAATGACTGTTTTCGGGGTCGAGTATAACGCAGCTATCGGACTATAAAGACAGACAAACACTAATTAACCCTTTTATAATCCTTGCTTTACACCTGATTTACAATCAGGAACGATCTTGTGCGCAATATTTAAATCACTGTCGCACCAATTGTTATGAAGCGGGAAATTGATATTGTTATACTCTCCGATGTCCATTTAGGAACCTACGGCTGCCATGCCCGGGAATTACTGAATTACCTGAACAGCATAAAGGTCGAAACGCTGATCCTGAATGGCGATTTCGTGGATATGTGGCAATTCAACCGGCGTTATTTCCCCAAGGAGCACATGATGGTCATCCAGCGCGTGCTGAAAATGGCAGCCAAGGGTACCAAGGTTTATTACATCACTGGCAACCACGATGACGCGCTCCGGCGTTACAGCGATTTTTCTTCGGGCAATATTCACCTCCGCGACAAGCTCACCCTCCACCTGAAAGACAAAAAGTACTGGATTTTCCATGGAGACATTTTCGATGTTTTCATCAAATATTCCCCTTTCATTGCCAAGTTAGGCGGCAAGGGCTACGACTGGCTTATCCTGATCAACCGCTTCGTCAACAAAATACGCGTTGCGTTGGGCAAACCCCAAATGTCGTTTGCCGGCAAGGTAAAAAACCGCATGAAAGAAGCCATTAAATTCATCAGTGATTTTGAAGAGACGGCCATTTCGCTGGCAGCGGAACAAGGCTACGACTATGTCATTTGCGGTCATATTCACCGCCCCCAAATGCGGGAGGTGCCCGTAAAAGATCAGGTTGTTACCTACCTGAATTCGGGGGATTGGGTCGAAAACCTGACAGCGTTGGAGTACCGCTGGGATCGTTGGACGATTTACCATTACGATGAGTCGGAATATGCCCATGTCAATCCAAAATTACATGTCAAATCTTCAAAAGAACCAGAATCCGGATTTGAGGAATTGTTATCGAATAAGTTGAGTACGGACGAGTTGTATGAACAAATTGTCAACCAACCGCTGATTAAGCGCCCGAAGAAAAAGTCGGCGGCAAATGTTCCGGCTCCTTCGGAAGGGAAGGGGTGAGGAAAGGGCAAGATGCAAATTGGCAAAAGGCAAATTTGCAAGGGGCAAGATGCAAATTTGCCAACTTGCATCTTGCCAATTTGCCCTTTGACCCTACCCTACCCTGCCAATAAAGACCAAATACTGCCAGACCCCTGCATAAGCTTTGTGAATCTCGACTTTCGCGGGCAAAAACAGGCTTTCCAGCACCGGCAGCAAATGTCCTTCCATACGCACGTGGTTTTTAGCCATGTGGCGCTTAAACCATGGGAAAGGCGAATCAAAAAAATCCACCACTGCAATGACGCCGCCGGGTTTCAGATCTTGTTCTGCCTGAGCGATGAGCGCGGCCCACTGGGGGTTGATCATCGTAAGGGAATAAGAAAACAAGATGAGGTCGAACTTGCCTTGAAACGAAATGTTTTCTTCACCGTAAGGCTGTTCCAGCAAAGTAATCCGGTCGGCCCACTGCGCGGTTCGCTTAGCCGAAAGTTCCAGCATATCGGCTGAAACATCCATGCCGGTTAGTCGGGCATTTGGGAACTGCAGCGCCAAACGCTTCAGGTTGTAGCCCGTTCCGCAGCCGACTTCCAGCACTTCAAGCGCTGCTTTTTGTTCCAAAACCGGCAATTCGCGGATGATGCGCTTGCGGCCAAACAAAAATGTCCAGCGGGTGGCGTCGTAAATTTTCGATTGCAGGCGATAATAGCGCTGCATGGTTTGGGCCTGTTCGGCTGCGGGTGTTGTTTGTGAAATATCCATTTTCAAACTCCAAACTAATTAACAATTCCCAGGTATACGCTGGCATAAGTACCCACGCGGTCGCGACGATGTGTTTCCTGTGTTTTTTCTTTTTCAAAAACCACTGAGTCCCGCACAAAATCGGGAAAAAAGGTCACTTCTTCGGCAGCCGAGCGCAACAGGATACGGGCGCCGGGTTTGCTGTTGGCCAAAATGAGCCGCCACTCTTCTTCTAAGGCGGCGTGGTCATTGGCGGCAAGCCAGTCCTGGTGATCCAGCAGAACAAAATGTGAATATTGGCCAGGATGCTGTTGCAAAAACCGGCTGATGGTGGTCGTGTGGGTTTCGATGTTGCGCGTTTGCCGGCGAATGGTTTCGAAATTGCCGCGCTGGAGATAGGAAGGGCAGCATTCCTCGGCATAGTGCCCGTCGAAGTAGAGTCTCCAGAAATAGTTATCGCTGACCGGCTGCTCCGTAAATACCCTGCGCAGGCATTCCTGGACAAACCCGGCAGTTCCCCGGTCGTATTTTTCTACAAACAACAACTGCTGGCTGCGCGGCACGCCCACGAGGCACATCACGAAATGGCGGTTGAGCGCCCACTCCATCAGGTTGTTCAGGATGCGTTTTTCAATTTGATAATATAAATCGGTTTGCCGATCCAAAGAGTCTGCTTCAAACAACTGTCGGATCTGGCGGTGCAGTTTTCGTTGTGCTTTCAGGTATTGACTGGCCATCCAGGCTAAGGCCCCGGAAGTGCTGTGGTGATAAAACGATTTCCGGAGGCCTTTGCCTTCAAAAAAGTGAAGGCTCCTGTCCCAGTATTGGCGGGCAAAATACGGCATTGCTTCCCGCAATTGGGTGAAGTACAAGGTTTCCGCCTCCAGATGCACCCCTTTTCCAAAAAGTTTGAAAAGGTCTTCAAAATCCGCGCGTTCAAAAGTGGCCAATTTGAGCTCCAACAGCGCATTCTGACGCGGATTCATATCCACACAATTGATTTTTGCCGGATTGTCCAACAGGTAATCCAGCGCGTTGCATCCGGCGCTGGTGATCATGACGACCTCGCTGTCGGAATTCAGTTCCAACAGTTCCCGATCACAGCGGGGGTCTTCCCAGCAAGTATTGTAAACGAGGTTGTTGCCGTGGATTTTCCGAAAAGTCCAATCGCGTAAATGGTTGATTGCGCTCATCTTTGCCTGGTTTTAGTAATTCAGGCA
The DNA here is from genome assembly GCA_046153985.1 of Saprospiraceae bacterium. Lineage (GTDB taxonomy): Bacteria > Bacteroidota > Bacteroidia > Chitinophagales > Saprospiraceae > JABWAJ01. Next base: position 17,409 of record JBJXFD010000158.1, read on the forward strand.
AAGTTAGAGCGGGGGCTTTCGGCAGCCCAATGATGCAGATTATGGATAAGCTAAGTTTTTGTGAAGTGGGGGTTAGGTTTGTTAATTTTGAAACCGTTTATTCCTTCCTAAACCGACCCACATAGTTATCATCCTCCTCCCCATCCCCATCCCAGTCCAACGTAGCTCGAAAAATGGCTTCTTTTTCTATGAAATTGACTAAGTATTGGTACGTCGCCCTCGGTTCGACCATCATCAGGGTGTCGCTGAATGCATTCCAGATGCCGCGCGATTGTGTTCCCTCCGCTCCGGAAGTCGTGCGGTATCGGTTGCCTGCTTCAAATTCCCAGAGGATGGGTTTTTCGTGCAGGGAGGCTTCGTCAATTTGAAGGGTTTGTGCGGCGGCAAGGCTATCGGTGATGTGGATAGTAATGCCTACGGCGCGCCACTTACCGGGCAATTCATCCTGGAGTAGAACAACATTATTGCTGTTGTCAGGAGCTGTTCCGGAACATGAAACGAATAATACAAGCAAGCTTGCAAACAGACAAAATCCAGAAACCCGCCTTACAAAAAGAGACACGGATACTAACGTATTACAGCCCATCAATTACCACTTAATCTTTTGCGCAATGGCCTTGGGAATAGCACTTTTATGCACCATGATGCCCACCGTTTTCAGCCGGAAATAACTCGATGACAAGTGCAGAAAGCCTTTGTATTGGCTGATTTCTCCCCAGGAGTTTTTGGTCAGGTAATACACCGTGCCGTTTTGATCTTTGGCCGTGCCTACCAGGTGCATCAGGTGGTCGTCGGTGGTGGCATAGCTTTCGAAGGCTTGCTGGCGCAGCGCCTGATCAACTTTGGTTTCCGCTCCGGGCTTTGAATACAAATCGCTCCGACCAGCTTCTGCCGGGATGACCGCTATGCCCTCTTTGCCGCTGAAGCTTTTTTCGGTCGTATCGCCATCCCAGGCTACCGTGTGGCCATTGGCGAGCGCATAATCCACCACGGCCTGAAATTCGTCGAGCGGGAGGTTGTAGTATGAGCCATTGGAATAATTGTCCGGCACTTCCACGATGCAGGCTTCGTAAAAAGGATGGTGCGTAAACGAGGTCAGGCTGACGTAATCATCCGGATTGAGGCCCAGGTTGTTGGCAAAATCTTTCGCAGTCCAGCTTTTGCCCTGGTGCTCAAATTTTTCCTGCGGTTGTCCCATATAGGCATCCAGGACGCCTTCGATGGCATCCGGCCATTTCG
>JBJXFD010000163.1:0-19219 GCA_046153985.1 Saprospiraceae bacterium
CTATATTTGCATCGCTTTTGCAAAAAGGGGGTCAAATTCCTTAAAAACAAACCGATCTCGTAGCTCAGCTGGTAGAGCACTTGACTTTTAATCAAGGTGTCCTGGGTTCGAATCCCAGCGGGATCACATTTTAGTGTTCATTTGTGGTCGTTCATGCCTATGGGCGACCACAGGTTTTAAGTTAGCAGCCTGCCTTTCAGCAAGAATTTTTTTCGTACTGCCTCGTCTTTTCCGGATTTCACAAATATTTCACTAATTTGGTTACTTGGTTTTTGGGATAGCAGACTTTTTTGTTCCCGCCGAGGCTCTACCTCACATATTCTGTACTGCCGGGCTTTACCCGCTCTTCCATCTGTGTGAATTGAAATTTTTAGAGTTATGTACAAATCTTGATTCTAACATACATACTGCCATATGTATTCGGGGTGTCAATTACTTATAAGTCTCTGATGTTGTCGCTTGATACATAAATATTTACATATAGTTGACTGCACCCAGACAATTTATTCGATGGATTCCAAGCAAAGAAATGAATATGTGTTATCTTTGTCTGGCTCTGCGTTTAGGGAAGCTAAAACCTCCTTCAGTAGCCGTTGCAGAACCCATAGAACAAAATGAGGATATTTTTACGCCAATTTTCAAAAGACTATAACGGAAGGCTTGATAGTGGATCTTTATAACAAGTTGAAATTGATGTCACTACGATGGATTGATTGTTTACTAGTACTCTGATAGCCTAGAAGATTAAAGTACATAGGTTTGTAATTCGAATTACACAGAAAGAACTTGTTAATAGGAGCTAAGGGGAGATGGTTTTAAATCGAACGACTAGGGAATACTGTATGCTTATGAAAAGCAGATAAAAAATAGCTAATCAGATAAAAATGACAGAAACGCATAAAAACATCCTATCAGATTTAGTTGCCAAAGGCAAGACTGCCGAAGCTCTTGAGAAATTCCTTTCACTAGAATTGCCGCCAAAAGTCAAAAGCACAGTGCAGCAAATCAAGGCAGCGTATGAAAATCTTAAAAGCGATCGCATCAAAGGGATTCTAAGCATTGAGCAAGAAAATACGGAAAGAAATCGGATCAACAACCGGATTCTTGAATTATTGGACAGCCTGGATGCCGATTTGTTGCTACCTGTGATCGAAAAATCAAGCAGAAACTGGCGAAAATATATCGTTGGCGCTGTCATCATAATCGTAAGCATTTGGGTAGTATTCTGCCAGACTGTTAAGAATTATTCTTCAGAAAATGCTGCACCTGATTCCTTTTCGGTAACCATATTTGTGCACGGAAAAAAAGGTAAAGATGACCGCATCCTTAAGGATCAGGGACAGGTCATGCTTGGGCTACGCACCAATGAAATGCCTTGCAGCATCAATGAAAAGGGGGAGGCTACTTTCAAAGAAATTCCACCGGGCTTCAAGGGACAAAAAGTTCCCATCCGCATCGAACACCCGCAGCCTTATCGCGCTACATATCCTGACAGCCTGTATCTACTCGAACCCAATGCCGCTCTTTATGTGGAAGTGGCTTTGCAGGGTACCAACCGTATCTTTGGTAAAGTAATGGATTTTAACACTGAACAATGGCTGGACTCAGTACGGGTGAGCATAGAAAATGTCGCAACTTACACTGATCAATACGGCTGGTTTGAATTGATGATTCCTGAAAATAAGCAACGCAAGTTCCAAAGAGTAAGTTTTTATAAAAAAGGCTATGAAATTAATGAATCAGATAGTATTCCAGTACATACACAAGAGGAAATACTAATTTCATTAATAAAATTAATAAAATAATGAAAGTCATTACCCCACTCGCATTTTGCTTGCTGGCTCTAACCCCCCTCTTTGCTCAGCAAGACCTCAAGTTGCCCGGTATTGTAGTAGAGCAAAACAGCAAATATAAAACAGGCAAAGTAGCCTATCTCGGACAGGTCAGCATTCGCTCCATACCGTCCACTACCCCAACGCGAAGCGATTCAAATGGAGCTTTTATGCTGGTTTTTGCAGACTATCGTGGTGGAAGCAACGTCAGAGTCATTGCATCAAAACAAGGCTATGAAGTGGTGAATCAAAAGGAGTTGGAAAATGCCGCTGTATTAGGCCGCTACGAGCCCCTAAAAATTGTCATGTGCAAAGCTGGAGAATTGGCAAATAATCAGGTCAAATACTACAACATTGGCGTTGAAGCCATTACAGATAGTTATAAAAAGAAGATTGCGTTGCTGGATAAAAACAGCAAAGAAAAAGATGCCATGATTGCAGAGCTACGCCAGCGACATGGCGTATTATTGACTGAAAAAGCATCCATCCTGTATTATCTGGAAAAAGATAAAGCCGAGGCTTTGGCGCAAGTTCGCTCTTTCAGTGAACGCTTTGCCGAGATCAATTTGGATGATGCCGATTCACTTTACATTGCTGCTTACAATGCCTATATGGAAAAGCGCATAGAAGATGTCTTTCAGATTCTGGATTTGCAACTGCTCGAAAAAAACATGGAGGCAGCAAAAAGAATGATCACGCAAGGCACTGATTTAATTGCTTATGCTGATTCTGTGAAAAAGTATAATCTCCAGATGCTGGAGCAATTTACAAAAGGTAGTTGGCTTGCAGCCGATGCAGCCACCCAAATTAATGCCCTGAGTAAGGCTCAGCAATATTATGAGCAAAGTCTGTCGGCCACGCCTTGCAATATCCAAACACGATATCTCTATGCCCAATTTTTAGCAGATTATTCAAAAGATCCTGCTTTGTATTTAAATAACCTTGAAAAAGCTGTTCAATGCCTCGAAACAATTCCTTCAGAACGTTATGCGGCATCATTTTTTCATACCCTACACTTAAGAACAGATTGGCAATTCTTAGAAGAAGAACGGGTAGAATTGATCTATATGCGATTAAAGAACCTGATTGAATAGCTTTAAAATTAGCAAGAAATGAAAAAATTAGCAGCCATTATCCTGACACTTTTTTTATGTTTTGATACCTCAGCCCAACAAGACCTCCGCCTCCCCGGCGAGGTCGTTCGCCAAAACAGCCGGGTCAAAACCGGACAGGTGGAATACCTTTCCAATGTCAACATTCAGGCTACACAGGCCACGCCAACTTTTAGCGATGTAAAAGGACAATTCACCCTGGTTTTCGCCGATAAACCCGCCTACAATGTCACCAGAATATTCGCCGCAAAAAACCACATGGAAGTGGTGAACAAAACTGACCTCGAACGTGCCGCAGTTATTGGCCGACTGAGCAAACTGCGCATCATCATGTGTTCTGCTGAAGAGTTGCTGGAAAATCAACTACTCTATTATGGCATTGCAGAGGAATCCATTGTCAAACGCTTTAAACTGCGTATCAGTCGGCTGGAACAGGCGAATGCAGATTTGAATGCCCTTATTGCCAAAGTCAATGAAGACTTCAAGCTGGAAGTCAAGACTAAAAACGAGGCCATCTATGCCTTAGAAAAAGAATGGAGCAAAGCCTTAGAAGCAGCGCAGGAAGTGTCCGAAAAGTTCGCCGCCATCAATTTAGACGACGCCGACCAACTCTATCTGCAAGCGGATACTGCTTTCAAAAGAGGCGAATTTGAACGTGTGCTTGAACTACTAAAATATGACCTGATTGAGAAGAACCTGCTCAACATACAATCCAATCTGTCTGCCACCGACACCCTGACCAAAGAAGGGCAATCCAAAATAGCGCAAGGACAGGAAAACTTACGGCAGACTATACAAAATGCCTTGTTTGGTGCACGGGTGGCCAAGTTGAATGGAAGTTGGGGAAAAGCGGAGGATTATTATGACCTGGCGGTGAAGGGAGATGAAATGGATTTGGAGGTAGTTTTAGAAGCTGCTGTTTATTTACAGAATCAAAATCAAATTAATAAAGCAATACAATACTATAAAAATGCACTAAACCAAGCAAAAGAAGCAGGGCAAAGGACGATTGTGCTGAACAATTTAGGCACTTTATTATATGCTAACAACGAGTTACTGGAGGCTAAGACAGTGTTTAAGGAATCTTTGTACATCAAAAGTCAATTATCGGAGAAAAACCCGGAGGTCTTTATGCCGAATGTACCTGGCACTTTGAACAATTTGGGCGTTTTGTTACATACTAACAATGAATTGTCGCAGGCAAAAATGGTCTATGAATCAGCTTTACAGATAAGAAGGCTATTAGCTGAAGAAAATCCCGATGCATACCTTTCAGATTTAGCATCAATCTTAACCAATTTTGGAAATTTACTAAGTGACAACAATGAACTGTCGCAGGCAAAAGAAGCCTATGAAGAAGCCTTGCAGATAAGTAGGAAATTAGCAGAGAAAAAACCTGATGCATACCTGCCCGATGTGGCTAATACCTTATCCAATTTAGGGAGTTTACTAAGTGACAACAATGAGCTGTTGCAGGCAAAAGAAGCGTATGAAGAAGCCTTACAGATCGGGAGGGAATTAGTACAGAAAAACCCTGATGCGTATTTGCAAGATATGGCTGCCACCTTGAACAATTTGGGCAATTTGCTAAGTGTTAACGAAGAACTATGGGAAGCAAAGATAGCTTACGAAGAAGCCTTGCAGATCAGGAGGAAATTAGCAGAGAAAAATCCCGATGCTTTTTTGTCCGATGTGTCTGCTACGTTAAACAATTTAGGGTTGTTGTTAATAGATAATAAAGAGCTATTGGAGGCAAAGGCAGTCTTTGAAGAAGCCCTACAGATTTGCAAGAGATTAGCACAGAAAAACCCTGATGCGTATTTGCAAGATGTGGCTACTACCTTGAACAATTTGGGTCAGTTGCTAGAAACGACACAGGCAAAAGAAGCTTATAAAGAAGCCTTGCAGATCAGGAGGGAATTAGCAGAGAAAAATCCCGATGCTTTTTTGTCCGATGTGTCTGCTACGTTAAATAATTTAGGCGCGTTGCTAAGCCACAACGATGAAATGACGCAGGCAAAAGAAGCCTATAAAGAAGCCCTGCAGATCAGTAGGAAATTAGCGGAGAAAAACCCTGATGCGTTTTTGACAAATGTGGCTGCTACCTTAAACAATTTGGGCGTCTTGTTAAAGGACAACAAAGAGCTGTTGGATGCGAAGCCAGTCCTGGAAGAAGCCTTACAGATCAGAAGGCGATTAGCGGAGAAAAGCCCGGAGGCATATCTACCCGATGTAGCTATTACCTTGAATAACTTAGGCAGCTTGCTAAAGGCCGACAACGAGTTGTTGAAGGCAAAGACAGTCTATGAAGAAGCCTTGCAGATTTACAGGCAATTAGCGGACAAAAACCCGGAGGCTTTCCTTCCTGATGTCGCTACTATCTTAAACAATTTAGGCGAGTGGTTAAGGAGGGATAATGAATTGGAAGCAAAGATAGCTTTCGAAGAAGCATTGCAGATTAGAAGACAATTAGCTAAGAATAACCCGGAGGCCTTTCTACCTTATGTAGTACTTACCTTAAACAGTTTGGGTGTATTGTTAAGTGAAAACAACGAGCTATGGGAGGCAAAGGCAGCCTACGAAGAAACCTTACAGATCATACGACAATTAACGGAGAAAAACGCGGAGGTATGCTGGCCTCATTTGGCTACTACGTTGAACAACTTGGGCGTGTTGTTAAAGGATGAAAATGAGCTATTGGAAGCAAAGACAGTCTACGAAGAAGCTTTGCAGATTTACAGAAAATTAGCAGAGAAAAATCCGGAGGCGCACCTGTCATACATGGCTTCTATTTTGAGCAATCTAGGCAATTTGCTAAGAACCAACAACGACCTACCGGAAGCAAAGACCGCCTTTGAGGAATCTTTGCAGATCAGGAGGAAATTAGCGGATAAAAACCCGAAGGACTTTAATTTAGATGTAGTTATAATCGATATAAACATCGGCTTATTTTATGAGCAATTGTTACAAGCTACTGGTGATATATCGCTCAAAAAAGAAGGATTAGACTTAATGAAGGATGCCTTCACGCGGCTAAGCATTTTCCAGGAGACCGATCCACGTGTACGGAAATACCGGCCTTACTTAGTCCGCCTTTCGTCTTCTTTTGAGGATTTTGATGAGACTACCTTTCAATTAAATCATCAATTGAAGCAAATAAAATCCTTAGAAGACTTAAATGAAAGCGAAAAGGATCCGCGGCAAAAAGTAATTCGGCAGTGGGAAATCCTGCATCTACTACTGGAGATTGAAAAAAACATAACGAGCAATCCGGAAATGGATCAAATGGTTGCTATAACCTATGGCCGTCTGGCCTGGTATCAGTTGTTCAACAAACAGTTTCCCGAAGCCGAACAGTCCTCCCGCTCTGGCCTGCAAAAAGACCCCAATGAAGAGTGGATCAATGCCCACCTTGTACTTGCCTTGCTCTACCAGGGTAAATGGGAGGAAGCAAAGCTGATTTATGCTGCCCTGAAAGACAAACCGTATGAGGAAGGCAATTATAAAGATACTTTCCTTAAAGATTTAGAGACCCTTGAAGAAGCGGGTATTACGCATCCTGATACGGTGAAGGCTCGTCAATTTTTATTGCACAAATAACATACGGTCAATTGAAGCTCATTGCAGGAAAAACCAAACATTAAAACATAAAGCAATAGAAGAAAGTATATCATTTGATTCATACTAAAATTTCCTTATTCAAAATCAAGAACAAAAATGAAAGCCATTTCCATTTTGTTTATTTACCTTCTTACACTTAATCTCCTCCATGCCCAACAAGACCTCCGCCTCCCCGGTGAAGTCGTTCGCCAAAATAGCCGGGTCAAAACCGGGCAGGTGGAATACCTTTCCAATGTCAACATTCAGGCTACACAGGCCACGCCAAGATTTAGCGATGCAAAAGGACAATTCACCCTGGTGTTTGCCGATAAACCAGTTTACAACGTCACCAGAATATTTGCCACGAAAAACCACATGGAAGTGGTGAACAAAACTGACCTCGAACGTGCCGCAGTCATTGGCCGATTGAGCAAGCTACGCATCATCATGTGTCCTGCGGACGAGTTGCTGGAAAACCAACTGCGCTATTATTGCATTGCAGAGGAATCCATTGTCAAACGCTTTAAACTGCGTATCAGTCGGCTGGAACAAGCAAATGCGGATTTGGACGCGCTCATTGCCAGCGTCAATAAAGATTTCCATCTAGAAGTCAAGACCAAAAAAGAGGCTATTTATGCCTTGGAGAAAGAATGGGGCAAAGCCCTGGAAGCAGCACTGGAGATCGCCGAAAAGTTCGCCGCCATAAACCTCGACGACGCCGATCAACTCTACCTGCAAGCGGATGCCGCTTTCAAAAAAGGCGATTTTGACCAAGTGCTTGAATTACTGAAATACGACCTGATTGAGAAGAATCTACGCAATATACAATCCAATCTCTCTGCCGCCGACACTCTGACCAAAGAAGGACAACACAAAATAGCCAAAGGGCAGGAAAACTTACGGCAGACCATACAAAACGCTTTGTTTGGGGCACGGGTAGCTAAATTAAATGGGAGTTGGAAAAAAGCTGAGGATTATTATGATCTGGCAGTCAAGGGGGATGAAACGGATTTAAAGGTGGTTTTTGAGGCAGCTGTTTTTTTACAAAAACAAAACCAGTTTGCAAAAGCAAGGCAATATTATGACCAGGCGCTGGAACAACCGGTACAACCCTATGGCAAAAGCGCTATTTTTAACAATTTGGGGATATTGCTGAAGGACAACAACATGATGATCGAAGCGAAAAAAGCTTTTGAAGAAGCTTTGCATATCATAAGCCAGTTAGCCGCTAAAAACCCCAGTGTTTATTTGCCCGATGTAGTACCGATCCTAATCAATTTAGGTGTATTGTTATCGGCCAGCAAAAAAATGATGGACGCCAAGCAAGCCTTTGAAGAAGCCTTGCTGATTAGCCGGCGGTTAGCCGCTGAAAACCCCGATGTATATGAGCCTCATGTGGCGATGGCCCTGAACAATTTGGGCGCTTTATTAGACGCCAATAATGAGATAGTTGGGGCGAAGCAAGCCTATGAAGAGGCTTTGCAAATCAGAAGGCAATTAGCTGGCAAAAACCCCGATGCCTATCTGCCCCATGTGGCTAATACCCTGAACAATTTGGGGGTGTTATTATTATATGCCTATAAGGAGGTAGTGGGCGCGCAAAAGGCTTATGAAGAAGCGTTGGAGATTTACCGGCAATTAGCGACCAAAAACCCTCATGCATACCTGCCAGGTTTGGCCAGTACCCTGAACAATTTGGGCATATTGTTAAAGAACAAGGATGAGATGATCGAGGCAAAGCAAGCCTATGAAGAAGCATTGCAAATCAGAAGGCAATTAGCCGCCCAAAATCCTCAAGCCTATAATTTGGAGGTGGTGATGATGGACATCAATATCGGGCTTTTTTATAAGCAGCTTCTAAAAACTACCGGAGATATGTCCCTGAAAAAAGCAGGATTAGATTTGATGCAGGATGCGAATCGGCGATTGTCCATGTTCCTGGAGACACACCCCTTGGTGCAGCAATATCGACCCAATATCCAGCAGCTCATCGATTTTTTTCAGGCTTTTGATAAAACGGCATCTCCGTTAAGTCAAAAATTGAATCGCGTAGATGAATTGGAAAAACTAAATAATGAAGAAAAAGACCCGCGCCAAATGATACTACGACAAAAGGAGATCATAAGCATGCTGCTTGAGGTCGAAAGCATTGTGCCCCCTGGTAAAGAGCAGGTGACAAATAAGCTGATTGCTTCCCGTTATGGCTTTTTGGCCTGGTATCAGTTGTTCGATCAACAATTTGCTGCCGCCGAGCAATCTGCCCTCACTGGAATCAAAAAAGATCCCGGCGAAGAGTGGATACACGCTAACCTCGCCATAGCCTTGCTCTACCAGGGCAAGTGGGTGGAAGCCAGGCAGATTTACACTGCCCTAAAAGACAAACCGTATGGAGAGGGCACTTATAAAGATACTTTTCTCAAAGGTTTGGAGGCCCTTAAAGAAGCAGGCATTGTGCATCCTGATATAGCGAAGGCCCGCCAGTTTTTGCTGAATAAATAATACTATTAATTGAATTTTAAGTTTTATACAAAAAAAAATTAAAATATAAAAGCAGAAAGATAGAATTCAATTCATCCTAAAATTTTTTATCCAAAATCAAGAACAAAAATGAAAGCCATTTCCATTTTGTTTATTTACTTTCTTACCCTTAATCTCCTCCATGCCCAGCAAGACCTGAACCTTCCCGGTGAAGTCGTTCGCCAAAACAGCCGGGTCAAAACCGGGCAGGTGGAATACCTTTCCAATGTCAACATTCAGGCTACACAGGCCACGCCAAGATTTAGCGATGCAAAAGGACAATTCACCCTGGTGTTTGACGATAAACCAGTTTACAACGTCACCAGAATATTTGCCACGAAAAACCACATGGAAGTGGTCAACAAAACTGACCTCGAACGTGCCGCAGTTATTGGCCGACTGAGCAAGCTGCGCATCATCATGTGTCCTGTTGACGAGTTGCTAGAAAATCAACTACTCTATTATGGCATTGCAGAGGAATCCATTGTCAAACGCTTTAAACTGCGTATCAGTCGGCTGGAACAGGCGAATGCAGATTTGAATGCCCTCATTGCCAAAGTAAATGAAGACTTCAAGCTGGAAGTCAAGACTAAAAACGAGGCAATCTATGCCTTGGAAAAAGAATGGAGCAAAGCCTTAGAAAGAGCACGGCAGGTCGCTGAAAAGTTTGCCGCCATTAACTTAGACGACGCCGACCAACTCTATCTGCAAGCGGATGCTGCTTTCAAAAAAGGCGAATTTGAACGCGTGCTTGAACTGCTGAAATACGACCTGATTGACAAGAACCTGCTCAACATACAATCTAACCTGTCTGCCGCCGACAACCTGACCAAAGAAGGCCAGTCCAAAATAGCCAAAGGGCAGGAAAACTTGCGGCAGACCATACAAAACGCTTTGTTTGGGGCACGGGTAGCCAAGTTAAATGGGAGCTGGAAAAAAGCTGAGGATTATTATGATCTGGCAGTGAAAGGAGATGAAACAGATTTGGAGGTGGTTTTTGAAGCGGCTGTTTATTCGCATGAGCAAAATAAGTTTAGTAAAACCAGACAGTACTATGAAAATATCCTTCAAAAAACAAAGAGCCAGTTACAAAGAGCCGTCGTACTAAGTAACATGGCTATTTTATTAGGAAATGGCGAAGAGGCACAAGGCGCCAAAAAATCTGTTGAAGAGGCATTGCAGATTTTCAAAAACCTCATGCAAAAAGAGCGTGAGGATATATTTCCTTTTAATATATCTAAAACGTTGTGCATTTTAGGTAATCTGCAAAAAGATGATGGTGATTCCAATGGTGCTAAGAAATCTTTTGAGGAAGGTTTGCTGATAGCCAGGAAGCTGGCAGATCAAAACTCTGATGCTTTTATTTCACAAGTTGCCATACTCCTGAATAATTTGGCCATATTGTTGGCTCTTGATGGAGATTTTTATGGCGCTCAAAAATCTTATAAAGAGGCGTTAGTTATCCAGAAGAAATTGGCTTTTAAAGACAAAACGTATTTACCGGAGTTAGCTTCTACTTTGAATAACTATGGAAGTTTATTAAGAACTACTAATAGCCTGTCAGAAGCTAAAAGTACTTATGAAGAAACACTTCAGATTTATAGGGATCTAACGAAAAAAAATCCTGACGCTTATCTACCAGATTTCGCCATGATTCTCGACAATCTGGGCACTTTGCACAGCATTATGAATAATTTAAATTATGCCTATCAATTGTACGGTGAAGCTTTATTGACAAGAAGAAAATTAGCAGAGAAGAATCCGGCTCAATATCAAAAAGATGTGGCCATGACTTTGGACAATATGGGTGTTTTAATGGAGAAAAACCAGGATTTTATCGGAGCCAGGAACGTACATGAAGAAGCCTTGCAAATCAACAGAAAGTTAGCGCTAAAGAATCCCGACGGATATCAGGATGACGTTGCCCACTCATTGAGAAACTTAGGTTTAATCTGGATGACACTGAATAGCTTAAATCCTGCAGAACAGGCGTTGGAAGAGTCTTTACAGATATATAGAAATCTGGCAGCAAATAATCAAGGGGCATATCTTGCGGAAGTTGCTACCACATTAACCAGGTTAGGAGGAGTACAACATAAAAAAAATAATTTTCCAGGAGCAAAACAGGCCTTCGAGGAAGTTATTAAAATACGCAAACAATTAGCCAAGACCAGCCCGGAAACTTATTTACCACTCGTTGCTGAAACGCTGAATAATTTAGGCGTTTTACTGGCAGAGCATAAAGACATTTATGAATCCAACAGGGCTTACCAGGAAGGTATTCAGATTTACAGAGAGTTGATAGGCAAAGGAATAAGCGCTTACAAGCCAGATTTAGCACTGTCATTAAACAATTTAGGCGCTTTATTGAGCGATAATGGGTACCCCTCAGAGGCAAAGCAGAATTATGAAGAATCAGGTTTAATTTATATGGAGTTAGCAAAGGTAAATCCTCAAGCATACGATCTTGATGTTGTTCAGATAGAGATTAACATCTGTATTTTATACAAAAGACTCTTAGACAAAACATTTGACGCATCCTTAAAGCAAACAGGTTTGAACTTACTGAATGATGCCTTAGCCAGGCTCAACAACTTTTCCGATTCGCACCCACTCGTACCAGAATACCGTTCGTATGTCCAAAAGCTTGCCAGATTTTTTCAATATTAATTTATTTTTTTGATATGAAAAAACCAATTCTATTATTCCTGCTGCTTTTCTCTTTTAAAATCTCCTCAGCCCAACAAGACCTCCGCCTCCCCGGTGAAGTCGTTCGCCAAAACAGCCGGGTCAAAACGGGACAGGTGGAATACCTTTCCAAAGTCAACATTCAGGCTACACAGGCAACGCCAACTTTTAGCGATGTAAAAGGACAATTCACCCTGGTTTTTGCCGATAAACCCGCCTACAATATCACCCGAATATTTGCGGCAAAAGACCACATGGAGGTGGTGAATAAAACTGACCTCGAACGTGCCGCAGTTATTGGCCGATTGAGCAAACTGCGCATAATCATGTGTTCTGCCGAAGAGTTGCTGGAAAACCAACTGCTTTATTATGGCATTGCCCAAGAATCCATTGTCAGGCGTTTCAAACAACGTATCAGCCAGCTGGAGCAAGCTAATACAGATTTGAATGCCCTAATTGCCAAAGTCAATGAAGACTTCAATCTGGAAGCAGAGACCAAAAACGAGGCTATCTATGCTTTAGAAAAAGAATGGAGCAAAGCCTTAGAAGCTGCGCGGGAAGTGTCCGAAAAGTTCGCCGCCATCAATTTGGATGACGCTGACCAACTCTATCTGCAAGCGGATTTTGCTTTCAAAAAAGGTGAATTTGAACGCGTGATTGAACTGCTAAAATATGACCTAATTGAGAAGAACCTGCGCAACATACAATCCAACCTGTCCGCCGCCGACACCCTGACCAAAGAAGGGCAATCCAAAATAGCGCAAGGACAAGAAAACTTGCGGCAGACTATACAAAATGCCTTGTTTGGTGCACGGGTAGCCAAGTTGAATGGAAGTTGGGAAAAAGCGGAGGATTATTATGACCTGGCGGTGAAAGGAGATGAAACGGATTTAAAGGTGGTTTTTGAAGTCGCCCTATTTTTACAAAAGCAAAACCAATCCAATAAAGCCAGACAATTCTACGAAAAACTATTAAATCAACGAACGGAGCAATGGCAAAGAGCGGGAGTGTTAAACAATTTGGGCGCGTTGCTAAGCGATAACAAAGAGCTGGAGCAGGCAAAAAAAGCCTATGAAGAAGCATTACGGATAAGAAAGGCATTTGCTGAGAAAAATCCCGAAGCCTTCCTGCCAGATGTAGCTACTACCTTGAACAATTTGGGCGCGTTGCTAAGCGATAACAACGAGCTGGAGCAGGCAAAAAAAGCCTATGAAGAAGCATTACGGATAAGAAAGGAATTTGCCGAGAAAAATCCCGAAGCCTTCCTGCCAAATGTGGCGCAGAGCTTGAGTAATTTGGGGCTCCTATTAAATAAAAACAACGAGCTAGTACAGGCAAAAAAAGCCTATGAAGAAGCTTTGCAGATACGAAGAGAATTAGCCAAGAAAAACCCCGACGTATTCCTGCCAAATGTGGCAAATATCTTGAACAATCTAGGCGATTTGCTAAGGACCAACACACAAATAGAGCATGCCCAAAAAGCCTATGAAGAAGCTTTGCAGATACGAAGAGAATTAGCTAAGAAAAACCCTCATGCATACCTGCCAGGTTTGGCCATGACCTTGAATAATTTGGGCAATTTGCTAAGTGACAAAAATGCTTTAGCGCAGGCCCAAAAAGCCTATGAAGAAGCTTTACAGATACGAAGAAAATTAGCTGAAGAAAATCCCGATGCTTATCTGTCGGATGTGGCCATGACCTTGAATAATTTGGGCACTTTGCTAAGTGATAATAACCAGCTGGAGCAGGCAAAAAAAATCCATGAAGAAGCTTTGCAGATTTACAGAACCTTAGTCGAGAAAAACTCTGATGCCTTTCTGCCGAATACGGCTAGTACCTTGAACAATTTGGGTGCGCTGCTAAGCCGTATTAACCAAATGACGCAGGCAAAAAAAAATTATGAAGAAGCATTACAAATCAGAAGGAAATTAGCTGAGAAAAACTCCGACGCATATTTATCGGATTTGTCAATAAGCTTGAACAATTTGGGCATTTTGCTAAGTGACAACAATGAACTAATGCAGGCAAAAAAAGCCTATGAAGAAGCTTTGCAGATACGAAGAAAATTAGCCGAGAAAAACCCCGATGCCTTCTTGCTGGATTTGGCCACTACTTTGAACAATTTGGGCGCGCTATTAAGTGCCAACAACGAACTGGCGCAGGCAAAAAAAATCTTTGAAGAAGCATTAAAAATAAGGAAGGCATTTGCGGAGAAAAATCCAGATGCCTTTCTGCCGGATGTGGCGATGACCTTGAACAATTTGGGCGTATTGCTAGAGACCAGCAACGAAATAGGGCAGGCAAAAGAAGCCCATAAAGAAGCTTTGCAAATACGAAGAAAATTAGCTGAGAAAAATCCTCATGAATTCTTGCCAGATGTAGCAGAAACCTTAAATAATTTGGGCAATTTGCTTAGGATCAACATAGAAATAGAGCAGGCTCAAGAAGCCTATGGAGAAGCTTTGCAGCTTTACAGGGCCTTAGCTCAAAAAAATCCCGATGCCTATTTGTCGGATGTGGCGATGGCCTTGAATAATTTGGGCGTTCTACTAGAGACCAGCAACGAACTGGTACAGGCCCAAGAGACCTATGAAGAAGCTTTACAGATATACAGGACATTAGCCGCCAAAAGCCCCGATATATTCATGTCGAATATAGCCCATACCTTGAATAATTTGGGCGATTTACTCAGGACCAACAACGAACTGGTGCAGGCCCAAACAGCCTATGAAGAAGCTTTACAGATCCGAAGAAAATTAGCTGAGAAAAACCTTGATGCTTATCTGTCGGATGTAGCTACGACTTTGCACAGTTTGGGCGATTTACTCAGGACCAACAATGAAATGTCTCCGGCCCAAAAAGCCTATGAAGAAGCTTTGCAGATAAGAAGAAAATTGGCTGAAGAAAATCCCGATGCTTATCTGTCGGATGTAGCGATGACCTTGAATAATTTGGGCATTTTGCTAAGTGATAATAACGACCTAATGCAGGCAAAAATAGCCTATGAAGAAGCTTTACAGATACGAAGAAAATTTGCCGAAAAAAAACTTGATGCCTTCCTGCCAGATTTGGCCATGACCTTAAACAATTTGGGCACTCTGCTAAGCAACAACAACGAGCTGGCGCAGGCTAAAGAAATCTATGAAGAAGCTTTACAAATTTACAGGAAATTAGCTGAGAAAAACTCCAATGTATTCCTCCCATATGTGGCTGCCAACTTGAACAATCTAGGCAATTTATTAAAGGCTAATAATGAGCTGGCGCAGGCTAAGAAAGTCTATGAAGAAGCTTTACAGCTTTACAGAACATTAGCAAACAAAAGCCCTGATGCATTCAATTTGGATGTGGTCATGATCAATATTAACATGGGGCTACTTTATGAGCAATTATTAAATACTACGGACGATATGTCTCTGAAAGAAGAAGGCTTGGATTTAATGGAGGACGCTTCCAGGCGGCTTAGCATCTTCCCGGAGCCCCATCCAAGCGTGCAGCAATATCGGCCATACATAGAACATCTCTCAGCCATCTTTCGAAATTCTGAGGAGATTGATTTCAAATTATCTCAACAGGTGGAGCGGTTACAATCCTTAGAAGACTTAAATGAAAGCGAAAAAGATCCACGGCAAAAAGTAATTCGGCAGTGGGAAATCTTACATCTACTATTGGAGATTGAAAAAAACATAACGGGCAATCCGGAACTAGATCAAATGGTTGCTATAACCTATGGCCGTCTGGCCTGGTATCAGTTGTTCAACAAACAGTTTCCCGAAGCCGAGCAGTCCTCCCGCTCTGGCCTGCAAAAAGACCCCAATGAAGAGTGGATCAATGCTCACCTTGCACTTGCCTTGCTCTACCAGGGTAAATGGGAGGAAGCAAAGCTGATTTATGCTGCCCTGAAAGACAAACCGTATGAGGAAGGCACTTATAAAGATACTTTCCTTAAAGATTTAGAGACCCTTGAAGAAGCGGGTATTACGCATCCTGATACGGCGAAGGCCCGTCAATTTTTATTGCACAAATAACATACGGTCAATTGAAGCTCATTGCAGGAAAAACCAAACATTAAAACATAAAGCAATAGAAGAGAAGTAAATCATTTGATTCATCCTAAAATTTCCTTATTCAAAATCAAGAACAAAAATGAAAGCCATTTCCATTTTGTTTATTTACTTTCTTACCCTTAATCTCCTCCATGCCCAACACGACCTCCACCTCCCCGGTGAAGTCGTTCGCCAAAACAGCCGGGTCAAAACCGGGCAGGTGGAATACCTTTCCAATGTCAGCATTCAGGCTACACAGGCCACGCCAAGATTTAGCGATGCAAAAGGACAATTCACCCTGGTGTTTGCCGATAAACCAGTTTACAACGTCACCAGAATATTTGCTGCGAAGAACCACATGGAGGTGGTGAACAAAACTGACCTCGAACGTGCCGCAGTCATTGGCAGACTGAGCAAGCTGCGCATCATCATGTGTCCTGCCGACGAGTTGCTGGAAAACCAACTGCGCTATTATGACATTGCAGAGGAATCCATTGTCAAACGCTTTAAACTACGTATCAGTCGTTTGGAACAGGCGAATGTTGAGTTAAATGCGCTCATTGCCAAAGTCAATGAAGACTTCCATCTGAAAGTAAATACCAAATACGAGGCCATCTATGCCTTAGAAAAAGAATGGAACAAAGCCTTAGAAGCGGCGCGGGAAGTATCCGAAAAGTTCGCCGCCATCAATTTGGACGACGCCGACCAACTCTATCTGAAAGCAGATGCTGCCTTTAAAAAAGGCGACTTTGAACGTGTGCTTGAACTGCTGGAATATGACTTGATTGAGAAAAACCTGCGCAACATACAATCCAACGTATCTGCCGCTGACAACCTGACCAAAGAAGGGCAGGCCCAAATAGCCAAAGGACAGGAAAACTTGCGGCAGACTATACAAAACGCTTTGTTTGGGGCACGGGTAGCCAAGTTGAATGGAAGTTGGGGAAAAGTGGAGGATTATTATGATTTGGCAGTGAAGGGAGATGAAACAGATTTGGAGGTGATTTTTGAAGCGGCTGTTTATTTACAGGCTCAAAAGGAATTTGCCAAAGCAAAACAATACTATGAAAAAGCATTAAGTCAAGCAACGGACAAAGGGCAAAGAGCAAATGTGCTGAACAATTTGGGCATTTTGTTACAAGATAATACCGAGTTCGAGCAAGCAAAAAAAGCCTTTGAAGAAGCATTACATATTTATAGAACATTAATTGAAAAAAAACATGAAGCTTTCCTGCCAGATTTGGCCAGTACACTGAATAATTTAGGCGGTTTGCTAAACTCCAACAACGAAATGACGCAGGCAAAAAAAATCTATGAAGAAGCATTGGCGATAAGAAGAAAATTAGCCGAGAAAAACCCTGAGGCATTCCTGCCAGATGTGGCCGCGACTTTGAATAATTTGAGCATTTGGTTAAAAAATAACAATGAACTGGAACTAGCAAAAAAAGCGCTGGAAGAAGCCTTGCAGATTCATAGGATATTAGCAAATAAAAACCCTGATATATTTCTGCCAGATTTGGCGTGGACATTGAATAACTGGGGATCATTATTGAATTCTAATAACGAGTTTAAACTCGCAGAAGAAAACTATAAAGAGGCATTGCAGATAAGAAGAAAATTAGCTGAGAAAAACCCCAATGCATTCCTGCCAGATGTGGCAACGAGCTTGAATAATTTGGGCAATTTACTAAGGGTCAGCAACGAACTGGAACAGGCAGAGGAAAACTATAAAGAGGCATTGCAGATAAGAAGAAAATTAGCTGAGAAAAATCCAAATGCATTCTTACGGGATGTGGCTAATAACTTAGTCAGTTTAGGTAATTTACTAATTAACAACAATGAGTTGGTGCAGGGTAAAAAAGCCTTGGAAGAAGCATTGCAGATTTACAAAACACTAGTTAATAAAACCCCCAATACCTTCCTGCCGGATTTGGCTGATAACTTAAACAGTTTTGGCGTTTTGTTAATCTCCAACAACGAAATGGAGTTGGCAAAAAAAGCCATTGAAGAAACATTGAAGATTTATAGGAATTTAGCCGAGAATGAGCCCGATGTTTTCCTACCGCATGTAGCAAGAACCTTGAATAATTTGGGCAATTTGCTAAGCAACACTAAAGAGGTGGTGCAGGCAAAAAAAGCCTTTGAAGAAACATTAAAGATAAGAAGGGAATTAGCTAAAAAAAACCCTGATGCCTTCTTATCGGATGTAGCGACTACCTTGAGCAATCTGGGTAGCTTGCTAACTACTAATAACGAGCTGGAGCAGGCCAAAAAGGTTTTGGAAGAAGCTTTGCAGATTTATAGGAAATTAGCCCAGGAAGCCCCCAAGGTTTTCCTGTCCGAAGTAGCGAGGACCTTGAATAATTTGGGCATTTTACTCAGGGCTAACAAGGAGCTGCAGTTAGCAAAAAATGCTTACGAAGAAGCCTTGCAGATTTATAGAAAATTAGTCGAGGAAAACCCCAAGGCCTTCCTGCCGGATGTAGCAAGAACCTTAAACAATCTGGGCAATTTGCTGATCGTCAACAACGAAATAGAGCCAGCAAAAAAAGCCTTTTTAGATGCCTTGCAGATTTACAGGCAATTAGCGGAGAAAAACCCGCAGGCTTTCAATTTGGATGTAGCCCGCACCAGCATCAATATGGGGTTGCTTTATGAACACTTGTTAAATACTACAGGTGATATATTGCTAAAAAAAGAAGGCTTGAACCTGATGGAAGACGCTTCTAAAAGGATCCGTATATTCCCTGAGACCCATCCACTTGTACAGCAATATCAGCCCTACATAGAACACCTCTCTGCCTTTTTTCAGGGGTTTTGATGAGATTACCTTTAGATATTATCTTCAAGACTTGATCTGACAGTCGGCAATAATTTGTGATTTTTTATTTTCCTTTTGACTGCAGCTATGGCCCCGCCTGCCCTTAGGAGCGAGAAAGTATAATGTCACTAATCCCGAAAAGTCTACCATGAAAAGCCATTTTAGAGGGAAAATATCTTGTATTCTATTGATTATTTCTTTGACACGCCCCCATTAATCATCTAAAAATCAAGAACTTATGAAGATTTTGCCGGGTCACAAAAAAACAACCGAAGGCCTTCACTTTTAACTGAGTGGGGGGCTTTTTTGTTGTGCTGCCTGCTCGCGCCGAACTCCAGCCATGTCCCCCCTCCCACCTGCTTGTATTTCATGAATACAGGTCAGCCACCTGAAGGTGGCGACCACTAAATGCGTTTTGCAAAAACGGACTTTTCGCCTACATTTTAAAAAACATATCTTTAACGTGTTTATTCCGGAGTATCTGGTTCTTCGTCAATTTTGGTGATGGTCATCCAGAACGGAATAAAATTCGTTTGCAAAACAGTTTGAACCGGGCCATCCCATACATCTGGCCTCCAGAGCCTTGATGTTTGGCGAAGCGACCTT
>JBJXFD010000174.1:0-9119 GCA_046153985.1 Saprospiraceae bacterium
ATGTAAACTTTGCATAACACGATGTTACGGTGCGCTGCACCTGATGTCGCTTATTCCCAAAAATCTACAAATATTTTGGTGCGCTGCACCTGAACTAACAAATTTATCCAGCAGATGAGCGAGACGAAACCGTCCCTGAATTTTATCGAAGAAATCATTGAAGAGGACATCAGCAATGGCAAACATGCCGGGCGCGTACATACCCGTTTCCCCCCGGAACCCAACGGCTACCTGCACATCGGGCATGCCAAAGCCATCACGGTTAATTTTGAGCTGGCTCAGAAATACGGCGGCAAAACCAACCTCCGCATGGACGACACCAACCCCAGTACGGAAAAAACGGACTTTGTTGACAACATCAAAAACGACATCCGCTGGTTGGGTTTTGAATGGGAAGGCGAAGAACTCTACGCGTCCGATTATTTTGAGCAATTGTATGGATACGCAGTGCAGTTGATTGAGAAGGGACTTGCTTATGTAGACGATTCCACCGCAGAGGAAATTGCTGCGATGAAAGGCGATACGGCCAAACCCGGCACAGAAAGCCCTTACCGCAACCGCTCCATTGCCGAAAACCTCGACCTGTTTGCCCGCATGCGCAACGGTGAATTTCCGGACGGCGCGCGGGTTTTGCGGGCTAAAATAGACATGGCAGCGCCCAATATGCATTTCCGCGACCCCATTTTGTACCGCATCAAACACGAACACCACCACCGCACAGGCGACACCTGGTGCATTTACCCGATGTACGACTTCGCCCACGGCCAGTCGGATTCCATCGAAGGCATCACGCATTCTTTGTGTTCGCTGGAATTCAGGCACCACCGTCCGCTTTACGACTGGTTCATCGAGCAGTTGGGGATTTTTCCTTCCCGGCAGATCGAGTTTGCGCGCATGAACGTGGCGTACATGATCACCAGCAAGCGGAAATTGATGAAGTTGGTCAATGAGCAGCTCACAACCGGGTGGGACGATCCGCGTATGCCCACGATTGCAGGGATGCGCCGCCGGGGCTTCCCTCCCGATGCCATCCGCGAGTTTTGCAGGCGGGCGGGTGTTGCGCGCCGCGAAAACCTGATCGAGATCGAATTGCTGGAATTTTGTGTGCGGGAAGAATTGAACCGAACCACCCCGCGCATCATGGCCGTACTCGATCCCTTGAAAGTTGTCATCACCAATTACCCGGAAGGGCAAACGGAATCGCTGCAAATCGAAAATAACCCGGAAGATGAAAGCATGGGCATGCGCGAAATGCCCTTTTCGCGGGAGTTGTACATCGAGCGCGACGACTTTATGGAAGACGCGCCAAAAAATTATTTCCGGCTTGCTCCGGGCAAAGATGTCCGCCTCAAAGGCGCCTACATCATCCATTGCGACGAAGTGGTGAAAGATGCGGCGGGCGAGGTGACGGAACTCCGTTGCAGCTATTACCCGGAAAGCCGCAGCGGCAGCGACACATCCGGCTTAAAAGTGAAAGGCACCATCCATTTTGTTTCGGCGCCCCATGCTTTGGAAGCGGAAGTGCGCCATTACAGCCGGCTGTTCACCGACCCGCAGCCTGATGGCCACGAAGACCGTGATTTCCTGGAGTTTTACAACCCCGATTCTTTAGAGGTCGGAAAAGCATTTGTCGAACCCAGTCTAAAAACCGCTCAGCCGGGCGATCGCCTGCAGTTTATGCGCAAAGGTTATTTCTGCATGGATCAGGATTCCACACCGGATAGGCCGGTTTTTAACCTGACGGTAGGGTTGAAGGATGCCTGGGCGAAGGAGCAGAAGAAAAATTAATCCAAGGTTAAAGTAGAAAGGATAAAGGTTAAAGAGGGATTACGTAACACGATTATAGTTATGTTTCTATACTTTCTACTTTCTACTTTCTACTTTAATCTTTCTACTTACAAATACTGTCTCAGCAGCGGCCCCAAATCCGCCTCTTGCTCGATTTGCTTGAGCTTTCCTTCGTGTACAAAGGAGATGCCGCCGGTTTCTTCCGAAACGACGAAAACCGCCACGGTTGTTTTTTCGGTGATGCCTACTGCTGCCCTGTGCCGCAGGCCGTATTGTTTGGGCAGGTTGGGATTTTCAGATACCGGCAATACACAACTGGCTGATTTTATTTTGCCATCGGTGATGAGCACAGCCCCGTCGTGCAACGGGCTTTCTTTATTAAAAATGCTGATAATCAAGGGTTCACTGATGTGCGCATCAATGGCGACGCCGGAACTGGTCAGTCCGTCGAGGTTGAGGTCTTTGGTGAGCAGGATCAGCGCGCCGGTTCGGGTATTTGACATCCGAAGCAAAGCTTCCTTGATTGCTTTTACGTAAGTCTGCTTGACCTCGGAAGCCTGGCGCGGCCGGTCGTCGAACATACGCCGCAGCAGCAGGAACCGCTGCCGAAGTGTTGTATTGCCCAAAAAAAGCAAAAATCGGCGCACTTCCGGCTGAAAAATGATGATGATGATGATGACCCCCACATTCACAAACTGATCGAGGACTGCCGAGAGCAGGTCCATGCCCAACTGGTTCACCAACCACCACACCACGTACATGGTGAGTACGCCGATGAAAATGTTGAACGCAATATTGCCCCGCAACAATTTATAGATCTGGTACATCAAATACCCTACGATGAGGATATCGAGGATGTCCCAGAGTCGAATGGGCAAAAAGCCGATATCGAAGAGCAATATGGAAAGGGTTAGCGGCATGGGCACAAAAGTAGGAAAAAATGAGGGAGGCTACCTGTTTTCCAGTGCAAACAACAACTTCTGCAAATACTGGCTACTGGTCTCTTTCATGAAAAAACCGAATGTCATCGCCGCTTTATCGAGCAGGTTGATGTTAAAAAAGGTGTAATCGAAACTGTGCTCGCGACCGGAGCAGAGTTGTGCCCGGTTTTTGGCAATCAGGGCCAGTTCAGAGGCGGAAAGGTTGTTGGCGCCCCCGGCATTGATGTAGCGTTTCATACGGCGCTCGCAAGCTTCCAGCGCCTGGTCTAAAATGTCGAGGTTGCGGGCGGCTTCCGCCAAAATTTTGCGTTGCAGGTTGAGGCCGTCTACCGCTCGTTCTTTGTCGGTTTTTATCTCCACGTCCGCTTTTTCAATCGAATAGTAGGCGTCGTCTATTTCCAGGATGAATGCTTTCAGCGTTTCGACGTGCAGCAGGGCCAGCGCTTTCATGGGCTCGATGAGGTTCCGGAACTTATGGGTCAGCAGCGCATGGTAGTCCTTTTCGTCAGACAAACTGCCCTGGTCGTGGCTCCCGCCAGTATTCACAAACAAAGACAACCATTCCCCCGATACTTCGTGGTCAACCGCCCGGGTTTGGCTTATCAAAACCGAAAAGGCTTCGGCATTTTGTTGAAAATCCGCAATTTTTTCCAGGATTGCATCAAGCGGGTCTTGCTGATTTTCCGGCGGTGGCGGCATGGAAAAAAGGGGAGCAGGCGCTTCGCCGTTGGGCAAAGGCTCCTGAAAATCTTCGTCGCCGAGTAAATGTTCGTATGGATTAGGCATTTGAACCTGCTGATTTACTGCACAAAATAAACGAAAACGACTCATTTGTCAACGGTTCTTTTTTTCAAACGCTCATTTGCTTTCCAAAACATGCGGACGCTTCCAAAATTCTATCCCCCCGTTCCACTTGCCTGGTGTTCAAACTCTGCCTATCTTTGAACTTCTTTTTATCCAAAAACCGGTCCCATGATTATAGCAACACGTCTTTCCCTGCGTGCCTTATGCATTGTTTTTTCGATTATAATTTTTTTTCCTGTACTTTCTGCGCAAGAGATTCGCCAGAACGAGCGGGGCGAAAGAATAATCGTCTATCCCGATGGTTCCTGGCAATATTTTTCCGGATTCGGGGAACCACAACCGGGCGTTGAACCTCAGCCTGTTCCGGCAAATACAACCACCAATTACCCGGTTTTTAGTGGAGAAATTGAGCCCCTCGAAGGTTCGATCTCCCTGACAGGAGAGGACATTTTTAAGATCGCAGTGCGTCGGTCACAATTGGCTAAAGACGCCGCCAATATTGCGCGCAAGCGGGCTGAAGAGGCGACTGCTTCGCGTGAAAAATTAGAAAAAGAGCTTCAGGCGGCGCCAGCAGACAACGAAGAACTGCGCCAGCAATTAATTGCCAGGCTAAAAACGGCGAAAAAATTGGAACAGGATGCGCGGTCAGAAGCGCAGTTGGCGACTTCCGAAGCAACTACCGCAGAGCAATTGACCCAAAAAGGTGGATACATTGAAGATTTTAAAGCGACGCAAAGCCGGCGAAAAAGCGCCCAACGGGCTGCGCGGCAGCAGCAATTGGCTTCCACCGGATCATACGATAAAGGGGGCATGCCGGTTTCCGACTACTACTCTGCTGCGGACGGCACTGCGGGAGACCTCATTGCAAATCCGCCCCGAAAACCCTGCCTGATGGCTTTTGAAGGGAAAGATGAGGAAACGAACCAATATCGTCGCGATTGCCAGAAACAATTGCTCTTTTCCTACACCGATGAACGCCTGCGCGTTTTCCTGAAAGACAAGGAATATTTGCGCTGCGAAGGCTATTTTACGTCTTTGGCCGGGTATCGTTTTTTAACCCTGCAATTTACCTTCGCCTACCCCAATGCCAGGGAAGCGTATGGTTTCATTGAAGAAGGCAGCATCCTCACCATCAAAATGCTGAACGGGGATTTCATCAACCTGCGCGCAGGACGCATGGACCGCGGCAGCTATGACACCAAACGCGAGGTGCTCACCTATCGGGTACACTATCCAATAGACCGCACCCAAATGAATTTGCTGCTGCAAAGCGAAGCCGATTTGATCCGGGTTTTCTGGAGCAGCGGTTTTGAAGAATACGAAGTATATCAACTGGATTTTTTCATTCATCAAATTGGGTGCATCGAAGGAAAATCGTAGGGGCGACCCTCGCGGTCGCCCACCCTTGCGGTCGCCCAATATCGCGGTCGCCCACCCTTGCGGTCGCTCAATATCACGATCACTAGTTTATCGGATTAATCATGGAAAATCAAGATCACGGATTGCATACATTAGGCCTGCGTTTACCAACTGACCCGCGTTGGGTCAACCTGGCTGAAAAAGACCTGGAAGAAATCCTGACCGACCACGCTTATTGCGAACAAAAGGCTGCAACTTCGTGCATCTCTCTCATTCAGCGATTCCCGGAAAGAACCGAATTGGTTCGTGAACTGGCGCCCATTGTAACCGAAGAATGGGGTCATTTCCGGCTGGTTTTGGCAGAATTGGACAAACGGGGGCTGCAACTGGGCAGGCAACGCAAGGACGAATATGTGAACGAGTTGCTGAAATTCCAGAAAAAAGGCGGCCTCCGCGAAGAAACGCTGCTGGAAAAGCTACTCACCTTCGCCCTCATTGAAGCGCGCAGTTGCGAGCGTTTCCGGCTTTTGTCGCTGCACATTGCCGATGACCACCTGAAAGCATTTTACCACAAATTTATGGTCGCCGAAGCCGGCCACTACCGCCTGTTTTTAGACCTTTCCAAACTCTATTGCGGCGAAGAAGCTACCCGCGCCCGCTGGAAAGAATACCTCCTGCATGAGGCCGGGATTATGGAAAAGTTGGAGGTGAGGGGGGATCGGATACATTGAGGTAAAAAAGAAGGTGAAAGGAGAAAGTGAAAAGGTTAAAGGATAGCGGCCTGCAACCAACGAACCAATTGCTCCCTTTCCGCATCCTCCCGGAAAACCCAGCGCCCGGCGTCTAAATGGGTGCCGCCTTCGATGAGGTGAAACGTCAGGTTGTCGTTTGGCTTTTCTTTTGCGAAGCGTGCAAAGGAATGCGCGCAGGCCACCGGCACTAACCCATCTGTTGTGCCGTGGATACATAAAGTCGGCATTGCAGTTTCCGCTTGTCGAACATGCCAGGCCGGATTAGCACGGTGGTATTGCGGGCTGCCGCGCCGACCCGCCAAACGCAGCAATACCGGGCTATTCGATAACTGATCCAGATCAAGCGGCGCGCCGCAAGCGAGGAGTGCCGCCACTGGATTGTGGTTCAACCCGGCCAATTGCCATACAGAAGGATCCTGCGCCAAAATAGCGGCCATGTGCCCACCTGCCGACATCCCGCCGGCTATCAGCTTAGCCTCATTTTCCTGAGGGCTGGTCAGCTCCACAATTTTGGCCAGCATGCCAACTAAGTCTTCGTGGAGGTGTCCAAAGTGGTAAGCAGGAATGCGGCGGTAAGATGGCAAAAAGGTGGTGTAGCCCAGCCCGGTAAAAAATTTCGCGTACCCGATAAATTGCTCCGGTGTGCCAAACCGCCAGGCGCCTCCATGAAAAAACACGACCGCTTGCCCGGAGCTATGCTGCATGTTTTCCGGAGGTGCTGCGCACAGGAAGTACTGTCGGGGATGGCGGCCGTAGACATGGCGGGTCACTTGCATGCCATTGTCAGGCAGGGCGCTGATTTTTGCCCAATAAGGGGGCAGGTTCAGGATTTCGTGTAAAGCGGTTCCTTTGATCATTTGTTGTTGCTTGTACTGCCGAACTCCAGTTCGGCTGAATCTTCTTGCTTCGCCGAACTGGAGTTCGGCGGTACAACTCCAGTTCGGCTTATGGGCGATCAATCCGCCGAACTGGAGTTTGGCGGTACGCGCTCAAAAAACACAAACCCGTTTTTGCGGCCAATTTCTTTCAATCCGGGCGCTGAAGCTGTCAGTTCCGCAGCTTTGTGGATTTTTGTAGCCACGTACACCGGGCGGTCTACCGCGCCGTTCAGCAAATAATCTTTCCATTGATGCGGGTCTTCTATCCGGGGTTTTGCTTCGGGCGGCACGTCGCCGTAAAACAGGTGCGCGTACGATTTATAGCCGTGTGTGATCAGGTAGCAGCGTTCGCCGGCTTTGCTTTGAAAAAATTCGATGGCCGCGCGCTGCGAATAGCTTTCCACGCGGTTGATGTAAAAAATCAGGGTCAGCATGACAAACACAGCCGTTCCGCCAAACAAGACGGCAAAACCTTTGGTGCGCCGTTTGCCATTCCCCTCCTCCCCTATCCAGCGCAGCGAAATCCACAACACGCCAAGCAGCCATATCCCCGGCAGCATTTCCCAGCCCGTCCAGGATACGGCGGCTTCGAGGTTGCCTTGGGCAAAAGGGTCGTTGAACAAGGGGCTGATTCGCTCCGGGTGCATCATGACCCAGGGCAGGGCGATGAGCAGCAGCGCGTAAATGCCGCCGATGGAGGCGATGCCCATTTTCATCCATTTGTTGAGCGCGATGCGGCCTTCTATCAGGTTATAAACGCTTGTTGCCGCCAAAAAAGTGAGCGGGAAATAGCACAACGAGGAGTAGTGTACAATCTTAGACTTCACGATGGTGAACAGGATCAGCACCACCCAGAATAAAAATAACATCCACTTGCGGAAGTCTTTCTGGTGGGTCAGGCTGGGTTCGGGCATTGGAAACAGCGCCCGGATGAGAAAAACGGAGGCTGGAAAACACCCGAACAGCAACACGACAAAATGGTAGCCGGGGAAACCAGCATGCCCGGCGTCGGGCGTGCTGAAAAGCCGATATTGGTATTCGTTGAACTGGATGACCAGAGCCGGGCCGTTTTTCCAGATTTCTATGCCGTACCAGGCCAGCATCGCCAGCGTGGCTGCCGCTGTAAAAAACAAAAATTGCGGCACGTTCACGTAGAACCGGAACCGCTGGTAAACCCAATACACAAACATCGTCAGCGCAGCCAGCAGATAAGCCACCGGCCCTTTAGTAAGAATGCCCAGTCCGACGAGCAGTCCCCCGAAAAACAGGTAAGTCCAGCGGTTTGCTTTTAATTCGATGCTGTCGTAGCCCTCTTTTTTCCAATAAAAAAGTATAAACAAATAAAGTCCGGTAAAAATGAACAGGTTAAAAACCGGGTCAATGATGCCCGATTTGAAATACAAAAAAGGCAGGATTGAGCCGAAATAGACGCCTGCCCAGATCAGTCCGAAGCGACGGTCGTACAGCTTCCGGCCTATGTTGTACAACAAGACCAGCGTTGCGATGCCACAAAGCGCATTGGGGAGCCGGGCAGCAAATTCGCCTGTGCCAAAAGCGCCCATGGCCAATGCCTGGAGCCAGAGAAAAAGTGGCGGTTTTTCCCAAAACGGGAGGTAGTTGATGTAGACGCGCAGGTATTCGCCACTGCGCAACATTTCCCGGGCTGCTTCCGCAAAGTTGATCTCATCCCAGTCGAAAAGGTGCGCGCCTCCGAGGAACGGGAGGAAAAACAGGGCAGCGATTAATGCTATGATGATGGAATATCTCATGATAAAATAGTTGGCAGTTTTTCAGTTGGCAGTTGGCAGACCAGGGCACACTCCTGCCAACTGCCACCTTAAAAACTGTAAACTGACTTAAACTCCGTCTTCCCCATACACAATCCCCGTTTCCCGACGGATCGCATCCAGCAATTCCATGAGCGACTGGGTAGATTTGAGCGGCCACAGCGGGCTTTCCTTCAGCCCTTCCTGCAGGCAACGCATCACTTCCTGCGCTTCAAAATTGTAGCCGCGGCTGCGCATGGCGAACGTATAATCCAGTGGGCGTTGTTCGTTTTTCAGCAAAGTGAGCGCCGTGGATTCGTGCCAGCGGGTGTGGATATGAATCACGCCCAATTCGCCGTAAATAAAAGCTTCTGTTTTGGTTTTGGAGCGGATGCTGGCGTGCAGGTGCGCCATTTGGCCACCGGCGTATTGCAGGATCACTCCGATTTCTTCATCTACGCCGGTTGGGCCGATGCTTGCCAGCCCTTTGATGGCGGTCGGCTTCCCGAGCAGCAACTGGGCTAAAAATACCGGGTAAATGCCAATATCAAGTAAAGCGCCACCGCCCAGGACGGGGTCGTACAAACGGCTTCTGGGCTCAAAATCAGCCTTGAATCCAAAATCGGCTTTTATGGAAAGGACTTCCCCGATGGCGCCCGATGCAATCAACTCCAGCGCCTTCTCCGTAACCGGCAGGAAGCGCGTCCAGAGGGCTTCCATTAAAAAAGTATCCTGTTCCCGGGCCGTTTCGATCATCTCCGCAGCTTGCCTGGCATGGATGGCGAAGGGCTTTTCGCAAAGCACAGCGATGCCCTTGTTCAGGCAAAGCAG
>JBJXFD010000182.1:0-19169 GCA_046153985.1 Saprospiraceae bacterium
AAATCGGACGTCATCATCACGACAGCCCAGGTGCGCGGCGGCAAAGCCCCGATGCTCATTGCAAAAGAAACCGTGGAACAGATGCGGAAAGGTTCCGTCATCATAGACCTGGCAGCTTCGAGCGGGGGCAATTGCGAACTGACCCAAAACAACGAAACCATTATCCACAACGGGGTACAGATTGTGGGCAATTCCAACCTCGCAGCGTTGATGCCTCAGGATGCCAGCTTTTTATACAGCAACAACGTGTTGAATTTGTTGAAAATTCTCATCAAAGACGGCGCGGTTAACCTCGATATGGATAATGAGATTATCCGGGGATCCTGTATCACAAAATGATGAATTTATGATGGATGCCTTCATGCAGTTTTTTAATGACAACCTCCTCATTTTCTATCTAATGGCTTTTGCCATTCTGTTGGGATATGAGGTGGTTTCCAAGGCCCCAGCCGGATTGCAAACGCCGCTGTTGTCGGGCTCAAATGCCATAAGCGGGGTGGTGCTGATCGGTGCAATCCTGCTGTTGCGCCAAACCCGTTCGGACGATTACCTCACGCTGACGCTCGGTTTTTTGGCGCTGGCGCTGGGTATGGCGAATGCGGTGGGTGGTTTTGTCACGACTGACCGCATGCTGGACCTGTTCAGGCAAAAAAAACCTAACCAATGAGGCCATGACGACGATATTTCTCACCAACCTCTTATACCTGTCAGGCTTAGTCTGCTTCGTTTTGGGACTGCGCCTGATGAGTAATCCCGGCAGCGTACGCAAGGGGAACTTCCTCGCCGGCGCAGGGATGTGTCTGGCCATTCTGGCTGCTGTAATGGAACCTTTTCGCGGCGCCTTCAACAACTACGCTTTGATTGTCGGTGGCTTATTAGTGGGGGCAGTTGCGGGGTATTTTCTGGTCATGAAGCGTGCTTCAACCTTAACCACGCCTGTTGTAGCCATTTTTAACGGATTGGGTGGCGCCTGTGCAGCTGTTTTGGGGTTGGCGAAAATTTTGCTGGTCTATAATGGCGAAAGTGCAGCTTCCAGCAGCATGTTGATTGTGATCCTCTTCACCCTCGTCATCGGCGGCGTGGTCTTTACCGGCAGCTTATTGGCTTATGCCAAAATGGAAGGTCTTATCAAAGACAGTTCGCTTGCGCTCAGGCGGCACGGCCTTGTAAACGTTTTATTGTTGACAATTACGGTCTTCTGTGGTATTTTTGTTTATCTTCAAGGCGGTCAGGGCAGTTCCCTTTGGGCGATTGTATTTATGCTGATCGCAATGGTTTACGGGGTTTATTTGGTGGCGCCAATTGCCGCTGCTGACATGCTGTTGGTGATTGCTTTGCTCCATGCATTTTCGGGCTTGTCTGCAGCTGCGACGGGGCTGATTTACGGGAGCCAGTTCATGCTTGTCGGCGGGGTGCTCGTTGCAGCTGCGGGCGTTACGCTTACTTTTGCGATGTGCCGGACCATGAACCGTTCGTTGATCCAGGTGTTGACAGAAGGGATTGGCAGTCCCCAAAAAGCAGACTTCCCGAACGCCGTCAGCGATATTGGGGAAGCGAAAGAGATTGATCAAAGCGATAACGCTTGACCATTATATTCTTAGAAATACCAAAAAAATATGCTTATGGAATTCCTGTTAGCTCCTATTGCACTCGGCCTGCTGGTCGTTTTTTCCAGTTTTTTCACGGTGAAGCAGCAAACGTCTGCCATCATGGAGCGACTGGGTAAATTTCACTCCATCAGAAGTTCCGGGCTTCATTTCAAAGTTCCGTTCATTGACCGGATTACTGGCCGGATCAACCTGAAAATCCAGCAATTAGATGTCTTGGTTGAAACAAAAACCAAAGACAATGTATTCGTAAAACTCAAGGTTTCTGTGCAGTTCAAAGTGCTGGAAGATTCCGTGTATGATGCATTTTACAAACTGGAAAACCCGTACGAACAAATTACGGCTTACGTTTTTGACACCGTCAGGGCAGAAGTACCCAAGATGAAATTGGACGACGTTTTTGAACGCAAAGACGATGTCGCAGTGGCCATCCGGCGGGAGTTGGAAGAAGCCATGAATGAATATGGTTACGGCATCGTAAAGGCGCTGGTGACGGATATTGATCCGGATCACGCTGTCAAAAATGCGATGAACCGGATTAACGCCGCCGAACGCGAAAAATTAGCCGCTGAATACGAAGGAGAATCCGAGCGCATCCGCATTGTGGCGAAAGCCAAAGCAGAAGCGGAAAGCAAACGCCTTCAGGGACAGGGTATTGCCGACCAACGCCGCGAAATTGCGAGGGGACTTGAAGAGTCGGTGGATATTCTCAACAGAGTAGGCATCAACTCACAGGAAGCTTCCGCCCTGATTGTGGTCACCCAGCACTACGACACCTTGCAGGCTATTGGACAAAGCAGCCACAGCAACCTGATTTTATTGCCCAATGCGCCTTCGGCCGGGGTAGACATGCTGTCGCAAATGGTCGCTTCGTTTTCTGCTTCCCAGCAGATGTCGGAGGATATGAAAAAAAGCAAAAGCACGCTGGAGCTGAAGCAACCGGAAAAGGTTAAGACAACAAAATAAGATTTGTTGCGTAAGATATGAATGGCTTGCAATATAGAGATTGCAAGCCATTCCCTATTATTACACAAACTTTCTTACGCATTGCGAGGTGCGTTGGAGCATTAAATCGCATGTTATGAACAACAACAGAACGGTCGTCATTCTTGCTACTTTGCTTTTACTTTCCCTCATCGGATTGGGCTGGTTCTGGATGAAGAGTAGCCGCCTCCAAGGGGAAAACACAGGGTTTGAAGCACAGGCAGATTCGCTCAGTACGCTCAAATTCGATCTGTTAGACAATATTGACAGCTTGCAAACGGCTTATCAGCTCATCATCGCAAAAAATGATTCCTTAAACGTTTCGCTGGAAGATGCCCTTCAAAACGTGGCAAACCAGAACGAACAACTAAAAAGCATCCGCCGCCAAAGCTCCAACAGCCAAAAGGGTTTGTTGCAGGAAATCAATCAATTGCGTGCCTTGAAAGCAGAACTTGAAGGGAACATCGGCAGGCTGGTTGAAGAAAACGAATCGCTTCGCGAAGAAAATTCGGTGCTGACGGAGCAGGTTGCAACATCGGAAAAGCGCAACCAGGAGCTTTCCGCGAAATCGAGCCAGCTGGAATCAGCAAACCTGACGCTGCAATCGGACTTGAGCCAACTGCGCGCGGCCAGCGTTCGCGCTTCCGGCTTTTTGGTGGATTTGCAAACGCGCAGCTCAAAAACAACGTCAAAATCAGGGCGCGTCCGCAACCTGAGCATCAACTTCGACATCGTGAACGTACCGCAGGAGCATCAGGGCACGCACACGCTTTATTTGGTGATAACGGATGCCAGCGGCAACCCGATCGCCAGCGACAATCCAATCAGAAAGCGCATCGAAGCCAATGGGCGGGTAGCAGAAATCATTGCCCAGCAGTCGAAAGAAGTAAGCCTTGAGGAATCTCAGCGATTGAATTTTAATTACCCCGTGAGCGAAAAACTGAAGCGTGGAACCTATCAGGTCTCCATTTATTCAGACCTGGGGCTTTTGGGGTCTTCCAACGTGAAATTGACTTAATTCCGCGAAAACATTAAATGATGAAGGCACTACGAGTTGTATTGTTGCTTGCGGTGAGTATGGTAACCATGGTTTCCTGCGTATCGAAAAAGAAATTTACCACGGAGATATCGGCAGCAGCAGCGCGTGAAAAAGCACTCCAGGAGGAACTGCTGCTCACAAAAGGCCGTGTGTTGAGTATGGAAACGGTCAATGCCAATCAAACCCAATCGGTTACGAGGTTGCAGGAAGAAAAACTTCGATTGGAAGGTGAAAAAGCGCGATTAGAAGACCAAATCCGCCGGTTGTCGAACGAGCAGGTGGATCAAAAACAGCAATTTGAATCCGCTTTGCAGGAACAGATTAAAGTTTTGGAGCAGAAAGAATTGACGCTGAATGCCTTACAGGAGTTGATTCAAAAGCGGAACGAAAAGCTGACAACGCTTCAGGAAGACCTCAAATTCGTCCTGAAATCTTATTCCTCAGACGATGTTTCGGTGGAATTGAAAGACGGGAAGCTAATCCTGACGGCTGCCGACCAGTTGATATTTGATGCTGGTACAGCCTTGGTGACGC
Source organism: Saprospiraceae bacterium (assembly GCA_046153985.1). Classification (GTDB taxonomy): domain Bacteria; phylum Bacteroidota; class Bacteroidia; order Chitinophagales; family Saprospiraceae; genus JABWAJ01. The sequence continues at coordinate 4,165 of JBJXFD010000182.1, forward strand.
GTAAAGGACGGGAAGTGATCGGACTGACCGCGGCGGCTTTCGCCAAATATCCTGACATTGACATTGCGATTGTTTGTCATACCGACAACACCATCCCATCAAAAAAGAGCAATGCCCGAGACAATTGGGAATATAGCGCGGTGCGTGCTGCTGTCATAACCAGGGTGTTGACCAACGAATTTTTTCTGAATGCCAACCAGGTCAGCGCTACCGGACGTGGCGAGTTTCAGCCCAAAAGTTCAAACGAAACGAAAGAAGGGCGCGCTCAAAATCGCCGCGTTGAAATTATCGTCACAGTCAAAATGCAGGATTGGGGTGCAAAGTTATAGCCTTCAAAGCTTCCACTACCTGTAGCCCTGAGCCTGTATACCGTCTCAGGGTTCTTCCCGGTTTTAGAATGGCCGGATCGGGTACGATTAAGCCTTCCGGCCATTTGATCCATGGCACATATCTGCTAACCCCATACGCTGGTAAAAAAGATGCCTCCGGATCGGAAGAAACCAAGCCCAATGCCAATAACCGCATTTTGGGTTCTACTGCAATCAAAATATCTCCCGGTTTCATTTTCAGGCAATAACGCGCCGTTGCTTGCAACCCCGCTTGATCTTCCTGCCACGACAACCATTCGCGAAAAGCATCTGTTTGCCATAATCCGTGTCGGTTCCAATATTGCTCCATAGCCGGATGCGCCTGGCAATAATGCCGTTGTCCGGTGTAGCACTGTTGCCAGACAAGCATTTCTTTTTTGCTGAAAGGCGCAATCCATACCTTGCCGCCTGAGATGATTGCTTTCCGCAAATCCTGCACCGACCAAAGCGTGGGTTGGTGGAGTTGCTGGAAAGAAATGAGTCGTACCGGTTTGGTTGACAATAAATTCAACAACTTACATTCCGGGATCAGGTCTTCGAATGCCTGAGCAAACACCTTAGACGTCTGTGAGCAATCCCAGACTACAACATGGTCGAAATGTTCACTGCGCGTCCAGTTGAAAGAACCTGTCAGCAGGCGTTTGTTGTCGGCAACCGCAAATTTGTGATGGAGCAAACCCGGGCCAGGGAAGCCGTAGATTTTCGCCCCCGCTTTTTCCAAAGCGCTAAAATTCAGTCCATCCAGGCGAAAATTAATTTGATCGTAGTTAACAATGAGTTGCACGTTGAGGCCCGCTTTAGTTTGGTTCAGCAACACGGCGTAAATTTCCGGATGGGTGAACCAGCAGACGGCTATCTGCAAAGACTGTTTCGCTTCGGAGACAAATCGGATGACGGTTTCAGCGCAGGCTGTGAAAGCAAGTTCAGGGCCGGGATTCATCTTTGACTGCATTAATTACAATGGCTGCAAATAACAAAAAAGGAATTGAATTCGAAGTGAGGCAAGTCCTTACAGAGCCATTTTGTCTTAAAATGTCCGGAAAAGCCCGAAAACTAATTTTTGATGGCAAACCGCTTTCTAAACCCAAATTTCCTCCATCTGATTTCCCTTACTCCAGTCGGATGCAATGCGTGTCTTTCTACTTTCTACCCTCTACCTTCTACTTTCTACTCCAAAAATGCTTAAGTTTGCCAAGGCTTAGAGCTAAAAAGTGTTATAAATGGATATCCACACCGCTGAATACCAGGGGAGTTTCACGACCGAAACAGCGTGCCCCCAAGTCAATATACCCGAATATGCCTTTGTCGGACGCTCGAATGTAGGCAAGTCGTCGCTCATCAACATGCTCTGTGGCCGGAAAGCGTTGGCCAAAGTTTCAGGCACGCCGGGCAAAACCCAAACCCTCAATTTTTTCCTGATCAACAATGCCTGGCATTTAGTTGACCTCCCGGGTTATGGTTATGCCCGAACGGCCAAGACAAACCGCAAAAACTGGGGAAAAATGACGATTAATTACTTGTCGAAGCGACCAACACTGGAATGCGTTTTTGTGCTGCTCGACTCCAATATCCCACCCCAGGCCATTGATCTGGCTTTTATGACCAAATTGGCAGAATTGGAAATTCCTTTTGTCATCGCCTACACCAAAACGGATCGGGTTTCAAAAAGGATAATGAACGACAACATCAAGGCCATTCAAAAAGCAATGCTGCCCCGCTGGAATGAATTGCCCCCGCAGTTCATCACCTCGGCAGAAAAAGGCGCCGGAAGGAAGGAGATACTAGATTTCATTGGTCAGGTTAATGCACAGATAGCGGCCATCACACCATGAGCGAAGAAAAAAAACAATACCCGCCAGTTTTTCCGGACATCGAAGACTGGCCAATTCACAAACTCAGCGAAGACCGCCGCTCCTTTGTTAAGGAGATTGACGAGTTTATGTTGCAGCGTTTGCAAAAGCAGTCCCATACCCAGTTGACCGACCTGATCGCCAAAACCATTTTCCTGGAACGGATTCGCATCAAGGAAGAAGCGTGGAAAGTGGATCCGCCCAATGAACGCCAGTTCTGGCGGCGCATTGGCAAAAAATTGGTGCGGAACTCCCTCGACCGCAATGAAAAGGAAGCGGTCGTCAACAACGAGGAAATTTTGCGCCAAATCATCAACCGGTATTCCGAGGAGATTGTCGGCACTTTTCGGATCAGCACGTTTCGGTTTGCACGGCGCTTTCTTACCTTTTTCTTTACCCGTTTGCTGAATACCGCTGCCGGTAAAAACATTACCCGGTTTTGGGGAAGCCGCTTCCGACTTCAGGATCGCTTCATTGTGAAAGGCGAGATTGAAACGGTGCGCAGTTTGATGAAGAAGGGAACCGTAGTCGTGGTGCCGACGCATTTCAGCAACTTAGATTCTATCCTCATTGGCTATGCGCTGGACGCTTTTGCGGGGCTTCCGTCTTTTTCCTACGGCGCAGGGCTGAATTTGTACAATACGGGCTATACTGCATATTTTATGAACCGCCTGGGCGCTTACCGGGTGGATCGCCGAAAAAAGAATCCAATCTATTTGGAAACGCTCAAAACCATGTCGAATTTGTCCATCCAACGCGGCGTCAATACCCTCTTTTTTCCGGGAGGAACCCGCTCGCGGGACGGTACGCTGGAGGATAAACTGAAGCTTGGCCTGTTGGGATCAGTAGTTGAAGCGCAACGGGCTTTGTGTCAAAAAGGAGATGGGAAAGTCTTCATCGTTCCGTTGATACTGAGCTATCATTTCGTGCTGGAAGCAGATTTTTTGATCGAACAACATTTGCGCCAGGTGGGCAAAGAGCGTTATATTGGGCGCGACGCTTCGCATAGTCCATGGCGGATTTTCCAGTTTGTCTGGAAATTTTTCGCAGAAGGCAACGATGTCACCATTTCCATTGGCCAGCCCATGGATGTATTAGGCAACCCGGTGAATGCGGATGGCAGCAGCTTTGACCAGTACGGCAACAGCATTGATATCGAAGCTTACTTTAAAACAAAAGGAGAAATTCGCGAAGATTTGCAGCGCGAATCGGAGTATACTAAAATTCTGGGCGACCACATCGTTGAGCGTTATCGGAAAGATAACATCGTGTTGACCAGCCATTTGCTTGCTTTCGCTGCTTTTGAAATGTTGAAATATCAAAACCCTCGACTCGATCTTTACGGCTTGCTTCGCCTCCCAACCGACGATTACGTTTTTTCAAAAGAACCCCTGTACGAGGTCATTTCTCAATTGCGGGAAGCTTTGATACAAATGGAACAGCGAGGAGAAATCAAACTGTCGGAGCAAATACATTGGGCGGTAGACAAATTAATTGAAGATGGCATGGCGCATCTGGGCAATTATCACCTGACGGAACCTTTGTACCAGGATAAAAAAGGCCATATCCTCAGTGATAATTTTAAACTGCTGTATTTTTACCACAACCGGCTGGAAAACTATGGATTGCAGCGCAAGGTCAAGTGGAAGCAGTTGGAATTGCAGGAAATGGAATGATCTATTGTCTGTCTTTATAGTCCGATAGCAGACACCAGACTAAATGGACGGACTAATAAGCAAACGCTCATGAACTTTATCGTATTCGACCTTGAAGCAACCTGCTGGGAAGGCAGCCCAACAACCCTTCAACAGGAGGTGATTGAAATCGGGGCCGTTCGCCTTGATGAGTACGGCGATATTGACAGCGTTTTTCAGAGCTTCGTCCGACCCATGATCAACCAGGTGCTTTCGCCTTTTTGCACCCAACTCACCGGAATCAGCCAGATTGACGTGAACCGCTCCGGGCGTTTTCCGGAAGTAGCTCGGGCGTTTAAAGATTGGATCGAGGTTTACGACGAAGACTACCTGCTTTGTTCCTGGGGCAATTTTGACAAAAAGCAGTTGGTGGCCGATTGCCGCCTGCACGAGCTGGATGACGAATGGCTTGATCCGCACATCAACCTGAAACAGCAATACCACGAATTTAAAAAACTGCGCCAGCCCCGGGGGCTAAAAGCTTCCATCATTGCTGAGGGCATGGAGTTTTCAGGCCGCCATCACCGCGCCATTGACGACGCAGAAAACCTGGCGCAGATTTTTATTAAGTATCGGGATTTGTGGCGGTATTAAATGGTGTTGATCACGCAATGACCAACCGCGTAGTTACACTTCCATTTTCCAAAATCAATCTGCAGGAATAAAGTCCCGGAGGTAATCCAGCCGCTTCAATCGGGTATTCAAAATCGCCCGCAGGTAGGTTGCCCAAGTTTTGCGCAATCAGAATTCTTCCAGTCAAATCTGTTATTTCAAGCAAACAAGCGCTTCCCTGATGCAGCGTTCCGCCAATGCGCGCCGAACCCGTCGAAGGATTTGGCCACACAACCAGGTTATCTGCTATCATTGCCACTTCGGGCGCATTCGTTGTAAGCGGATTATCCCTGACCACCTGCAGCAATGCTGCTGTAATGGGATTGCGCGGCGCATTATTCCGATTGATGGAAAGGGTGAGGGTGATATCGTCTTCCTCCTGATGGATGCTGAGTTGGGTAACGCCGCTAAAGTCGCCTGCGTGGCCAAAATACGTTTTGCCAAAATAATTATAGCGCATGGAACCGTGTCCATACCCATTGCAACCATCGCCAAAATTGACGTTGGTGCAGGTTTTCAGGACGGTCAGCATGCTGTCGGACAGAATTTCCCCACTGTATAACAAGCGGGTAAAGCGCGCTACATCAGCGGGTAGTGAAAATAGGGCCCCTGCCGTAAAAATCATGCTTAACGAGCTGGGGCTGTAAATGGGCGCCGCGTCGGTGTTGTACACATTTGGCGTTGTAAAACTGGTCCAGCCTGTTGCCAAAGGGCCTGGCACAACATCCTGCGGCGGAAAAAAGGTTCTGGTTAGTCCATAAGGCTCCAGAAAACGGCTATGCAGCGCTTCTGCAAACGTGGTTCCGGTTACGTTTTCGATAATCATCCCCAACAAAACATAGTTGGTATTGGAATAGGAAAATGCCGCATTTTCAGAAAAAATGGGCGCCTGGATAAAGGCAGCAATGGCGTCTTCCGGATCCCAAATAACAAGAGGCGCCGAAAACCAGCTTTGTGCAGTGGCATTGTTCCCAGCAATGAAATCGTGGATGCCGCTTCGGTGGTTGAGCAGCCTGCGGATTTTTATAGCGCTGTTAACGTGCGGTAACGTCGGCAAATACTGGCCAATCGGGTCATCAAGTGACAATTCCCCTTCATCCACCAATTGCAGGATCATGGCTGATGTGAACATTTTGGTCACGCTGGCCTGCGAAAACAGGCGACTGGTATCCATTGGGGTTTGATTATAAATATGGGAAAGTCCGGAAGCACTTTGCCAGACCCGGTTGCCGGGAAACAAAATAGTGGCCGAAATTCCGGGCACGCTGAACGCATTGACGCAACTGTCCAGTTTTTGTTGCAATAAGGCCGCTAGGGAGGCATCAACTGGCGTTTGGGCAAGGATTCGGACTGGCTGCAAGAGGCATACGAACGCCATTACGCACATCAATCCACGTAGTGTTTTAGAAATCATAGCTGTATGAGTTTGCTTATTTGAAAAAAATGCTTTTCGCAAAAGTATAAGCTATACAGCAAGGGCGTTTGTCAAAAACTGCAAAATGCTATGAAAAAAGATTGGATGGAGGAACCCCAAAGCGCTTTTTAAAAGCTTTGCTAAAGCTGAAAATATCGGCAAAACCGGCTGCCAGCGCCACTTCGGATACGGTGCAGTGCCCGGACAACAACTGGCGATGTGCATGAAGCAAGCGCTTTTCAAGAAGGTATTGGTATGGTGTGGTTTGAAAAGCCTTTTTAAACAACCGGAAGAAGTGATATTCCGACAAACCGGCTTCTTTTGCAAAGTCGGAAATGGGTATGTTTTTTGTAAAACAATCGTCCATACAGTTTTTGCCAGCCAAAACCTTGCGGAGCAGGTCTTTTTGAGTGGAAATTTTTACAGCAGGAACGGACCTCAATTGTTTGCAAACATTCCGGTAATCGAGGAGCATGTTTTCTGTAAGGGTATAAAAAAACGCCTCGTTGAACGTGATCCCGGTTCGCGCTTCGCGGGTCACAGTTGCGCCCAATTGTTCCAGCATGCGACCTAAATGGGTGTTTGAAGCCCGGAACTGGTTTTCAAAAAAATCAGAAGTTTGCAAAAAGTGCCGGAGGTCATATTCGGCAACTGCGGAAGCGGGATTGTGTAAGGTAGTTATCACTTCGGCTACTATTTCGGGAAGGATATTAATACAAATACCCCTTACAAAGGAACGATCCTTAATGATTCCGGCGCCTTCGCAGGTTGGATTCAACATCAGGTATTCGCCCTGACGAACCTGGAATTTTTGCCCGTTGATTTGGTAACATTCTGTTCCTTCCAGGACGTATTTAATAGAAAACCGGGTGCATTTTAAAGCATGCTCGAATTGCCTGAGTTGGGAATAATCCACCGTATTGCCCGGGTCTCTTGGTGCCAGCAAGGCGGCGCTCAGATTTTGTTCTGTAAGGACTTTTAGTCGGGTCATGGTAAAGGCAGGTGGTTTGTGACGAACCTGCAACAGCCAAGATAAAGTTAGCACCTGATGTTTGTGGATTGAAAGGTGGACATTGTCGGATTGGCGTCACTGTGGGGAACGGTGAGTTGGGTGTAAGAGGGTTGCGATCCTTAAAAAAATGCACTATTTTTGTATGATAAAAACCAATTCATGGCCAGAGATATACTCCATGACAGTGTCAGAGAAGCATTGATTAATGACAATTGGAGCATTACCCATGATCCTTATCGTTTGTCGCTTGAAGATGTAGGCTACGAAGTTGACTTAGGTGCAGAAAAGCTGATTGCTGCTACAAATGGTATGGACAAAATTTTAGTTGAAGTAAAGAGTTTTCGTGGACAATCTTTAACCTATGAGTTTCATAGGGCATTGGGGCAGTTCAACTCTTACTTCGTTCCGTTGTTAGAAAAAGATCCGGAACGCGTCCTGTTTCTGGCGGTACCAGAGGAAGTCTACAACTCATTTTTTCAAAAAATACTTATCCAAAAAACTTTGGAGTACTATCACGTCAAAATCCTTGTTTTTGACCCAAATCAAAATATCATTGTCAAATGGATAAAACATTAAAGTTTGAACGAGCAATCATTGAATTTCTGGAAGCATATGCGAAAGGCTATCAAAACTCAATTGATGGACTTGACACCCAAGTGATTGTGGATAACCGTGGCCGCCATTATCAGTTGCTCCGTGTGGGCTGGTCAGATAAAAAATTCATCCATTTCTGCGTTTTTCATTTTGACATCAAGGATGACAAAATTTGGGTGCAGGTCAATGAAACCGAGGAGTTGATTGTGGATGAGCTTGCCCGGCGTGGTATCTCTCCTGAGGATGTTGAACTTGGATTTCAGCCTGAGTATTTGCGGAAAGTGGTGGCTTAAGTTGTTACTTCCTCCACACCGCTCGAAATATTCACTTCCAATATAATCGCCTCAATCCCAAAAGCCTCCAAATAAGCCTTCCTTATGGCCGGTTTAAACGCCTCCAACGCCGATTTTTTCAACAAATTCAACGTACACCCCCCAAAACCGCCGCCCATCATCCTTGCGCCTGCTACTCCAGGAAAATCATTCGCAAAAGCGGCTAAAAAATCGAGTTCCGGACAGCTTACCGCATAATCATCCCTCAAGCCGTCATGGGTTTGGCTGAGCAAAGCGCCAAGGGAGATCATATCTCCTGATTTGAGAAACCCGCAAGCCTGGAGCACGCGCTCGTTTTCACTGACTACATAACGGCACCGGTTGAATATAGTGGCCTCAAATAGTGCCCGTTGCCCTTCCAGCATCAGAGAGGTAACATCGCGCAGACTCACCACCCCGGGATAAAAGCGGCGCAAAAGCGCAACACCGGTCGCACATTCCTGTACTCGTTTGCCATAAGCAGATTCGACCAACTCGTGGTTGACCCCCGAGTTCACCAACAGCAAGACATACTCACCGAAATTTGCTAAAACCGGCTCGTAGCTGAGATCCCGACAATCCAGCAGCAGGGCCGTTTCGGGGCGTCCCATCAGGCTGGCAAATTGGTCCATGATGCCACATGGGACTCCTACATACTCATTGGACGACCGCTGGGCAAGGCGCGCCAGTTCCATTCGGTTAAAACCCAGTTGGAACAGCTCGGTTAACGCAAATGCCAGCCCGCATTCCATGGCTGCGGACGAACTCAAGCCCGAGCCCGGAGGCAAATCCCCGCCAAATACGCAATTGAATCCCTGATTTTCTTTAAGCCCTATGGTGTGAGCAATCCCCGCTAAATAATTGACCCACATCCGGTCGGTTGCCGGTGGCGCAGGAAGGGAAAACACCGCTTCCTGATTAATGTCGGCTGCATGGACGTGGCACTCGCTCGCCCCGGTTGGCGCAATGGCAAACCAAAGTCCCAGGTCAATCGCGGCGGGCAAAACCCAGCCCTTGTTGTAATCAGTATGTTCACCGATCACGTTGATCCGACCTGGGGCATGGAAGAGCCGGGGCGTTTGCGCAAAGCGAGCCTGAAAGAAAGATAGGATGGAATCGGATGTATGCATTTTTAACGATTAAAATCAATTCAATTAATAAGGAGCAAATTGGCAAAGGGCAAGGGGCAAGTTTGCAAAAGGCAAGAGCTACGAAAAACATCCAATTTGTGAGTACTTGCTCAGTTGCCAATTTGCACCTTGCAAACTTGCCAACTTGCCTTTTCACCCCATCTCCTTCATCACCACCTCCATCTGTTCCATCAAAAAATCCACATTGCTTTTTGTAATACACATAGGCGGTTTGATTTTGATCACATTGTGCTGCGGCCCGTCCGTGCTGAGCAAAACACCCCGCTTGCTCATCCTGTTCACCAGCCAGCTTGCCTGCAATGCCGCTGCTTGGCGCAAATGGAGATCAGAAACCAATTCTATACCCAAAAACAACCCCGAACCGCGCACATCGCCGATTAGTGGATACGCCGTTTGCAATTGCCGGAGTTGCCCGAGCAGGTAGTTGCCGACCTCCTGTGCGTTGGCTTGCAGGTTTTCATCGCGGACAACCTTCAGCACCTCGTGCGCAATCGCACAGGAGACCGGATTGCCCCCAAAAGTATTAAAATACTCCATGCCATTGGCGAAAGCCAGGGCGATATCGCGCCGCACCGCAACCGCGCCGATCGGGTGCCCGTTTCCTAAGGGTTTTCCGATGGTGACGATGTCCGGCACAAGGCCGTGCAATTGAAAAGCCCAATAAGTTGCTCCCGGACGCCCCAACCCGGTCTGGACTTCATCCGCAATGCAAAGCCCGCCTGAAGCCCGCACCCTGGCGTAGATTTCCGAAAAATAGCCGGGCGGAGGAACGAGTTGTCCGCCACAGCTCAGGATGCTTTCGTGGATGAATGCCGCTAATGGCGGTGTTGTTTTTAAAACCGTTTGCGCTTGCCGGATAATCTCTTCCCTGGGATTGCGATAAGCATCCGGCATCGGCAATTTATGGATATGCGGCAAAGCGCCGCCGCCGCCCGGTCCGTCAAATTTATAAGAACTTACCGCCACAGACGCCGCCGTATTGCCGTGGTAGCCGCCTTCGATTACCAGCGTCTCCTGTCTGCCGGTGGCGGTGCGTGCCATGCGCAGGGCCAATTCGTTGGCTTCGCTGCCGGAATTGACAAAATAACAAACTTCAAATTCGGGCGGCAAGGTCGCCAGCAATTCCTCTGCCAATTCAATAATTTTCGGATGGAGGTAGCGGGTATTGGTATTTAAAACTGCCATTTGTCGCTGGCCTGCGCGCACCACCCGTTCGTGCTGATGGCCCACATGCGGCACGTTGTTCACCGCGTCTAAATAACGGCGACCCTCGTGGTCGTACAAATATTGCAAATGCCCGCGAACAATGTGCAGTGGCCGCTGATAAGAAAGGCTGAGGTTGGAACCGAGCCGTTCGCTGCGCCGTTGGGGCAATCTAAGGCCGGGTAGAGTAGGGGAGGCGCCCCAGCCTGCCAGCGGCGCTGGATCGGGACATATACTCGTCCACACCTCCCGTTGATCCGGATAAGCGACGCCCGGGTAATCGCCAGAATTGCCCAATAAATCCAGCATCACCTGAAAATGCAGGTGGGGCGGCCAATTTCCGTTTTCCGGTCGCGGTCCGATATCGGCAATGTGGGCGCCTTGCTCCACGGTCATGCCTGTTTTCCACTTTGCAATAGACGCTCGACTGAGGTGGCCGTACAAGGTGTAAAAAGTCAGTCCCGGCTCAGGGGTATGCTCCAGAATTAGCGTCGGACCGTAGTCGCGTTCGCCGGCATTGTCCTGAACGGCCTGTACCACTCCTGCCAAAGGGGCAAAAACAGGGGTATGCGCAGGCGCCCACAAATCCAGTCCGAGGTGGACCGTGCGCCAGTGCGGACCGTCGTTGCTTTGGGTCGTATAGCTGTCGGTGGTATAAAACGGGCGCACTTCGTTATAGCCGCCGGCGCCTATGGTGATGCCTTTTTCTTCCAGCATGTTTTCAATCACCCGTTCAAACCGGTCGCTGTCTTCAAAATTGCGGTTGTGGCCAATGTCCAAACTCCCTACACTGAGGTCGAGCCAGCCGGTGGCAGTGCCCGCAGGCAGGGGAACGATTCGTGCGGGGGCTTTAAATTTGGTAACCCACTGATTGTAAGCCGGTCTTTGCGGGCAAGGCTCCCAACCACAAGCGTGCCGAAACGTATAATGCGCCAGCGCAGGCGAAATCTTCTGCCATTGTTCAAGCAAGGTCCAGGCGGTGCGGTCGCTGATTTGAAGGTATTCGTTTTCTGGGTGTTCTGAGCGGTTCAGCGCGGAAACAGTGGCGCTGATGCACAAGCGGGCGGCTACCAATGGAAAGAGAACGGCGGCTTCGGGCTCCTGCAACGGGTATTGGCGATGGTATCCCCGCACAACGGCTGCTGCGGCAGCTAAAGGATCAGGTTTGTCCATCACCGCGTACGCAATGGCGATGGCTAAATCGCAAACCGTGCAGGAATACAACGCGTCGCCGTAATCAATCAGGCTAATGACTGCTGACGGTACGAAGGTTGCCGAATCCAGCAAGATATTGTAATCGTTGGCGTCGTTGTAAATGACGCTCTGGCGCAGTTGATCCAGCCGGGGCGTGACTTCAGTTTTAAAAAGGGACAAAAAATGGAGGAGCACCCTTTTTTGATTTTCCGGGAACAGCCCCAAATGCGGCTCGATCCACGGCATTTTTATCACATCCCATTTCAGATAACGGTGCGCTGCCGGGTGCTCAAAGGAAGCCAGTGCTGCATCAAGCGTGCCCAGCGCTTTGCCTAAGCTTTCCAAAGGAGCTGTTCCGGCGGGCGCAGAATTGCCCCACACCCGGCCTTCCACCCAGGAAAGTACCCGAGCGTATCTGTGTTTACTGTTTTTTCCTTCCAGCAAATAAATCGTTTCTCCATTTTGGTTGGGAATCACTTGTGGAAATTGAAGCAGAAGCGCTTGGTTCTCCAGGTGTTGCAGCAGTTTGTTTTGAAAATCAAGCGATTCCAATGGCGTATCGGGATGCGCAATTTTCAGGACAAAGCAGGCGCCGTCCTGGCGGGAGAGTTTGAAATTGAGGTCAATTTCTCCTGGCAGGGCTTCGATCTGGCAATTCTCAAAACCAGTCCAGGCGCTCGCAATACGGGCAATATCAGGTAATTCGATCACAGATTTGGCATCTCCCACAGCACAGCAATCTTATTCAATATCAAACAATAGTTTCATGTTTGATTCATTCAGGTAAATTGAATCGGTTTTCACTCCAGTACCGTGATGCTGATACAGCATTCCTTCAATTGTGATATCTAAGAAAAGTAAACCCCGATCCAGGCAGTTTGATTCGTACAAGACTTCGTACTCGTTTATTTTATATTTAAAATTATCATTTATTTTGTAATTGGATTCACCTGGACTAGTAACAATGTCCTCATTGTCATACCTTTCCCCACAAACTTCAACCTGAATATCCGGATATAGATGATTCGTATTTTCATTTGAATCTTCGGTTCTTAAGAGATTTTTCAAAGTATCTATGTTGAATTTATTTTGTGTATTGTAATATTCCACAAAAAGATGAATCCAAACCTGATTAAGTGTGCTGTCTTGTTCGTTGGTATTTATATAAGTAGAAAAAAGAACATACGCTTTAGGTACTCCTGAGACGCCAGTCGAGGTGTAGTTAAATTGGGACTGACTTTTCCTATTGTCAAATTCGCACGCTGGATTGTTATAGGTAATGGGCTCTTTGTCCTGAAAATTCAGGATAAAGCTGGTAATTTCCCTTTGGGGTTTTACAGGTTCTTTGTTGCAGGCAATAACAAACAGGAAAAAAAATAAACCAAATGAATTGAATTTCATATCGTAGGATTCTTATGTTATGCAAGGTAGAACAACCACTTTCATTTTGCAAACCAAATACAAATAAAATTTGTTACTCTCGGCCCATTGAGGAATTCACCAACAAGCTCTAAGTCCAATAATAAGAGGCGAACAGGCAGCCTTTTCCCCTTCCCGGGAATCTGCCTCTTATCAAATAAGCATCGGAAAATATGAAAACCAACACTTATTTTCGTTTTTTGCACCTATCTTTCATACCAAAACAAACGAATAAACATGATAAAAAAATTAAACATTTGCTTTTTGCTAATAGCTTTTGCACTGGTTGTCAAGGCTCAATGCCCGGATGGAGAGTCCGAAATTTCCATTCTTATTGCCCCTGACAGCTACCCCAATGAAATTTCCTGGACTTTGGCCGACTATGCCAGCAATACAATTTTAGCTTCCGGTGGGTCTTCCGGCCAGATCGTGTGCGTCCCATCTTCCCAATGCGTCCAGTTCACCATATTTGACAGCTTTGGAGATGGTATTTTTCTGCCGGGCTTCTGCCGGGTTTTACTCGATGGCGTAGAGGTTTTTCACACACACGGACAAAGTTACTTCGAGCAATCTATTGTCCTGAATTGCCCTCCTGGTACAACTTGTACCTCGGCGCTGGCTGTCACAGAAGGCGTGTATACGGCGCCAGGGCCTGATTTCTGGTATTCTTTCACCCCTCAGGTCAACGGTAATTATACGATCACAACCTGCGATTTGGACAATACCTGCGATACCAAAATCTATGTTTATGAACACTGCCCGCCTTCCCAAACGGAAGGACCGTTGGGCGTTGTTGCTTACAACAACGATTTTTGCGGCACAGGAGCAGAGGTTACCATTCAATTGACGGCTTTCCAACCCATTTTTATTCGCATTGGCGATGAAGCGCAGGTTTGTGCCGGTCAAAATATCCAGTGGAGTGTAACTTATTCAGGTCCAATAGCGGGCTGTACGGACACCTTAGCCTGTAATTTCAATCCTTTGGCAGAACTCCCGGACTTGACGCAATGCGAATATCCGCCAACCGGGCAAACCTGTGACGGGCCAGACCTTGCGCCGGGCTACGAAACTTTGGTAAACAGCCTGCAAATTAACAACAACCACATGGCTCAGCCATGCCAGGTTGAAGAAGGCTGCGTCCTCGGTACGGGAGTGCGGCAACTATTGTACTATGGCGTTACCATCTGGAACTACGGCAATCAACCTTATTACCCCGGCACTCCGACCAATAACCCGAATGCTTACGAATGGGCGTCGTGCCATGGCCACTTTCATTACATGGGTTTTGCCGAATCATTCCTTTACGATGAAAACCTCCAGCAGGTAGATTTTAACCGCAAAACCAGTTACGCCGTTGTCAATACGGATTGCCTGCCCGGTGTGACACCGAATGGCCCGGCTTTAGCGCCCGGTTGTGGGGATACCTACCCAGCGGGATACGCTTGCCAGTGGGTGGACATTACCGATCTCGTGCCCGGCAACTATACCTTAGTATTGCGCATAAACACCCCTCATCTTCCGGATTATTTGGGCAGCATTGAGACCAACTTTGACAATAATGCGGTGCAGATTTGTTTGTACATCGGCGTAGAACCCGATGGTGACAAGTACTTCAACCTCATTGACGATTGCGAGCCTTTTGTGGATTGCCAGGGCATCCCACTTGGCGCCAGTGTGGAAGACTGCACGGGCGAATGCAACGGGAGCCGTATCCGGGGCGATTTAAACCTCGATACGCTGCGGACGGACGTTGACGTCAACGCGTACATCGAGCAGATTATGGATGAAGAGCTGGATCCGATCAAATGCAACCAACTAACCAACGACACGACCTTCACAGTGCTCGACGTGGCCCGCCTGAATGGCTGCACACGCTTCCAGGAAGGGGAACATACCCATATCGGTGGTAACAGTGGCACTCACGGCCATTGCAATTTTCCTTCCCACGTGACCAATCAGCAGGAGTCCGTTGAAATTGGCCTCAGCAATATGAACGCCAATTATTTTGATATCCATGCGACTAACAACCTGACCTACCTGCTTGGTTTTGACCTGCAAGTGGATGGCGTAATCATTGATTCGGTGGTGAATGTGGCCGGTAATTTTAATCCGACCATTTCCTTCAATTCCAATGGCCACATTATGGCCCTGGCGTTAGACGAATTTCCGTTGAATAAATATTT
>JBJXFD010000196.1:0-14733 GCA_046153985.1 Saprospiraceae bacterium
TGGGATTACCACGTAAGCGACCTTAAAAAATGGGAATCGGCTCCGGCTGGTTTGTATGGCGTAACGGGCATCCCGCGCACGTTCCTTATTGACCGCGAAGGTAAAATTGCTGCAATTGGCCTGCGTGGCGCCGAACAGATCGAAAGCGCGCTGAAACAAGCGCTTTAAATATCGAAGCCAGAGGTGACACCTTTCTAAAAAGGTGTTACCTCTTTTCATATTACAAAGCCAGAGGTGAGTGTTCGCGAAAACATGAGAAATCCCGAATTTTGTGATTGAGGTGCATCGCACCGGGAATCTTTGTAGAACCACGGGAATAAGGGGTAGCGAGGTGCATCGCACCGTAATCTGGAGATGTCATGACAACCGTAGTTTCGGTGCGCTGCACCTGAATCCACCTTTATGATCAAGATCTACAAAAATTTTGGGTGCGCTGCACCAGTATGACGCCCAAAAACGCCCAAAATGGCATAAAGTGTCTGAAAATTCGGGATGTCTCATGTTGAGGGACGTTAAAACGGATACCCCAACGCCAAATTAAAATTCAAATCCCGGACGCCCCAGCCGGTGCTGAAGTTTTCCCAATAAGCAGATTCCGGATCAAGGCCCGGGTTAGCGGTATACGGATAGCGCAGCTTAACCCCTGCATCCAAACGGAAAATGAAATAAGTCAGGTCAACGCGTACGCCAAGTCCGGTACTCAGCGCAATTTGTTTGTAAAAAGGATCATTGACCTTAATTTCCCCGTCGCTGTTGGTGAAGGTTTTTTCCTGAAACAGAAATTGGGAACCGATCCGGGAAGTGTCGCGCCGGAGCGTCCACACGTTGCCGCCATCCAGAAAAAGGGCGCCTTTTACTTTCCAGACCAAATCGAACCGGTATTCCGCGTTGAATTCAAATTTCATATCGCCGGCCTGGTAGAGCCGGGTATTGTTTCTGAAGTCTAAAGAAAGGGGATCGAGAAAACCACCCGGCCCCAAACCCCGTTGAGGCCAGCCCCGGATGCTGTTGCCACCGCCCACGTAGAATTGTTTGACATAAGGTACATCCGTGGTAAATCCAAATGGGCGCGCAATGCCCGCAATAAAACGGAGTGCAATGCTCCGACGCGGATTAAAGTTGCGGAAATACCGCAAATCCACTTCAGTTCGAACGTATTGTGAAAAGTCGGTATCGCCCAATTTCAGCGTTTGCGGTTCCAGGGCGAATTCATTGTACAAGGCATTGATGCCCCATAGCTCCGCGCCCGCCATTTCAAACTGAAATCCAAAATAACTCGATTCACCCCGGGCCCTGTTTGGTCGGGTGGTCTTGACAAACGTGAAATCGCGGAACAACAAACTGACAAATAGCTGTTGCCCGAAACTTCGGCCAAGGAATGGGTTGATGTCCACCAATTCCTGGAACCGGGGATAGATGTCCGGTCTCAAATAGTCAATGCCGATGTGGTTGATCACATAACGTCGTTGGGGGTCGCGCTGAAAATCGTAGCCATAGGAAGCATTGAGCAGGCTGTACTGGTACCAATCCGGTATGAGCAGGAAGTTGTAACTGGCAGAAATGCGGGTAGGCGCTGTTTCTTTGAGCGATTGATAGAACGTATCGCTGAGCAGCTTTTTACTTTTTCCCCAGGGAATAGAATTTAAACCTTTCCACAAGCCAAGGTAATCTACAAACTTGGGCAAATAAAGGTCCGATTGAATGCGCAGGTCTATCGTATTCCAAAAGGGAACGTCTTGGTTTTGTCGTTTCAGGATGTTCATTTCAACCCCTGCACTGAGGCTGGTAATGAGGAGTTCGGCGCCCCCAAACAGGTTTCGGTTGCGCAGACTTGGGTTGAAAGCAATTCCCAATAATTCGCCGGAACCGGAACTGCTGCTTCGGTTGGTATAGTTCAGGTCGAAACTGACGCCCATTTCCATTTTGCTGTTGGGCGTTAATTCTATCCGGAAATTGAGTTGGTCGCGGTTGATGGTGTCGGCCTCCTGCCGGATGCGCACAAAACTGAAAACCCCAAGCCCGGATAGTTGACGGTAGGTTTTGTCCAACAACTCCTGCTGAAACAAAGCGCCGGTTTTCAGGAACGTACTGCGCAATACCACGTCTTCATCTAACCAACCCAATCGTTTTGCCGATCGGAACCGGTAACCGCCGATCAGGGTGTCGCTTTGATATTGAATATCTGGCTTAGCGGCATCGTAATCTAAATAGATCGTTACCTCGCCAATGGAATACTGTTGGTGCAGGCTGTCTGAAAAAGGCGCGTTAACTTCGAGGTAGATATTCGCTTTTGGAGAACGCCGGGCCGTATCCACAACCAAAGGGGCGATGAAATTGGAATAAAAAAAGGCATAGCCCCGGTTGCGCAGGGAGCGGGTAATGCGGTCTTTTTCCTGTTCGTAAGTGTTCAGGTCTAATGGCCGCCCTGACCTGAGCGGCGTGTTTTTTTCCAACAGCTTCAGCTCTTTTTCGATCATCGAATCCGGACTGGAATAAAAAACGCTGTCTATGATGAAGCGCTGCCCGGGATCTACGTGGTAGATGCTTTCTATCTTTTTCTTTTTTTTGAGGACAGTTGTATGGCTGACGCTGGCATGGTAATAGCCGGAGTAGCGCAGGTAATACAGCATGCCTTCAATGGTAGCCTCTGTAAGCGCCGGGTTGTAAATGGCCGGCCTTTCTGCGATCCGGCGCCGTTGCAACCGTTTGAAGCTTCCGTTTTTGGTGGTGTCGAGGGTGGTGTAATAAAACCATTCGCGCGGAATAAAAAAGAAGCTCCGGTTAGGCTTTTGTTTGTAAAAGGTGGATAACTCGTACTTTAGCAGCGACTTGTTTGCGAGGAGCTCGGAACCATGGAATTTGACCTCGTTGCTTTTGAGCAACAATTCATTGGGTTCCATGTATTTGGAAACGCCGCAAGAACCTATTACTAAGCTCAACGTCGCAATAACGACTGAATAGGTAACGGTTCTTTGTAAACGCATCTTCAAATCCTTTTTCTGGTTGTTCGTTGTTCGTTGTAAGTTGTTCGTTCTGTTCTCGCATCTTCAAATTATCAAATTTTCAAATCAACCATGCCGCTTTCCAAAAATACGATAAAATACCTTCGCTCGCTTCACTCCAAGAAGTTTAGACAAAATTATGCCAATTTCATCATTGAAGGCGATAAAATGGCCCGAGAAATACTGGAAACCGATGCACTGGAATTGGAAGGGATTTATGCACTGGCACCCTGGATCGAAACGAATGCTTTGGCGCTTCGCCGTTTTGGCGATCGGGTCTTTAAGGTTTCTTTAACCGAACTGGAGCAAATTTCGATGCTAACCACCCCCAACCAGGTGTTGGTGGTGGTGCGCAATCCTGATTTTAAGCCGGATATCGCGCAATTATCAGTGGGATTGAGTTTGTACCTCGATGGTATTCAGGATCCCGGCAATGCAGGTTCGATCCTGCGCATTGCCGATTGGTTTGGAATCCGGCAGGTGCTTTTTGCGCCGGACAGTATCGAAATCTACCACCCCAAATTGGTGCAGGCTTCGATGGGGGCGATTTTACGTGTGGGCTGCGCCGAGGCGCCACTGGCGTCGGTGTTGAGCGAATTGCCCGCAAACTTCCCGGTTTATGGCGCCATGATGGACGGCGAAAGTATTTACACGGCGCCGCTGACCCGGCACGGCATCTTAGTCATCGGCAACGAAGGAAACGGCATTTCCGCAATCGCGCAACAACAGCTGACCCGCCGCATCTCCATCCCGGCAGACCCCGCCGGCGGTGCAGAATCGCTGAATGCGGCCATCGCTGCGGGCATCATTTGTGCTTTTTTTAGAAAAACAACCTAAACGTTAAAGCGAAAGTGCATCACATCCCCATCCCCAACCACATATTCTTTGCCTTCAACGCTCATTTTACCAGCTTCTTTGATGGCCTGTTCTGACCCATAAGCAACAAAATCGGCATATTTGATGACCTCTGCGCGGATAAAGCCCCGTTCAAAATCGGTGTGGATGACCGCGGCGGCCTGGGGCGCTTTTGTTCCGGTGCGAATAGTCCAGGCGCGTACTTCTTTTTCTCCCGCTGTGAAGTACGTGATCAAATCAAGCAGCTTGTAGGAAGCCTGGATAATCCGGTTCACGCCCGGTTCATGCAACCCCATTGCTTCCAGGAATTCCATGCGCTCTTCTTTGGTCTCCAATTCTGCGATATCGGCTTCGATGCCGGCGCTGATGAGGATGATTTCTGCTTTTTCAGCGGCAATTGACTGGCGGAAGGCTTCTGTGAGGGCATTGCCGGTGTTCACAGAATCCTCGTCTACATTGCAGACGTACAGCACCGGTTTGGCGGTCAACAGGAAGAGATCTTCAAAAAGTTCTTTTTCATCAAACTCGTAGGCGAAAGTGCGGGCAGGCTGACTGGCTTCAAAGTGTTTCATCAGGCGCTCGGAAGTTTCCACTGCGCGCAACGCTTCTTTTTCGCCGCTTTTTGCTGCACGGCGAAAGCGATCCAAACGCTTTTCGAGCGTTTCCATGTCTTTGAAAAGCAACTCCAGGTCAATGATCTCCTTATCGCGCACGGGGTCTACACTGCCGTCTACATGCACCACATTGTCGTCTACAAAACACCGCACAACGTGGATAATCGCATCCACTTCGCGGATATTGGCCAAAAACTGGTTGCCCAGCCCTTCGCCTTTGCTGGCGCCTTTGATCAGGCCCGCAATGTCTAAGATGTCAATATTGGTAGGCACCACCCGCTGCGGGGTAACCAGCTCAGCTAATTTGTCTAACCGCGCATCCGGCACCGTAATGACGCCCATGTTCGGGTCTTTGGTTGCAAACGGATAGTTCGCTGCCAGCGCTTTTGCCGAGGTAAGCGCATTAAATAAAGTAGATTTGCCCACATTTGGCAGGCCGACTATGCCACACTTCAGTCCCATTTAGAATAGATTTGTATCCGGACTTGAACCCGGGATTTCAAAAAACGCCGCAAAGATAGAAAGTAGAAGTAGAAAGTAGGAGGTAGAAGGTAGAAAGTATCTCAAGGTTAAAGTAGAAAGAAGAAAGTAGATCGTAGAAAGTAGAGCTTTCGTTTCCTTGATGCTACATATCCCACTTTATCCTTTTAACTTTATCCTTTTTGACACGTATCCCACTTTTACCTATTAACTTTAACCTTGCTTAATCATCAAATTTTCAAATCCTCAAATCTTCAAATCACCAAATCCTCAAATAATGACCCGCAAATCCTATCGCCTAACCGCCGGCAACCTCGGCAACATGAAAATCGAAACGGACACCCTGCCGGAACCTGCTGAAAATGAAGTCAGTGTGGAGGTAAAAGCCATTGGCCTCAACTTCGCAGATATTTTTGCCATCTGGGGCTTGTACAGCGCGACGCCCAAAGGCGTGTTTACGCCGGGACTGGAGTACTCCGGTATAGTCTCCAAAACCGGAAAAGGCGTCACCCGTTTCCGGGAAGGCGACCGGGTCACGGGCATCACGCGGTTCGGCGCCTACACCACCCACCTGAACATTGATCAGTGCTACTTAGCGCCCCTGCCTGCCGACTGGACCTTTGAACAAGGCGCGGCTTTTCCGGTGCATGCGCTGACCGCTGATTACGGTATGGTGACGCTTGGCGATTTGCAAAAAGGCCAAACGGTGCTCATCCACAGCGCGGCTGGCGGCGTGGGATTGTGGGCAGGGCGCATTGCCAAAAAATTCGACGCGTACACCATCGGCACGGTGGGCAGCGCTTCCAAATTGGATTTATTGAAAAAAGAGGGCTTCGACCGCGCTTTTGTGCGCAACCCGCAAACGTTTAAAGCAGACCTGCTGAATGCCCTGAACGGCAGACCCCTGCACGTTTTGATGGAATGCATCGGCGGCAAAATTTTCCAGACGGGTTATGATTTGCTGGCGCCAATGGGCAGGGCCGTCATTTATGGCTCAGCACGGTATGCGCACACCGGCAACCGACCCAATTTTTTGAAATTGGCCTGGAAATATTTCTCGCGACCCAAAATTGACCCGCAAACAATGACCAACCGCAATGTGGGCGTACTGGGTTTTAACCTGATCTGGCTTTACGAAAATGTGGAACTCATGAACAAGCTGTTCACCGAAATTGAGGCGCTCCAGTTGGAAAAGCCTTACGTTGGCCATGTTTTTGAATTTGAACAATTACCGGATGCGCTGAGGCTTTTCCAGAGCGGGAGCACGATGGGGAAGGTGGTCGTGAAAACAGATTAGTTCTAATTTGCGTCTACATTTAGTCGGGGTCTGTTCTTTAGTGTCAGCAGGTTTTTCACCCATATCTCTGTACAATGAAAGCCGCGAGCAACCGCGAAGCGGTTAACTGTGAATAACCCCGGATGCAATCCGGGGTGAAAGAGGCATTTGGACGCCTCCCAACCCTGAAAGGGTTGAATAAAAACAAGTTATTCCAAATACTTTTCATCAAATTCTATCCCATGTTCCTGGAGCAGTTCAATCAACTCCTCCCGGAAAGTCTTATTTTTATGATGTGTTTCCTGATTTTTCACATACTCGATCAGGTTATCTTTAGCCCCGATTGTATAAGTAAAAGCTGCATAACCATCCTGCCAGTTATCAAATCCAGGAAATAGACCTTGCTCTTTGATAAACCCGGAACTTGCTATTTTTATGTCCTTGATCAGATCTGCCAATGCCACCGTGGGGTGAATGTGCGTGACAATGTGAATATGATCTTCTACCCCGTTGATTTGATAAAGGTGGCATTTTTTATTTTTAAAAATACCCCAGATGTATCTAAACAATGCTTCTCTGTTGTCTTTATGGAGGGTCTTTTTTCTGTTTTTTGTACTAAAAACAATTTGATACAGAATTTGGGTGTAAGTACTCATGAACTGATGGTTTATGATTGAATCAATTGGATACACTGTAAATAGGGCATTATATTCAACCACTTCGTGGTTGCCCGTGCCCTTGTACATTGTCCTACCTCCGATTGCATCGGAGGCTATTCACATTCAATCCCTTCGGGATTATTCACTCGTACACCGGACCGCTTCCAGCGGATCAAGTGACTCCGCCAGCAACTCCGCCACCGTTTTTCCAAACACCGGATGCCTGAAATCCGGCGCAATTTCGGCCAATGGCGCCAAAGCAAAATTCCGTTCGTGGAGCCGCGGGTGCGGAATCGTCAGGGTAGGGGATTCCAGAATGAGGTTCCCGTAAAACAGGATATCTATGTCAATGATGCGTTCGCCCCAGCGCAAAACTTCTGTGCGGCCCATGCTTTTTTCGATCTGTTTAACCGCATCCAATACGGCAAAAGGAGACAAATCGCTTTTTACCAGCAAGGCCTGGTTTAAAAAATCGGGCTGATCGGAAATGCCCCAGGGTTGGGTTTGATACAAAGCAGAAACCTTCGCGACACCGCCCACCCGGTTTGCTATCGCAGCGCATGCTTGCAGCAAAAATTCTTCCCGGTTGCCAAGGTTGCTGCCGGTAAGCAGGTATAGGTTTTTGCGGTACCCCATGCTGCAAAAGTAATGGAGCGCTCGGGATTCCGTTCTTTGGAAGGCCAATTTTTTATACCTTTGCAGTCAATACTATTTGCCTAACCATATCCGACCATGTCAAAAAACGCGATCCTGCCCGGTGCTGCCGAAGCTGAAATCCTTCCGGGTTTGAGCAAAAAAGAAGTCTTGCGCGATTTCGAAATCTGTTGCATCAGCCGGGAAGCAAGCCTGATTGCCCGGAAAGAAGTCCTCACCGGGAAAGCCAAATTCGGCATCATCGGCGACGGAAAAGAAGTGCCCCAGGTCGCCCTCGCCCGCGCTTTCCGCAAAGGAGATTTTCGATCGGGATACTACCGCGACCAAACGCTGATGTTTGCCTTGGGAGTCAGCACCCTCGAAGGTTTTTTTGCCCAGCTTTACGCAGACCCGGAAAACGATCCTTTCTCCGGTGGCCGCCAGATGAATTGCCATTTTGCGACGCCATTGGTGGATGAACAGGGGAACTGGACGCCGCATAAAACGCTGTACAACGTCAGTTCGGATATTTCCAGCACCGGCGGACAAATGGCCCGGGCCCTGGGCCTGGCGCTGGCTTCCAAAAAATACCGGGAAAGCGAGGCGCTCCGCTCCAATACGCTTTTTTCAGAAAATGGCAACGAAGTATCTTTTTGCACCATCGGCGACGCCAGCACTTCAGAAGGCATTTTTTGGGAAACCATGAATGCTGCCGGCGTCATGCAGGCGCCATTGGCGGTGTTGGTCTGGGACGACGGTTACGGGATTTCCGTTCCGATCGAACACCAAACCGTAAAAGCCAGCATCTCCGAAGCCTTAGCCGGTTTTCAGAACGAGGACCACAAAAAAGGAATAGAAATATACGTGGAGAATGGCTGGGATTACCCGGCCCTCGTCGAATTGTTTCAGCAAGGGACGGCGCATATCCGGCGCACCCACAATCCGGCCCTCTTTCACATCAAAGAACTGACCCAGCCACAAGGGCATTCCACATCCGGATCACACGAGCGCTACAAATCTAAAGAACGCCTGCAATGGGAACGCGAAATGGACTGCATCGCCCGCATGGAAGCCTGGATGATCGAAGCGGGCATTGCCACCCAGGAAGAAACAAACGCCATCCGCGAGCAGGCAAAAACGTATGCCCGCGAATGCCGCGACCGCGCCTGGAAAGCCTTCAATGAACCCGTTCAGGTTGCCTTGCGCGAACTGCTCCAGCTTTATCCCCAACTTTCTGCGGTTTCTCCGGACGCCGCAGCCCTTGCACTGGAATTGCAGCAATCCAACCAGCCTTTGTTCGGAGAAGTGGTTCAAAATGTCCGGCGGATGCGCCACGCGCTGATGCTTGCCGGGGCGCCAATTCCCCCGGAACTGGAAGCCTGGCTGCAAAAAGCAAACATCCGGGCCGATAAAAACTACCACGCTGATCTGTACAGCGCTTCCAGCCATTCGGCGCTGAATGTACCGGTGATTGCGCCAACATTTTCGGCAGAATCTCCTTCAAAAAATGGCTTTGAAGTACTCAATTCGTTTTTCGACAAGGCGCTGGACCGCTATCCGGAACTCTACGCTTTTGGAGAAGACGTGGGATACATCGGGGATGTCAACCAGGGTTTTGCCGGGTTGCAAAAGAAATACGGTCCGAGCCGGGTTTTTGACGTCGGAATCCGGGAGTGGACGATCATGGGCCAGGCCATTGGCATGGCCATGCGCGGTTTGCGACCCATCGCAGAAATTCAATACCTCGATTACCTGCTGTACGGGCTTCCGGCTTTGTCCGACGACTTAGCCACCCTGCGTTACCGCAGCAAGGGGCAACAACAGGCGCCGGCCATCATCCGCACCCGCGGCCACCGCCTCGAAGGCATCTGGCACGCCGGTTCGCCGCTCGGCATGATCATCAATTCGCTTCGGGGCATGTATGTCGCCGTGCCGCGCAACATGACCCAGGCTGCGGGCATGTACAATACCTTATTGCAATCCGACGACCCGGCCATCGTCATCGAATGCCTGAACGGCTACCGCCTGAAAGAGCGCCTGCCCGATAATTTGGGGCAATACACCGTGCCGCTTGGCGTGCCGGAAGTGCTGGAAGCCGGGAATGACGTAACGATCGTGACCTATGGATCCTGCGTACGGGTTGCGCAGGAAGCCTGCAGGATGCTCGAAAAACATGGCATCTCGGTAGAACTGATTGACGTGCAAACGCTCCTGCCATTTGACCTGGAACACCGGATCGTGCAATCCCTGAAAAAGACGAACCGCATCCTGTTTTTAGACGAAGACGTGCCCGGCGGTGCAACGGCCTACATGCTCCAGCAGGTGATGGAAGTGCAAAACGGCTACCTGTACTTAGATGCGCCACCGATGACCCTGACGGCCCATGCGCACCGTCCGCCTTATGGCTCCGATGGGGATTATTTTTCCAAACCGAGTGCGGAAGATGTATTTGAGGCGGTGATGGGGTTGGTGAAAGTTTGAATAAGCTTTTAGTCCCGAATTTTACATAAACTTAATCTATAGCATGATAGGTATCCGGCCTTGAGTTGTTAGTTTTGTGCTCATTATTTTCCCACCGATTGTTTAAACCTGCACCGGGCTGAAAGATGCTTCGGAGTTGCAGTCCAATTTTCATACTTAAGAGGACATAACAGTAACCTGTTCGCGTGTGTTGCGCGGATGGGGTTGATTCCTTTTTTCTCAAACAAAAATTTTGGATAGATGAACCGGGAAATTTTACGCGTTGCTTTTTTGGTGTTGATGGTGGGGTTGGTGAATGGGGTTGGATGGGGACAGACAGCATTTACGGCTACTTATGATCTATCAGGGGGCGGGAATGATGTTGCTTCTTTTGCCTACAATGGCTCTGCGATTACAGGAGCAACGCCAGCTAATCTTCTCAAGGTAGGAATATCTTCTGCAAGTTCTACCGGAAATTTCAGGGGAACAAATTGGCCAACAGGAGCAACGACCGGTAGTAATACATTTACAGGTTCTGTAAACCTTGGAAGATATATTGAGGTTTCTATAGCGACAGTTTCAGGCTACGAATTATCTTTTACCACTATATCATTTGGTGTTGGGAGAAGCGGAACCGGCCCCCGACAGTGGCAGTGGAGAGGATCTGCGGATAACTATGCCAATCCAATCAATAATTATACAACCCTAACTGCCGGGTTGACCAACAATAACGGTGTTCTTACCAATACTGATGACAACTCCAGTTGGACCGGTAATATTTTGAATGTTTCATCGTATTCTAATTTAACGGGTACTACTGTATTCAGGCTATATGGTTTTAATTCAGAAGCTGCCGGAGGAACCGGTGGTTTGCAGGGGAACATAACGATTCAGGGAACCTATATTCCCGTTGCCTCCTGCACTCCCCCCACCACCCAAGCTTCCGCTTTCACAACCAACAACATCACGCCTACTCAGATGGACATCGGCTGGACGGGCGGAAACGGCGCCAATGCGCTCGTTGTGGCCCGTTCAGGCGGTGCAGTCAATGCCGATCCGGCCAATGCCGCAACCTATACAGCCAATTCCGTTTTTGGCTCCGGCACTCAAATCGGCATTGGGAATTATGTGGTTTATAAAGGCGCGGGGACTTCAGAAACCGTGACCAATCTGATGTCAAATACCACTTACCATTATGCGATCTACGAATTTGACGGCTCCAATGGCAACGAATGTTACCGCATCAGCGACAAACTCACCGGCAATGCCACCACGCTTGCCATTCCGCCGGTCATCACTCATACTGGGACTTCGCCGGCCTCAATTGGCATTGCACAGGGTTCCGTCAACAATACCCTTTACCACATTCAGGTTGCCGTGACCGGTGCGCCTGCAACCTTAACCCAACTGGTTGTCGCTACAGCCGGTACGTGGGACAACGACGATTTGGTCAACTTCAAACTGCGCTATTCGGTTGATGATATGCTGGACGCCGGGGATGCTACGCTGGCTACTGTTAGCGGTGGATTGATCGGCGGCGTTCAGTCTGTTTCATTCACCGGATTCAACCAGAGCATTCCGGTGGGAACGCGCCACTTATGGGTCACCTGCGAAGTCGCAGCTGGCGCAACCGTTGGCAACACCGTGGCCGCGGGCGCAGATGCAGACAGTGATTTCGCCTACGCCGAAAATGAAAGTTTTTCCGGCAGTACGTTTGCAGCGCCAAATGAAATGACCATCGCCGGAACACCCGAAATACAACTCGAATACCCCTTTAATACCCCTGTTTCCTGCGGCTTTTCTTTGCCATTTGGCAATGTGGTCACGAATTCGATGAGTACGCTGACCTTCCGGATCCGCAATACCGGTATGGCTGACCTCGTGCTGACTTCCCTTCCTTTGACGGTTGGAGGAATGCATGCCAGCCAGTTTTCAATAACGACCCAACCCGTTGGCCCGATTGCCCCGGGAGCGTTCTCTGATGTGGTCGTTCAGTTTTCACCAACATCAACAGGCGCAAAAACAGCTTCCATTTCCATCAGCAGCAACGACGGCAATGAAAATCCATGCACGGTCAGCTTATCCGGCACAGGCACGCTGCTGCCCCTGCATTATCGAACGAAACAATCCGGTTTGTGGTCACAGGCACAGACCTGGGAGGCTTCCGAAGATGCGATAACCTGGTCGGATGCTGCCCAAACGCCGGGTCAGGACGATTTGAGCGTTAGTATCCGCAATTTGCATGAAGTGGGGATCGATGCCGATGTAACCATTGATCAGTTGGTGGTGGGTGTCGGGAGTTTGTTGAACCTCACTGCTGGAACATTAACGGTGTCGAATGGCGCCGGAACGGACCTGTTGGTGCAGGGAATTTTAAGAAACTCTACCCTAAGCCAGTTTAGCCTCAACGCCGGAGCGGTCATTGTTGTTGACAACGGCGGCAAATACCAGCATAATCCAAGTGTATCGGGGAGCATGACCCCCATGACGTGGAATGTTGGCGCTACCTGCGAGATTTTAAGGGCATCGGGAATGCCGGGGGGTACCCTGAATCAGGCTTATCACCACTTTGTATGGAATAGTGCCAATCACGGCGCTGCGACCATAAACCTTGTTGGTAATTTAAAAACAATCAATGGCGATTTTTGGGTTCAAAATACGGGAACCGGAGCGTTGCGACTGGCCGGCAGCTCCGAAAATATACTGAATGTTGCCGGTAACGTTGTGATCAACAGTGGGACAACGCTTGATCTTGGCAATGGATCGGCTAACTCAACCTTAAACATCAATGGCAACCTTACCCTTGATGGCGCCCTGGTGTTTATGGGCGGAAGTTCCAACAATGGTTTTGTTAACCTTAAAGGAAATTTGTTGGGGAATGGCTCCATGACAGAAACCACCAGTGGTACGGAGTGCCAGCTCACCTTTAACGGAACCAGTCCACAATCCGCCTCATTCGGCCCTGTAAGCAACCGGGTTAATGTCTTGATTAACAACGCACAGGGGATTGCTTTAAACTCAGGGCTCACGTTGACCAGCAGCGCCGTCCTGACGCTCAGTTCCGGCAGGTTAACGTTGAATGAATTCGACCTGAACATGGCTTCATCCGGCACCACCATCACAGGCGGAAGCGCTGCTTCTTATATCCAAACCAACAGCACAGGTATTCTCCGGCGCACAGTGGGCATTTCAGCGGTGATCTTTCCCGTAGGCAATGCCCGCTACAACCCCGCGACGTTAATTCGTACAGCTGCTTCTGCTGTATTTGGCGTGAGGGTTCTGGATGGCGTTTTTGAAAATGGGTTAAGTGGAAATACGATAACCAATAATGTCCTGAACCGAACCTGGGATGTAACGCTGGTAAGCGGCGCCGTAGGCTCTATTGCACTTGACGTGCAATGGACCGCAGCCGATGAGGGCGAAACCACCGGCTTTACCCGAAATTCTTGCTACCTCTCTCATTTTACTGCCGGAGGCTGGCTACAGGATGCCGGGGGAGCGGCCGGCGGCAGTAATCCCTACACGCGCTCCAGAAGTGGCATTACGAGCCTTTCCCCCTTCGCGGTCGGCAGTCAGGCCGCTCTACCCATTGAACTGATCAATTTCGAAGTAGCCGCAACCGATAAAAACACCTCCCTCACCTGGGCCACCGCCACCGAACTCAACAACGACTTCTTTCAGATCGAGCGCAGTCCCGATGGCCGCACTTTCGAAGCCATTGGCGAGGTGGATGGCGCAGGAACCAGCTCCGAAACCCTTCAATACGCTTACACCGACGAAAAGCCCCTGTCCGGTTGGAACTACTACCGCCTCAAACAAGTAGATTTTGATGGGCAGTTCGCGTATTCGCCGGTGCGCGCCGTATTGATGGGCAAAGCAACCGCCAATTTGGACCAGCTCCGGCTTTTTCCGAATCCTGCGGAAAATGAAATTTTTATCCAAAGCCCGGCAAACATCCAGCCCGGTGATCTGCTGGAAATTTTCGATCAATTTGGCCGATTGGTCCTGCAACGGGAAGCGGTGGAAGCCTTAGATACGCCACTTGATCTCTTCACGCTGCCCGCCGGCCTATATGTGGCGCGCCTGCAAACGGGGGATGGCTTTGCGACGGGGACGTTTTTGGTGAAGCGGTAGTTGGCCAGGTTGTGTTTGTAGCGTAATTACACCAAGCAAACAGTGTTTGATGGAGTTTTTTGTGAGGTAATAGAACTCCGTGAAACTCCTTTTAACTCCGCGAGACTCCACGAAATTAGATGACACGGAGTCTCGCGGAGTCTCGCTGAGTTAGACGTAAAAACTCCGTGCACCTCGTGGTTACTCCGAGACGCTGCGCAATTTTAAACGCACCGCAATCTCGGCATGTTGTGGCAACCGTTGTCACGGTGCGCTGCACCTAACCCTGCTCCTGAATGATCAATATCTACAAAAATTTTGGGTGCGCTGCACCAGTATGACGCCCAATAACGTCAAGACATGACATAAAGTGCCCCTTGCCTTTTGCCCCCCCCGCTTGTGCGGGACGAGCTTTGCCCCTTATTAAACCCCCTCATTTGAGCGTTCCAGTTGCTGGATTTCACCCTCAAAGCCAATACGAAATTATCCCTGACAACCAAGGTTTTAGTGTTAAAAAAAGGATAAAAGAATGGTTGATTAAAAATATTCGTATTTTTATCGCGACGTTTTTTAATTACTTTCTTAATAGTACCCTTTTGTAAACACTTAAAACCGATGTTGTCCTATGAGCACTAATCTAC
>JBJXFD010000199.1:0-15087 GCA_046153985.1 Saprospiraceae bacterium
GATAGGCTAAACAAAATGCGCACCGAAATTTTCGGGCGGGTTTAACAGATTAATTTTTTGTGAAGCCGGGGGATATTCCTTTTGGCGGGTAGAAATCTGCGGCATCTTTGACGTTTACCCAAAAAAACTAACTTGGCGAAGCGTTTGTTTTTTTTCATCCTTATGCGATATTACCCACAATCGCCAAAACCCGGAAGCTGTCTTTAACATGGTATCTAAATACAGGTTTTTCATCATCATCCTTGCGCTCGCCTGCATTGCTACCAAGTGCCAGAAGGCCACCACGGAGTTCCTGCCGCATGCGCCCACTCCCTTTGCTGTTCCGTCTTCAGCCTGGGTGGATTCGCTGGTGAAAACGATGTCGCTGGAACAGAAAATTGGCCAGTTGATCGTCCTGGAATCAGATGTGCCCACGCCGGCGATTGAAGCTAATGTCAGAAACTGGATTGCGAAAGGGCGAATAGGCGGCTTGTGGATGAGCAACCTGCCTTTACCCGAATATTTGCGGATTGCCGATACGTGCCGCCGCTTAGCCCCGTTGCCTTTGTTGCTGGCCACGAGCGAAGCAATCCTGCTCAACAGCCAGTTTACCGAACTGCCCCTTTTGCCACGCAACCTGACCCTTCAGGCTGCCGGTTCCGATACGATGTTCACACATTTCAGGGAGTTGTACTTCCGGCAATTGCAAGCATTGGGTCTCAATTGCGCCATCATCCCTGCTCCAACTGGCGCCGAAAGCGAAAACCCCGATGAATTCAATCAGGTGGAACGGCTAAACCAGCAGCACCTGCTCAGCGTGGCCGACCATTGGAATGCCCGCCACCTTCGGGCGATGCGCGATACGTCGGCGGCAAGCCTGACGGAGTTGCAGGGCTATCAGGATGCGATTAATACGGGCGTTTCCGGATTCTGGATTGACGACCAATTGCTGAAAGACGACTCGATCCGAAAATTGCCGTTTGGTTTTCTCAAAGACGCATTTTTCAAACGCCTGGCTTTTGGTGGACTGCTGATGGCGCGGGTGAAAACGGAACAAGATATTGCTGCCTGGATTCGGGCAGGAATTGATCTGTACGTGGTGGATCGTGCTCCGGAGCGTGTGGTTGTGGCATTCCGGCGCTTGCTGCAACAAAAACTCATCAACCAGCAGGCGATTGACGAAAAGGTGCGCAAGGTACTTTTAGCAAAATCCTGGGTAAAAATCAAAACTCCGGCGTTGCCGCCCGAAGGCGCTTTTCCCTATTACGCCGCAGTGGGTTGTCTGCCGCCGGAGCAGGAAATCATTCGGTCCCATTTTGAAGACCCGCAATGGGGATCGGTTGGCCGGGTGCTTTTTGAGAAAGCGGCCAGTTTGGTTCACAACGAAAACAATTTATTGCCATTCAAAGACTTGCGAAATTTAGACTTTCGCCTGGTTTCCCATTGCCGACAGCCTTTATCAGCTTTTTACCACCAGGTTTCCAAGTATGCAGACTACCAGATTCAACAGGATTTTACCTTAGATGAAGGAGAAGAATTTTGTGAATCGCTGGTGTTTATTGTGGCAATGGATCGCCTCCAGGCAGGAAACAAGGCCGACAGCGCTTTCCTTCGCCGGGTGCTGGCCACGGCCAAACGCGCCCATGTGGTTGTGGTGAATTTTGGGGTTCCAGCCATGTTGCGCGATCTGGATACTTCCCTCACCGTCCTGCAACTTTACGAACACAACCAGATTACGGAAACCGCCGCTGCTCAAGTCTTGTTTGGCGCAATGGCGCCCCGCGGAAAATTGCCGGTAGCCGTATCTGCGCAATTTCCAGCAGGGGCAGGTGCAATTTTTAAGCCCGTTCGGCTGAAGTTCACGTCGCCCGAAGACGTTGGAATCGAAGCTTCCATGCTGGGCGGTATTGACCGCATTGTTTATGCAGCCATCAAAGACCGCGCAACGCCCGGATGCCAGGTGGCGGTAGCTAAAAACGGAAAAATTATTTACAGCAAAGCATTTGGTTACCACACCTATAAAGCCGATCACCCGGTGATGGCGGACGACCTGTACGATATTGCTTCGATCAGTAAGGTTGCCGCGACGACTTTGGCGGCGATGAAATTGTACGAACAAGGGCGCTTTCGACTGAGCGAACACATTGAAGACCACCTGCCCTGCGATAAAACCTCGACCATTCGCAAGATCCCGATCCGGAAACTGCTCATTCACCAATCAGGTTTACAGCCGCACATGCCGGTAGTGCCTTATATCGCTTATCGCGAAAAAGACAATGCAAATTGCGACTTGTATTTTTGTAAAAATCAAACCGATACGTTTTCCATTCAGGTAGCGGACCGGTTCTTTTTTAACCGTTTTTTTGAACAACAGGTTTGGAAAGATGTCCACCACCTGCCAGTGGATCGGGGCAGGAATTTCCGCTACAGCGATGCGAATTTTATGCTGTTGCAAAAAATCTTAGAGACCAAAATGGGCGATATGGCCATTGACAACTGGATGGAGGAAAACTTCTACCGGCCCATGGGCTTGCGCAATACGGCTTATTGCCCGATGAAGCGCTACGAACGCCACCGCATTGTGCCCACTGAAAACGACCAGCGGTGGCGCCAGCAATTGGTACACGGCTATGTACACGACCCCACTGCGGCCTTGATGGGCGGGATTGCCGGTAATGCAGGTTTGTTCACCAGTGCGGAAGACCTGACCGTGCTTTTCCAGATGCTGATGGATGGCGGTGTTTATGGCGGCCAGCGGCTTTTGAATGAAAAAACAGTGGCGCACTTTATCAGCAATAATCACGGCAATCATCGTGGATTGGGTTTTGATCGGCCCAATGAGAAATACCGTGCGGCTTACGCAGAACAAGCCAGCCCCGAAACGTTTGGGCATACCGGATTTACCGGAACCTGCGTTTGGGCAGACCCGAAATCGGATTTAGTGTATGTCTTTTTATCTAATCGCCTCTACCCCGATTCCGGCAACTGGAAGTTGTTTAGCAATAAAATTCGGGAACGCATCCACGAAGTTGTGTACCGGTCTTTTAATACCTACCAGTTTTATATTCCTGAATTGCCTGTTTGGACGATGCCGGTGAGCTCGTGATGGGGGAGTTGGCAGTCTTCAAAAAATGCCAATCAGTAGTAAAAATGTAGAACTGATCATCTCTGCCCTTCGGGAGTTAGAGGGTTAAAAGAAGGAGCAACCGCCAGGGGCGGCCACTCCTCACACTATGAAACACTATATTTATCCGATGGCTGTAGCCGGAATACCCGAATAGCATCGGGGAGACCGACAACATGGGTTGTTGCGAAATCTGTTAAGAGCTTATTGGGGATTTCATGATTGACTTCGTCGAATCTTCGATTTGAGCGAGAGTGAGGAAATTTTATTTTAGACAAGGCGGATTTTGCAGAGATAGCCGGCAGCTATCTTGAAAAAATCCAACGCAGTATAAAATAAAATTTGCCACTCGTAGCCAATTGATGAATTGCCCAACAAGGTCTATAATTTGTTTGAATGTTCAGAGGACTATCAGACTGTGTTTGTGGCAGGGGCTTTGGAATTTGTTGCGAAGCTGCGAATGAAACCCGGCGTTTTGCCGGAAGTGCGGTAAAAATAGAAAGTAATTTTTAGTTTTCACAAATAATTCTTTTTAAAGATTTGTTTTTTCTACAGACTTGTTGCGATGGGTCAGCGATGATCCCATCGCAACAAGTCTTATGATGTCAGGAAAATTTTTCCACTCCACCAGTTCGTTTCTATGATGGCCTGCTGCCGGCGGTAAAAATTAAGGGCAGGTTCGTTCCAGTCCAACACCTGCCATTTGACCAATCGGCAGCCGCGTTGCCGGGCTTCTGCCACATAAGCGTCGAAGAGCAGTTGTCCCGCGCCCGACCTGCGGTGGGCCTCTTTTACCACAAAATCTTCCAGCCACAGCATCGGGCCTTTCCAGGTGGAATAGGTTTCGTAGAAAAAGGCCATGCCGATCACCCCGTCATCCGGCGTTTCCGCAACCAGCACTTCAAATCTTCCGAGCTCAAAGTCGCGGGTGTAATCCTCCAGAGTTGCCGTAAAAGCCGCTTCGGATGCTTCGTAAATGGCCAGCTCCCGCACTAAGTCGTGGACAGTGGGGATGTCGGCGAGCGTTGCTTTGCGGATGTTCATTTTATTCATGGAGTAAAAATAGCCAAACCCGCTTATTTTTGCACCCTCATCATCAGAATACGCAGTTCATGAAAAAGCCTTTGATCTTAGTAACCAACGACGACGGCATTACCGCGCAGGGCATTCGTGCCCTGGTAGAAGTAGCCAGCACCCTTGGCGATGTGGTTGTGGTTGCACCCGATTCACCACAATCTGCCATGGGGCACGCCATCACCATTGACCGCCCCATCCGGCTTCGGCCCGCGTCAGTTTTTGACAACATTGAGGCTTACGAATGCTCCGGAACCCCGGTGGATTGTGTCAAGCTGGCTAAAAATGTCATTTTTAAAGACCGGACGATTGACCTTTGCGTTTCAGGGATCAACCACGGTTCCAATGCTTCCATCAACATCATTTATTCCGGCACGATGTCGGCGGCGATGGAAGCTTCATTGGAAAGCATTCCTTCGATTGGGTTTTCGTTGCTTGATTATTCGTTTTCTGCCAATTTTGAGGCTGGTAAACCTTTTGTCCGCCGGATTATGGACTACGTTATGGCGCATGGCATGGAACACGGCAGCCTTTTGAGCGTAAATATTCCGAATTTGCCGGAAGCGGAAATCAAAGGCATTCGGGTTTGCCGTCAGGCCGATGCCCGTTGGGTCGAGGAGTATTCAGAGGCCATTGACCCGCGCGGGCAACGCTACTATTGGTTGACTGGCAAGTTTGTCAACGAAGACCTGGGGAAAGATACCGATATTTGGGCGCTCGACAACGGGTATATTTCTGTGGTTCCTTCGCACCACGACCTGACCAATTACCGGGCTGTGTCCTTAATGAAAGACCTTGAATTTCAGCGTGGTTAGTGAGGGTGTCACTTAAAGTGACGCCCTCACTTGCTCCCAGAGTATCCTTTTTGGAAAACTGCATTCTATAACATCCGGATTTTTGTAAAAAATAAATTAACCATGTTCTCATTACTGAATCGAAATGCCCTTTGGGTTGGCGTACTCGTCGGATTGGTGGTTCCTTTTGTCGGATACGCTGTATTGCTGATGCTTTATGAACAAATAGAGGCGCTGGGCTGGATTAAACCGGGCGGCTTTTCCATGGATTTCCGGCAGCGAACCACGGCCATCGTTGCCATCTGCCTTAACCTCTGGCCCTTAAATGTTTACCAGAAAAAGCGGTTCACCGATTCCATGCGGGGCATTGTTTTTCCAACAGGGCTGTATGTGATGGTTTGGGTTATTTATTTTTTCGGTCATATTTTTGGAAACTAAACAGCATGAAAATTAAAGTATGCGGCATGAAAGAGCCGGAAAACATCACGCAGCTATTGGAGTTGCCGGTTGATTTCATTGGCTTCATTTTTTATGAACGGTCGCCCCGGTATGCCGACAACCCGAAATTTGAAAGCTGGGTGAACAAAAACCGGCCGCTTTTTGAAAAGGTGAAAAAGGTGGGCGTTTTTGTCAATGCCGAAATCGAGCGGATTTTGAACGCGGTTCACGATTACGAACTGGATTTTGTGCAATTGCACGGCAACGAAAGCCCTGAATACTGCCGGGAACTGAAGCAATACTGGGACATCAGCACTTTACACCACGCCAAAATCATCAAAGCGTTCGCCGTGGATGATGAATTCGATTTTGAGGAAACCCAGGCTTATCAGGGCTGGTGCGCCTACTTTTTATTCGATACCAAGAGCCTGCAGCACGGCGGGTCTGGCGTTGCTTTCGACTGGTCGCTGCTGCAACAATACACGGGCATTACGCCGTTTTTTCTGAGCGGCGGCATTGGCGAGGATAACATTGCGGCACTCAAACAGCTCAAAATACCTGCTTTATACGGAATGGATTTGAACAGCCGCTTTGAAACGGCGCCGGGGGTGAAAGATGTTGAGAAGCTGAAAGGATTTATGGAGCAATTGAGCTGAGTAAATTGCACCGCTCAAATCCTCGAATCCTCAATAAATCAAATCCTCAACCTTCAATATCCCAAAATCTTCAACATATCCTCCGCTGTTTGTTCCGGATTATAAAGCCGATCCACGAGGTTGCCCTGGCTGTCTTTATCAATCAGGATGTGCTTGGGGGAGGGGATGAGGCAATGCTTGATCCCGCCGTAACCGCTGATGGAATCCTGGTAAGCGCCGGTATGGAAAAAGCCGATGTAGAGCGGTTCTTCATCGTTGCCGTTGATAGCAGGAAGGTAAACCTGGCCTTCGTGCACCTCTGCGTTGTAATAATCGGAGTTGTCGCAACTCAAGCCCCCGATGTTCACCCTGCGGTAGTCGTTGTTCCATTTGTTGATCGGCAGCAAGATGAAGCGCTCACTAATGCCCCATGTATCTGGTAGCGTGGTCATCAGCGAATTGTCAATCATGTACCACATCTCGGCGTCGTTTTGTTGCTTTTGCGCCAGCACCGAAAAAATGGTGGCGCCGCTTTCGCCGACGGTATATTTGCCGAATTCGGTGAAAATATCAGGTTCGCGTACCCCTTCTTCCTCGCAGGCATTGAGGATGAGGTTGACGATTTCCTTCACCATGTATTTGTAATCAAATTCAAAGCCGAGCGAATTGCGAATGGGCATGCCCCCGCCGATGTTGATGGCGGAAAGGTCTTTGGCCTGCGGTTTTAATTCGCAATAAAGCTTGATGGCTTTTTTCAATTCGCCCCAGTAATACAACGTATCCTTGATGCCCGTGTCCACAAAAAAGTGGAGCATTTTGAGCTGAAACTTGGGGTTGTCGGCGATTTTTTCTGTGTAAAAACGAACCACGTCGGCGTTGCGGATGCCGAGTCGGGAGGTATAAAACTCAAAATTGGGTTCTTCTTCCGTGGCGACGCGGATGCCGATTTTGCATTCCCCTTTCACGTGGTCGTTGTAATAATCTATCTCTTTGACGTTGTCGCAAACCGGAATGACATTGACGAACCCGTCGTTGATCAGGGCTACAATTTTCTGGAGGTAGTTCTCCGGTTTAAATCCGTTGCAAATGATGATGATTTCTTTGGTGAGTTTGCCCTGCTCGTACAAGCGTTGGATCAGGTCTATGTCGAATGCCGAAGAGGTTTCCAACTGTACGTCGTGTTGCAGGGCTTCATCGAGTACGTAGCTGAAATGGCAGCTTTTTGTGCAATAGCAATAATAATATTTTCCATTGTAGCCCAGCGAGTTCATGGCCCGCGTAAACATGTTGCGGGCTTTTTTGATCTGCGAACCGATTTTTGGCAAATACGTGAGTTTGAGCGGCGTGCCGTACTTCCGGATCAAATGGATGAGCGGTATCTCGTTGAATACCAAATACCCCTCTTCAATATCAAACCCTTCCTGAGGAAAATAAAAGGTCTGATCAATGAGGTCAAAGTACTTGTTGGTCACTATTGGCTATACTTTAAAAATGAAAAAATTCAGAACCCGCATATCCATGCGCGATGCAAAAGTAGAGTAATAATTTTAGAATCTGATTAACTTTATTGCCGGGAACAGTAAACTAAACAATTTTGGGATATGGCAAAGACAATACATTGGTTTTTAGACAAATATGGTGAAAGTCACCAGAATGCCACCAACAAACTCATCCATTGGGTTTGCGTGCCGGCCATCATGTTCAGCCTTTTTGGCATGCTGTATGCGATTCCGTTTTTTACGGAGCGGAGCTTGTTTTTCAACTGGGCGGCCGTGCTCCTGCTGGCCGCGCTGGGCTACTACCTGCGGCTGTCCCTGCCCATGTTCGTCGGTTTCATTGTGGTAGGCGGCGCCATGCTATGGGGCAACAACGCCATCTTTGAAATGACGGGCCGCAATGCCGGTCAAATGGCATTGGTCTCTCTCGGGATCTTTGTGGTGGCCTGGATCGGGCAATTCATTGGCCACAAAATCGAGGGCAAAAAGCCTTCGTTTTTGGAGGATGTGCAGTTCCTCTTGATTGGGCCGGCGTGGCTGTTACATTTCATATACAAGAAGGTGGGGATTGGGTATTGATTTTGTCGCCGGATTTACCTAAGCTCATAAAGGAAAGACTCGTTATAAGTAGGGAATTATCTTTATTCAATCTGGACAGTTCATCAGTTTGTCCGGGCCTTATGTTATCGTAAAAAATCAATACTATGAAAACGTATGCCCTTCTTTTGCGTGCTGCCTGCTTTTTTGCCGCAATGCCTTGTTTTGGACAATTTGATGAATGGGCGCCCGTTGGAGCCGAATGGTATTTCCGCCACACCTTCTTTTCATTTCCTGAAGTTACCTACAACCGATTGTGGGTAGACGAAGAGGTGATGTTTGAAGGCAAATTGTGCCGGGTAATCAAAAAAGAACGATTTTCCTGCAACTATTTGGAAGCCAATACGCCTCTGTACACTTACGAGGAAGACGGTAAAGTATGGCTCTACAACGAACACAAGCAACGCTTCACATTGATGTATGATTTTGCGGCAGAGGAAGGAGATGAATACGATCTTGTACCCTGGTCTATCATGCATGAATTGGATATTGAGCATTTTGCCACAGACACTTTATTCCGCATGCGCGTAGATTCTGTTCGAACCATTCAGGTGCAGGGGCAGGATCTGCTGCGCGTACAGTATATTTCCTCTGCATTTAGTGGAGAACCGGGTGATTATTATAGTGAGTTTACAGATGTAATCGTTGAAAATATTGGAAGTTTCATTCAACTGTTCAATTGGGATGCACAACTTTGCGATGTGGAATATGATCAAGCTTTGCGCTGTTATGGATCACCGGTAACCGGATTATTTCAATTTGGCAATGAAGCTTGTTTCCTCGTAGCTGCAAAAGAGACTATGTCCGATCGGTTGTCGGTTCAAGTTGCTCCAAATCCATCATCAGGCAGCGTTAACCTGACCATTGACGACCAGGCAACTCAGCTTTTACAAATACGCATTCACGACTCCTCCGGTAAGTTGGTGTGTAACATACTCCCAACTACTTATACACAAAGTATTCAGTTCCCTAATTCCGGACTTTTCCTGCTCGAATTCAGGTTTGAGAACGGCAGCCGGGAAGTGCAACGAGTCGTAGTGGCCCGGTAACAAAATCAATCAAGTAATTGATAAAGTACATCCAGCTTCGGCGTCAAAATAATCTCCGTGCGGCGGTTCTGCGCTTTGCCCGTGCTGCTATCATTGCCCGCCACCGGAAAATGTTCGCCACGGCCTGCTGCAATGATGCGTTTGGCATCCACATTGTTTTTGGTCAGCTCTTTCACCACCGAAGTTGCTCGGCCCACGCTCAAATCCCAGTTCAGGGCGTCGTCGCCGTCGCTGTCGGTATGGCCTTCTACGGTGATGTTGATTTCCGGGTTGGTGTTCAGTACCTGCGACAAATTAGTCAACGCTTGTCTTCCGGCTGTATTGATGGTTTTGCTGCCGGAGGGAAAAAGCAGATCCTGGCTCAGCGACACGTAGACTTTTCCTTTTTCTTCGCGTACAGTCAGGTCGGTATTTGAAAAACTCCGCAGGGCTTGGGTCACTTTATTCCGAAGATCTGCAATTTTGTTTTCTTTGTCACTGATGGCCGCTTCTAATTCTTTCACGCGCTGTTCGCGGGCGCCGAGGTCGCGCTCTAATTGCAGCATGCGGCGCTCGCGGTCGTTCAGTTCTTTTTCTTTGACAGCCAACTGTCCGCGCAGGTCTTGTTTTTCGCTTGTAGTGGCGTTCAACAGCATTTCATTTTGAGCCATCAGGCGGTCGTAGCGCGTGAGCAGATCCTTGTTGGTTTTATCCAATTGGTCGTAGCGCTCGCGGGCCAATGTCAAGTCGCTGCGCAGGTTGCCAGCGTCTTTTTGCGCCTTGTCCATGGCTGTTTTCAGCACCGTATTTTCTTCGGCGTAGTTGTTCGCTTTTTTGCGCGCGTCGTCGTAGTCGGATTGCAATTTGCGCCGCGCCAGTTCCGAATCTTCAAATTTTCGGCTGGAAACGCAACCGGAAGCGGCAATCAGTAAAAGCAGGAATATAGGGATGATCGTTCTCATAGTTTTTTTTTAGATGATAGATTTTAGACGTTAGATTTGAGATGTAGCGCTCCAATTTAGTCAAAAATAACGGTCTTATTGCCATAAGGCAAGACTTTGTTACCTCTTGTGTTTTTTTTTACTCCGGCAATTCTTCATCGGCAGGCCAATCGGCGCCTGTTGTCGCAATGGCATTGGCGACCACTTCCGAATCCCGGTTGATGACCCCGAGGATGCCCCCCGGCGTGTAATTGTCGAATCCCACAAAGTAGAGACCCTGAAATTCGCCTTCTCCGATGACGCAGCGGGGCAGGCCGTGTTCATCCAGCAACCCCCGGGTATATTCGATAAAACCCTCCAGTTGAGACCGATAGCCCGTGGCGAGAATCACTGCGTCGAAGGGAAGCTGGGCGCCATTTTCAAAAACGACACCTTCTGGGGTAAAATGTTGTATGGCCGGGTGAACTTTGATTTTTCCCGATTTTACTTTTGCAACGGTACCGATGTCAATGACAGGCGTTTTGCCGAGCAACCGCAGCTGTTTGGAAGGTGGCAGCGCTGGGGTGGTGATGCCATAACGCGACAGATCCCCAATGGTTAGCCTGCGCAGCAAAACGCCAATTTGATCCCCCAGCCAGTTGGGGAGTTTGGCCACCAGCAATCCCGTTTTTTGGGTAGGATTGCCCAAAAAATCGCGGGGCACGATGTTGACGGGGCCACGCAGCGATAAATGCGCCTCGGCGCCGTTCTCGCTGAGGTCAAGCGCAATCTCCGCGCCAGAGTTGCCCATACCCACCACCAGTACTTTTTTACCCGAATAAGGGGCTGCGTTTTTATAAACGCTGCTGTGCAGGATTTGGCCCTCAAAAGCTTCCTGACCGGGCCACTGCGGGAGGAAGGGGACGCGGTTGGTGCCCGTCGCGATCACCACATTGGCTGCCCGAAAATCTTGTTTGGTGGTGCGCACCAACCAATTTCCCTGTTTGCGACGGAGGTGGACGACTTCCTGGCCGGTCATCGGGTGGATCTGGTATTTTTGTGCATACGATTCGTAATAATCAACCAAAAGCTGGCGCGGAACATATTGCGGGTAGTTTTCCGGAAAAGGAAGGCCGGGCAGGTGCGATAAGTCCTTGATGGTGTGCAGGCAAAGCCGGTCGTAGTGGCGATGCCAGGCATCTGCGATGTGGTCGCTTTTTTCGAGGAGTTCAAAAGGAATCCCCAATTGCCTCAGGCGTCCGGCAACAGCCAGTCCGGCGGGGCCAGCCCCAATGATCAGGTTTTGGACTAAGGTAGCAGAAGGTGTCTGAGCATCAGCCATATTATCGTAGTTTTACGCCTTTCGCGAAAGCGACTGTGAAAAATACACATTTTTTGTGGAGCGCAAGTATATTTGCCAAAGCCGAAAAAAAAACAGACGGTTACGCTACGTCTGATGTAACAAAAGTGCCATTGTTGCAGTATAGGAAAGGCACAACCGGTTACACGACCCCAGCGGGGTATAAATTCGTCCACAAATGTCCATTGTTTCTCTGATCGAACAACACGTTACTTCGCTACTGACTGAAAAATTGAGTGAAGGGCATACTTATCACAACTTGCCGCATACCCTCGCCGTGCGCAAAGCCGTGCTGGAGCTTGGGCGCAGCTCAAAAATGACCGACGAAGAACTGGAAATTCTGGAGCTTTCCGCCCTCCTGCACGACACGGGTTTTACCGAAAAATATACCGGGCACGAAGCAGCAAGCGTCCGCATCGCACAGGAGTTGCTGGAAGCGCAAGCCTATCCGTTGGAAAAAATGAACCAGGTTTTTGCCTGCATCGCCGCTACGGCAGTAGACCGGACGCCGCACAACCGCTTAGAAGAAATCATCAAAGACGCCGATCTGAGCAACCTCGGCAGCGACCGCTATTTGGAAATCCTGCATGGTTTGCGCCAGGAGTGGGCGAGGATGCTGGGGCAACATTATTCGGACACCGAATGGTTTGAGCTGAATCACCGTTTTTTTAAACAACACCTTTATTATACCAAAGCGGCACAGGATTTGTACAGTACGCAGTTTGAACTGAATCAACGGCGCCTGAAAAAATTAGCCAATCCGGAAAAGAAAAAGAAAGAACTGGTGCCGATTTCGGAGAATAAAAGCGCCCAGATGATGTTCAAAACCGCTTTGCGCAACCACCTCGATTTGAGTAGCTTAGCCGATAACAAAGCAAACATCATGCTCAGTATCAATGCGTTGATCCTGACGATCACCATGCCAATGGCCGCCTCCTACATCAAAGACAACATCTTCCTGCTGGCCCCCATGATCCTGCTCATGACTTCGTGTCTGTGTTCCATTGTTTTTGCAACCTTAGCTACGCGGCCCATCCGCATGATTGGGTATACGGACATCACCAAAATCAAAGAGCGTGGCGCTAACCTGTTCTTCTTCGGCAATTTTTATGAGATGGAACTGCCTGAATACAAAGAAGGGATGCGCATCACGGTTGAAAACGAAGAGATTTTGAACGACGCCATCATGCGGGACCTCTTTTTCTTAGGCAAATCTTTGGGCGTCAAATACCGGCACCTCCGCATCTGTTACACCATCTTTTTGACAGGTATTGTGACAACGGTGCTTGTGTTTGGGGTTTGTTATTTGATGTATCTCGCAGAGTAACTTGTGTCTGTCTTTATAGTCCGATAGCTGCGTTATGATCGGCCCTAAAAACGTGCGGTGTGGGTAGTAAGTGTGTCACACCAAGCGTAATATCCTTAATTTAGCGAACGAGAACCACGAAGTGGTTGAAGGTGAATAGCCCCCGATGAAATCGGGGGTAGTCGCATCAACGAATTGTAACGCGCAACCCCGAATGGGGTTGAATGTTACCCCATTTTCATATTCAACCCCATTCGGGGTTGGTTCCACCTCACCACGTCCACTTTTCCCCCGATTGCATCGGGGGCTATTCACATTTGACCCTTGCAGGGTCGTTCATGTCGTTAAGTTGACGATTACACTTGATGTGACGCCCTCACTTGCCCCCTCGCAGCTATCGGACTATAAAGACAGACAATTATTTGCGGCCAAAATCAGCCGGTATCTCCCCCCAAGACTCCGTTTCCCATTTGAGTATAGGATTGGAATAGGTATTTTTTTTCAGCCAGGTTTCAGCGCGGGTGATCAACTCAAACAAATAGGCGGTTTTGGCAGTATGCTCCAGTTTGGTGCGGGCTTTTTTGTCGCGCACCCACTTCATGGCAGTCCTGGAGTCGGTATAGATCG
The DNA here is from genome assembly GCA_046153985.1 of Saprospiraceae bacterium. Classification (GTDB taxonomy): domain Bacteria; phylum Bacteroidota; class Bacteroidia; order Chitinophagales; family Saprospiraceae; genus JABWAJ01. Next base: position 13,379 of record JBJXFD010000199.1, read on the forward strand.
GGATACTGCGCCCTTCTTTTTTCAGCATGGCCAACCCATGTACGATGGCTAAGAACTCGCCGATGTTGTTCGTGCCCAGGTCAAATTTTTGGTGAAACAACTGCTCGCCGCCTTTGGTGACCACGCCCTGGTATTCCATCACACCCGGATTCCCGCTGCACGCTGCATCCACCGAAATGCTGTCCCAAACGATGTCTTTTCGGGAAACTGTACCGGCCACTTTTTTCGGGCCGGCAGCTTTGGAAATAGCGGAAGGGCCTGCTTTCAAAGCGGCTTCGGCCTCTGCCTTGCTTTCAAAAGACTTATAGCGCGCGCCGGGATAAGCTTTAATTTGCGCCTCACAAGCCGGCCAGGAGGTATAAATGCCCGGCTTGTAGCCTTGCCAGACGACGTAGAATTTTTGTTTTGCGGACATGGTTGGCAGACTTTTTTGATCTGGTTGGCAAAGGTAAACGCTGGAAGGACATTGTCGTAAATCTTCAAATCAACTAATTTTCAAATTCCTCTCTTCCCGTCCACCAAAACCATTTAAATTATAATCTCTACCTTTGTGCAAATAGTTGTACACACATGATGTTGGTTGATACGCACGCGCATCTTTACTTAGAACAATTTGACGAAGACCGGGACGCCATGATGCAACGGGCATCTGAAGCCGGGGTCAGGCGCGTCTACCTGCCCAATATTGACAGCCGAACCGTAGAAGCGATGCTGGCTGTTGAAACGGCATACCCTGGGCGGTGTTTTCCCATGATGGGCATGCACCCTTGTTCGGTAAAGGAAGATTACGAGACGGAGTTAAGCGTCGTCAAGCATTGGTTGGAGCAGCGTCCCTTTTGTGCGGTCGGTGAAATAGGCATCGACTTATATTGGGACAAAACGTTCTTTGAGGCACAGCAAAAGGTTTTTATCACTCAGGTGGAATGGGCATTGGAATTCGATTTGCCCATTGTGATCCACCTGAGGGATTCGTTCGATGAAGTGGTGGAATTGTTGAAACCCATCCGGGACAGTCGGCTTCGGGGCATTTTTCATTGCTTTGGCGGATCGGTAGCACAAGCGGAAACGGCCATCTCGCTGGGATTCCTGTTGGGAATCGGCGGCGTTTTGACTTATAAGAAGGCAGGTTTGGACGAAACGCTGAAACGTATCGGGCTTGAACACCTGGTTTTGGAGACCGATTCTCCTTATCTGAGCCCGGTTCCGCATCGCGGCAAGCGAAATGAGTCTGCTTATGTCCGCGTCGTTGCAGAAAGATTATCAGAAGTGAAACAAGAGAATATTGAGGTCATAGCGGAATATACCACGCGTAATGCCCTGAGAATCTTTGAACAAGAAAAATTGGTTTTTTCAAAATGATCCCTTGTTCGGTTGCGGCGACGCCAAAAAAAAGTCTGATTTTTAAAAAATTTTGAATTGTTACATCTTTTTTTCCATTTTTGCAGCGCTTGAAGTTGTTAAGCAATTCTTAATGTCTATTTTTGCCGGGTAGGGAACTAACAATACCTATCCCAAGATCCGGAGAGATGCTCGAGCGGTTGAAGAGGCACGCCTGGAAAGTGTGTATACCCCAAAAGGGTATCATGGGTTCGAATCCCATTCTCTCCGCCGGATTTTTAAATGGAAAATCAATTTTTTTCACTCTTCATTAAGAACAATCGTAAAACCTTATTGACTATGCGAAAGTTAGTGACTCTTTTGCTCGTACT
>JBJXFD010000216.1:0-3019 GCA_046153985.1 Saprospiraceae bacterium
CGGTATGACGCTGGAAACAATGCTGAACGAATTTCCGCGTCTTAGCAAAGAAGATGTTTATGAGGCGCTTGCCTTTGCTGCCGGAAATGCTCAGGAGACTTATATTCCCTTACAAAAAGCTTCGTAACTTATCGTCGTTTCCAACCTTTAGGATTTCGACTGGTATGAAAAATGGCAATTCAACATTATAGGCCATGCCGTTCCGCAAGTTTCGCCTGAATGTCTTCCCATGCAATCGTTTTGACTGAACCGCTTGCTATTTCTGCTGACCTACGCTCAATTTCTTCTACATGAGCGCTTGACAACAGAAAATCGTCTTCTGATGTATTATCAGAAATGGTTTGCAGAATGGCTTGAACCAGTTGAATTCGTTCACCAACGGTTAACTTTGAAATTTCCTGGATAAGGTCGGACATGGCTAAAAATTTAGAATAAATATACACTTTTATCCTTTCTTTTAACGAATATTTTTGTAAAAAGTTTGTCTATGCGATCCTCCTGCTTTCAGTTCACCTCCATCCGCGAACCTTTCGGGAACAACCTTTCTAAGCCATTACTGGCCAGTTGGCTGTTTCTCTTTTTTCTGAGTTGTCAAGCTCACAAAGACAATATTTCAGGGACGTGGGAATTTTTCAAAGCTGATAATTGTGAGAAAAATTTTCTCGGCTTAACACCTTATTCCGTTTCCAAAGTGAAAGTGGAGTGTTGTTCCAGATTATAACCTTCGGCAAATACAATACCCCTTTTGAAGTAAAAACGCTGCTATCGTATTTGTATAAGGCAATATGATCCGCTGGCAGTTATCGGGATATATTCGGTTAAGTTGCTTTCAACAGCAGGATTTTACCAACCGGAGTGATTTTGCCATAATTTTTACAAAAGGTGAGGTGCAGTAAAGAGTTTCACAAACTAAAAAGAGTCTCACAGAGGGCTTAACTCCGTGAGACTCCTTTTACTCCGTGAAACTCCGCGTCACTTTATACCACTATCTAGTGTCCGTCCATTTAGTCGGGTGTCTGTTTTTTAGAGTTCGAGAGCAAGGCATGTTTCGACCCAAAAACGGGAGTTTACTTACGTAAATGACCGGTTTTGGGTCGAAACATAACGCAGCTATCGGACTATAAAAACAGACACATTTAATCCGTAATAAACGGATAATCAGCCTGCGTATAATTGTGTTCAAAAAGCAAAGCACCATCCGGATAAGGCGATGCTTCTGCAAATTGAACAGCTTCGGCAATTTGCGCAGCAATTTTATCTTTGATGGCCTGCACCTCTTTTTCTGTGGCAAAGCCAAGTTCCAGCAATTTCCCTTCTGCGTATTTGACCGGATCGAGGCCGCGGTAATGCTCCACCTCGTCTTTCGAGCGGTAAGTCGCCGGGTCGGAAACCGAGTGCCCTTTGTAACGGTAAGTCAGGATTTCAAGCAGGTAAGGTCCTTTACCGGCGCGGATGTGGTCAGCGGCTCTTTTTACGGCCTCGTGTACCGCTTCGGGTTTCATGCCATCTACCCGTTCGGCGGGCATGTCGTAGGAAAGGCCCAACTTGCTCATATCTGTAACGTTGCTCGTGCGGCTCACCGAAGTGCCCATCGCGTAGCCGTTGTTTTCACAGATATAAAGCACCGGCAATTTCCAGGTCATGGCCATGTTGAACGATTCGTGCAAAGCACCCTGCCGGGCTGCCCCGTCGCCGAACATGGTAACACACAGGTTATCCGTGCCTTTGTATTTTTCTGCAAACGCAATGCCGGTGCCGATGGGAATCTGGGCGCCCACAATGCCGTTGCCGCCAAAGTAGTGGTGCTCGGCAGAAAAGAAGTGCATGGAACCGCCCTTGCCTTTCACAATGCCCGTGGCTTTGCCGTACAATTCCGCCATGCAGGCGTTCACATCGCAGCCGCGACCGATGGCGGTGCCGTGTTGGCGATAAGCCGTCACGATGCCGTCTTCCCGGCGGATAGCCGATTCAATCCCGGCAGCAACAGCCTCCTGGCCGATATACACGTGGCAAAACCCCCTGATTTTTCCACTTTGATAACCGCCCAACGCGCTTTCTTCAAAACGCCGGATGAGCAGCATTTGCTCGTACCAACGCAGGTACATATCGCGGTCGTAACCGACTTTTCCGTTGGATTTCGTAGCAGCGCGCTTTTTCTTTTCGACAAGGGTATCCATACTATAAGACGTTTTAGCGAATTTTCGCGTGATTCAAGTTGTTTTGCGCTCGTAAGATAAGGCAAAAAATAGCAGCCGCGAAATTAGGGAATGATTTTGAATTGATAAACAAAGATGGCAAGAGATGGTTTTGCCGGGTTCAGAAAAAGAAGGTTGTATCACAAAACAACAAAATCGGTCAACTTGTCACCTGATTTCATTTTAACCAGCCAAAATGTCATCCAATTTCCTGCCCTTTCCTGCCGAAACGACATTTTTCCCGCATTGGTACGCAAGTTGATCATCTGGTAATCGTAATCAATCACAAAAAAAACAATCAACCATGTTATTCGTGAAAGTTCAACCTGCAATAAAAAACACAATTTCTCAACCTAAAAATGTTCAAACTATGGGAACCGTAAAGTATAATCCATTCGTGCCTGCGAAGGTTTTTACCAACCTGTTCGATGAATTTCTTAACAGAGGTTTGGGCGATTTTGTTGGCGCCGATTCCATGTTCACCCAACCTTCAGTAAACGTACTGGAGACCAAAGATAACTTCCAGATCGAACTGGCTGCTCCGGGCTTAGCCAAAGGCGACTTCGAAGTAAAATTGGACAATGGCACGCTGACCATTTCCGCCAAAAAAGAGAACAAAGAAGAAACTACGGAAGGTAAGTACACACGCAAAGAATTCAACTTCGCTTCGTTCACGCGCAGCTTCCAGTTGCCGGACACGATTAATGCAGCCGACATTGCCGCAACTTACGAAAACGGTGTGCTGTTGGTCACGCTTCCTAAAAAAGAAGAAGCCAAAGTTGTTGCTGCACGCACCGTAGAGATTGGATAAAAACCTGAACCAT
>JBJXFD010000223.1:0-8857 GCA_046153985.1 Saprospiraceae bacterium
ACGTTGCCGATGCAGGTGTAGGGGCCGTCGTCGAAGCCGAGCGGCGAAGAGCGGAAGGAGCCGGCCGTGAAGGTGGTCTTCGCATCCGGCACGGCGTTGAGCGTGGTGCCGGTGGCGGTGCTGCCGCCGGTATTCTGGATGGTGACTTTGTATCGGATGCGGTCGTTGGGGTCGGCCTTGCCCGACGTGCCGTTATCTATGATGATTTCGTCGGTTTGGGTAGGCGTGGGAATCGTCTGCGCGCCGGATGGTGTGGTAAACAGGCAAAGAACCAGCGCCGTCAGTCCTGCGCACAGGGATTGGTGGCCTACAAACAGGTAATAGGACTTGTTCATAGCAAGTGGATTTATAGAAAAAATACGGGAAGTGTATGTGTTTGTCAACATCAAACTAAGGTTTCAGGTGATTTAAAACCGAAATAACTTAAAATCAGGGAGATGTGACGCAGCAGGAATAATGCAGGGCAAATTTAAGATAATTTTTGTGTTTGTCAAAAGGCTTTTCGATGGCGTTCAGGTACTCATCGTATAAGCAATATTCATCCGCTCCAGCAACAACTTCAAAAACTCCCGTTCTTCCTCGGAACCTGGAAAAACCTTGATGGGAAATTCGGATCGGGGCGTAGCTGTTTTTTCTGCTTGCAAACGGCGTTTCCGAATCGACTCTTTGAGTGCAAGCAATCCTGCATGCAAACTGTCACTATCCTTGCCGGAAAGTTTAGCGAGAATAGTTTGATAGAATGCTTCACGATCAGCAGCGGTTTCTAAAGAGCGGTGTTGTTTCACCCAGGCATTTAATTCTTGTGCAGCAGTCATTCTGATTTGATTTTTAATTTTCGTCCTCTTCAAGTAATTTCCTGAGGCGATTTATTTCGTCCAAAATTTCGTCAATATGCATCCGATATTCTTCGTCGGTCATACTTTTTATGCCTTCCCTGTTTTTGGCGTAATAGTCCAAAAGTACAAGGTAGAGGGAGTAGTCTCTTTGAAGTTGTTCTCTTTCTTCTGTGGTCATGAATTATTATACTTTCGATAACGGTTCATGGTGTAAGCTGTGCGATCAATTCTTCGATGCTTTGTGGAATATTGAGTTTGACAGCGTTTTCTATTTAAACGCAACAAAAATAAGCTAAATTTTAGAAACTCCGCTTTCTCTTGGTTATTCCTAACAGATTAAGAAGCAGCATATCGAATAGCTTCCATGACTAAATCAGGCGTCAAGAGGAGATGTTTTTGAGCAATACTTTCCGGCGTGCCTCCGGTACCAAGCCAATCCATTACCAGCTCCACGCTGATGCGGGTTCCGGCGATGCAAGGTTTGCCGTTCAGGATTTCCGGATCGGTTACGATATTTGGGAACGCATTTGTCATAGGAGGTAAATTTCAACAAATTTTGGTTAACTTTGTAAACATAAAGTTTGCTATGGAAAAATTCATTCTGACATTAAAGGACAACAGTAAACGCCAGTTCCTTTTGGAGTTGCTCACTCAGCTCGATTTTGTCGAACTGAAAACTGTTCTACCCAAAAAAGAGCAGCGCACGGAAGAATATGATTTTTTCAAATCTGCCGGGCTATTTGCCGGAAGAGATGTAGACGCTGACCAACTCAGAAAACAAGCATGGCGACTCAACAATTAGTGCTTTGCGACACGAATGTGTTGATTGAGTTTTACAAAAATAATCCAAGTATTGTAGAACGGCTTAAAGAAATTGGACAAAGCAACATTGCCCTCAGTGTTGTTACTTCCGGCGAACTGATTTATGGAGCTTTGAATAAAAAAGAACTCCGACAAATTCTTACCGACATCAGCCATCTTTCCTTGCTCGATATTGATTCAGAAACCTGTAATCTGTTTTTGCAATTAATGACAGACTACGCGCTCAGCCACAAGCTAACCTTGCCCGATGCACTGATAGCTGCTACAGCTTTGCGTCACAATATCCCGTTGTATACCCTAAATCTCAAAGATTTCAGATTTATTTCCAATTTGAAATTATTCTCCTAACTTTCCAGCTGCTGATCTGATTCTCAAACAAGCGTTTTACCAACTACCGCTTATGTACTGGCTTTTACTCCTATTCCCGCTGGCAGCCATCTACGCAGGCATAAGCGCCGTATTTTACGTATTCCAGCATATTTTCTTTTTCCGCCCGGAGCGGTTGCCCACCGATTTCAAATACCAGTATTCTTTTGATTTTGAAGAAAAAACCTTCGACATGGAAGACGGCGGGAGCATCAACGCCGTGTATTTCCGGGTGCCCAACAGCCGGGGCGTCATTTATTACCTCAAAGGCAACTCGCGCAGCATCAAAGGCTGGGCCAAATTTGCCCGCGATTTCATGAGCAACGGCTACGATTTTTTTATGATGGACTACCGCGGCTTCGGAAAAAGCCGGGGCAAACGCACCGAACAAATCCTGTACAACGACGCACAGGATTTGTACAACTGGCTCAAACGCAGCTACCCGGAAGACAAAATTGTGGTCTACGGCCGCTCCATGGGCTCCGGCATTGCTGCGCGCGTCGCCTCCTGGAACAGGCCGCGCATGCTGATTCTGGATGCGCCTTATTTCAGTTTTTACCACCAGATTAAGCGCTACGCCTTTTTGCTGCCGTTGCGCTGGTTGTTGCGCTACCAGATCCGAACCGACCGCTTTATCAAAAAAATTGAATTCCCGGTCTACCTCCTGCACGGCAACCGCGACCGGCTGATTCCCTACAAGAACAGCCAACTATTACAGCAGGTCAATCCTGAGCATGTGCAACTGCTCACCATCGAAGGCGGCGGCCACAACAACCTGACCGATTTTGCGACCTACCACGAGTATTTGTACGATATTCTCAACGGCTTTTACGAAAAACCTGCTCAACCGGAAAGCGTATGATGACCCGAACTTTTGATATCCTCCGCTTTCAACAAAACCGGTTTCCCAATCCAATCGCTTTGGGCAGCCGCGGCGACGGACAGTGGCGGATTTACAGCATCGAAGACTGCATCGCCGAGGTTGACCGCTACAGCACGACCTTGTTGAATCTGGGCGTCAAAACTGGCGACCGCGTGGTGATGGTTCCCCATGCCGCCTCTGCCGAATGGCTTTTTTTTGATCTTGCTGTCCAGCAAATCGGCGCCATCGCCGTACCTGTACACGATACTTCCCGGCCCGAGCAACTGCACCATATTCTCCGGGAAACGGAAGCCTGGTTGTGCATTTTTGCCACACCGGAGCAAGGCGTCCACTTTCTGGGCGATGGCGGACAGTTTCCAAAACTTCGCTGTGTTTTTTTACACACCGACGCTTCCGACCCCAATGGACTGAACTGCCTGCTGGATCAGGGGCCGCCCACAGACGCTTTCGACCTGGATGCCTTGCGGGCAGCGGTCGGACAAAGCGATTTATCCGCCATAATTTACACTTCCGGCACCACCGGAATCCCCAAAGGCGTCATGCTCAGCCACTACAACATCGTGAGCAACCTGCGGGCCATTGTTCCGATTTTACCGGTTTATCCCGGCAAAATCGGGATGAGTTTTTTGCCGTTCAGTCACGTATTGGAGCGCATGGCCATTTACACCTATTTGGCCGCGGGCGCCAGTGTTTACCTGCCGGTTGATCGCGACAACATCGCAAATGCCCTGCTCGAAGTGCGCCCGCATTTGCTGACGGCCGTGCCGCGCATTTTGGAAAAAATGTACGAGCAGGCTTTGGCCGAACGCGCGCGCCAGGGCTGGCTTGGGAAAAAAGTGATGGACTGGGCGCTTGCATTGGGGCGGCAATACACGGGCCGTTCAGGCTTAAAATTGTGGTATCGTTTCCAGTTGGCTGTGGCGCGCCTGTTGGTTTTTAATGCCATGAAACGCCGATTGGGCGGCAGGGTAGAGGGCATCCTCGTGGGCGCTGCGTGGTTGCAGCCCGAACTGGGGCGGCTGTTTGGCGCAATGGGCATCAAAGTGCGGGAAGGCTACGGCATGACCGAAACTTCGCCGGTGGTGACGATGAACCAATTCAAACCAGGTCTTTTTTCCTTCGGAACGGTAGGGTTACCCGTGCCCGGCGTGGAAGTGCGCATTGACCAGCCCGACGAAAACGGCGAGGGGGAAATCCTCGTGCGCGGCCCCAATGTCATGCAGGGCTACTACAAACAGCCGGAAGCCACCCGCTTGGTTTTGGACGAGGAAGGCTGGTTGCGCACCGGCGACGTAGGCAAGTGGAAAAAGAAGCGCTTTTTGCAAATCACGGATCGCAAAAAAGACATTTTTAAAACATCCTCGGGGGAATACATTGCGCCACAAGCGCTGGAAAACCATTTTAAGCAATCGCAATTTATCGAACAAATTTTGGTCATTGGTTTTCACAAACCCTTTATTACCGCCCTCATTAAACCCAGTTTTGAAACATTGGAAGTTTGGGCAAAAGACCAAAAAATACACTGGACGAGTGCGCCGTACATGGTACACAACATCAAAGTGCGCCAAAAAATAGATTCAGAAATTCAGCGCCTGAATGCCGCATTACCCAACTACCAAAGCATCCGCGCATTCCACCTCACCCACGAAGAATGGACGGTGGAATCGGGCCTGCTGACGTATACGATGAAACCGGTGCGGGCGCGGATTTTGGAGCGTTTTGGGAAGGAGATTGATGGGATGTATAAATCGGTTAATTGATGATTGATAATTGATGAATTGATGATGTGGAAGGCCTACATATTTGATATTTACAGGTTTTTTCCGGATGCTGATTTTTGAGGTATACGATACATTCGAGGGTTACAAAAGCCCACATCATCAATTATCAATCATGTAATCATCAATCATCAATAAAAAAAATTATCCTTTACACATGCGAATTACAATTTTCCTCCTCCTCTGCTGCCTCGCAACTGCCCTTCCCGCCCAAAAAAAAGGCGACTGGGAAAAATTATTCAATGGAAAAAACCTGAAGGGCTGGCACCCCAAAATCAAGGGTTATGCGCTCGACGACAATTTTGGAAATACCTTTCGGGTGCAAAAGAAAAAACTGGTCGTTGCATACGATCAGTATCCTGCTTTTGACAACCGATTTGGGCATCTATTTTATGAAAAACCGTTCAGCTATTACCGCCTTCGGATTGTGTACCGGTTCAAAGGCGAACAGGCAACCGGCGGTCCCGACTGGGCCTGGCGCAACAGCGGGGTGATGCTGCACGGCCAGTCGCCGCAAAGCATGGGCAAAGACCAGGATTTTCCCATCAGCCTCGAAGCCCAGTTTTTGGGAGGCCGCCCGGAAGGCGAGCGCACCACAGGCAATTTGTGTACGCCGGGAACGCACGTGGAAATGAACGGAAAATTGGTGACAGACCACTGCATCAGCGCGGTGTCCAAAACCTATCCCGGCGATCAATGGGTCACGTTTGAAGCGGTGGTACTCGGTGATTCTTTGCTGGAACACTACATCAACGGCGATAAAGTGCTGACGTACAGCCGCCCGGTGGTCGGCGGCGGGGTCGTGGATGGTTTTGATCCTGCGGCGAAAAAAGACGGTACGCCCATCACCGGCGGCTACATTTCCCTACAGGGCGAAAGCCACCCCATCGAATTTAAAAAAGTGGAATTGCTCAACCTCGAAGGGTGCATGGATCCCAAAGCAAAAAATTATAAATCCTGGTATCTAAAACCTGACAATAGCCAATGTCGTTATTAGGGTACAGCAATTCTTAAAGTACGATGCTAAAAGCCCTGCAGAAACGGATCATTTTTCAGCCGACCCGGTTACCGGACGATTATGTTTTTCGGTTTGACCAGCCGTTTGAAGAGCTTTTTCTGACGGATTTATCGTCGGGGCTCCGCATCAATGCCTTGTTTTTTCAGGCAGGGTGGGGGAGTGGCCGCCAGCTCGTCCTGTATTTTCACGGGAATGCCGGTAATTTGCAGCGCTGGGGGAAACTTGCTTCGGATTTTACCCAACACGGCTACGACTTCTTGGTCATTGATTACCCGGGTTACGGAAAAAGTCCCGGACAACCCACAGAAGAGGGGTGCTACCACAGCGCCCAAATGGCTTACAACTGGGCTTTAGAGCGCTATGCATCCGAGCGGATCATCATCTACGGGCGTTCGCTGGGATCGGCCATGGCGTCCTGGCTGGCAGCCCACCGGCCGGCCCGGCAACTGATTCTGGAAACGCCGTTTCCCAGTATGACCAAACTAATTGCCTACAAAGTACCCCAGTTTATTGCGAACCTTGGCACGCCCGTCCATTTTCCGGTGGAGCATTTTTTGCAAAGAGTGCCCTACCCGAAATCAGTTTTTCAGGGCACCCACGACTGGATTGTGCCCTATAAAGCCGCGCTGGAACTGAAGCCGTGGGTTGGCGACGACCGGTTTTTTGTCATCCAGGGCGGCGGCCATAAAAACCTCAACCAGTTTGATTATTATCATGAAAAATTAGTCGAGGTTTTAGACAAATAATTTTTTATAGCACAGGGTTTCACGGAGGAACACGGAGTCTCGCGGAGTTTTTATGCCTAACTCTGTGAAACTCCGTGTTCCTCCGTGGAACTCCGTGTAATCAGATAGCGAATTCAACCAATTCAACTATTTCTTTACATGCGCCTGTTTCAACTCTATATTCCTGCCTTGTTACGATACCTGCGATATTATTTCCGGGCGCATACCAAATACGACGTGCATTCTCCGTATGTCGCTGATTTTTTGGAACATACGTACGGAGATGACCGCTGGTTTTACGTTTTTTCAACGGCAGAAACGCTGCGAAAAAGGCTTTTGCAGGATCGCTCGAAACTATCGGTGACCGATCTTGGCGCCGGGTCGGCCATTTTTGATTCCAATCAGCGGCGTTTGTGCGATGTGGTGCGCCACACGGCGATTTCCCCTGCGCTTGGGCGCTTGTTGTTCCGCATCGTGTGTTGGCATAAACCGGCCACGCTATTGGAGTTGGGCGCCTCCGTCGGAATTTCTGCCATTTACCAGGCTTCAGCGGCGCTGGAGGCTGCCATGATTACCATTGAAGGCGACCCGGCGCTGGCGCAATTGGCCCGGGGCCACCTCAAAGAAGCGGGTTTGAAACAGGTGGCCGTGGTGGAAGGCGATTTTCAGAAAACCTTACCCGGCGCGTTACAACAACTCAAAAAATTGGATTATCTCTACATTGACGGCGATCACCGCGCCGATCGCACCCTCGCATATTTCAATCAATGCATGGCTTTTGCCCACGAAGGCAGCCTTTTTGTGTTCGCCGACATCCATTGGTCGCCGGACATGGAGCAGGCCTGGGAAATCATGCGCCGGGATCCCCGTGTCACCATTTCGATAGACCTGTTTGATTTTGGGTTACTGTTTTTTAGAAAAGAAAACAAAGAACAGCAGCACTTTACGCTTATCAAGGCGGGGCGTAAACCGTGGAGGATGGGGTTCTTTTGAGGAGTTGGCAGTTGGCAGGGCTTTAGTTGGCAGGAGGCTAACTGCCAACTGCCACCTGAAAAACTGCCAACTGACTTCTACCTTCCTTCCGCCGTCTGCCGTTGAAAGCCAATATTTTTTTTGTTGAAAACAAAACCGCTTTTGTCCAATTTGAACGAAGACACGTCTTCCAGCGACAGTTCATTCAGAGGCACCAGCGCGCGTTCTTCCGCAGCAAGGCTGGCGATGCGCAGGTGGTGTTGTTTTACGGCTTCCTGAACGATGCTGCGCACGGTGCGGGCGTTGCCAAAGTATTTATCGCGGTAATCGTAGATGAACGACAGGTATTTCCCTAAGTGATCGGACGCTTCTGTTGTGACAGACAGTTTTTCGGCTTCCAGCATCTGAAGGGCAATTTGCTGCAAATCTTCGGGCAGATAGTCGTCGAAGCGCAATACCTTATCGAAGCGCGAGCTCAGTCCCGGGTTGGCTTTCAGGAAAGCTTCCATATTGTCCGTATAGCCGGCTACAAAGACAAAAAAGCGACCCCGGTTATCCTCCATGCGTTTGAGCAGGGTTTGGATGGCTTCGTCGCCGAAATCGCCGTGCGCGCTGCCGGTATGGTTGGTCAGCGCGTAAGCTTCGTCAATGAAGAGCACCCCGCCCATGGATTCATCAATTTTTTCAGCCGTTTTGATGGCCGTTTGCCCTACATAACCCGCCACCAATCCCTGGCGGTCGGTTTCGACCATGTGGCCGCGTTCCAGGATGCCGAGGGCTTTGTACATTTTCGTCAGGATGCGCGCAACCGTGGTTTTGCCTGTACCCGGATTGCCGATGAACACCGTATGCAGGAAAAAGCTGTTGAGCACATCGCGGTTGGTTTCCCGGTAATAGCGGGCCAAGCGCACCATTTCGCTGATTTGTTCTTTCACTTTGGACATGCCCACGAGTTTGTTCAACTCGTCCAGCGATTCTTGAAGCAGCGTCCCGTCAATTGGAATATGCGGCAGCACGCGGCCCGGTTTCAGCTCGATTTGATCTACGTCTTCCCACTGAATCAGCGAGAGGGCGTCGCGGTCCAGCGCTCTCGGGTTATCGAGCGCCATGACGCGCAGGCCTAAGTTGAGTTTCGCTTTGTCAATCAAATCAAAAACGAAGCGGGCATTGCCGAATGTGCGGTCGCGTTTGCGGTAATAGGCCACGATGATCTCATCAATGCGGGCTTTCGCTTCCGGGGTAAATTGCACGCCTTTTTCTCGGCGGGCGAATTCGGCAATTTCGGAAAGCTCCTGTGGCAAATAGTCCTGAAATTCAAAATGCAGCTTGAACCGCGATTTTAAACCCGGATTCGAGTCTAAGAAATATTTCATTTCTTTCGGATAACCAGCTACGATCACCGCCAGATCGCCAGGGCCGTTCGACATTTCTTTCACGAGGATTTCAATCACCTCCCG
>JBJXFD010000243.1:0-34768 GCA_046153985.1 Saprospiraceae bacterium
AAAATCATATTGATGCAACCCGAGGTGCAACCCCTTCACAGGAATTGAAAAAGGTAATAAGGGATCCATTTTTTTGCTCGTTTGACCTTTGTCACTTCAAAAACGGATGCAAAGATATATTTTTTGGTGAGATTACCATAGTCGTTTTAAAAAAATCAGATTTATCTACCACATAGTCCACCATAGCTTTTTACCACATAGGCCACATAGGGGTTTTCACATAGGACACATAGCACGGGAAGCCGCCTATGTGGCCTATGTGAAAACCCCTATGTGAACTATGTGGTAAATAATTTAATTAGCGCAACAGCGTAACCGAACCCGAAAGCGGCTGGCTAAATCCCCCAGGCAAAGCTATTTCTGCCACAAAAATATACCCCCCTTCCGGCATGGGTTTGTCCTTGAATTTCCCGTTCCATCCGTAAACCGGGTCGTTGAGTGTTCCATCGCGGCATTCAAAAACAAAGGCGCCCCAGCGGTCGAATACGCGCAGGTAACGGATCGGCGCGTCAACCTTACCCTGAAGGTAAAACACATCGTTGATCCCGTCTGCATTTGGACTAAAAGCATTGGGCGCATAAACGTCCAAGGCGGGGATAACAGTCACCAATACACTGTCGCCAACCTGGCAACCATCGCCGTTCGTGAGGGTGAGGCGGTAGTAGGTGTCTTCTTGCGGTTGACTGACCGGTCGTGCACAATCCGGGCAACTCAGGGTCGTTGCGCCTGAAGCCGACCAGGAAAATTGCAGCGCGCCCGTCGCATTGGTTTGAAAATCGGGTACAAACTGATCGCCCAGCCGGATGCTGCGGTCGGCGCCCAGATCAACAGATAACGGCTCGACTGGCTCCAGAACTTGCAACGTATCCCGATAATTTGCGCATTCCGTAGACGCTTCAACCCAGTACAAGCCGGGGGTCGTCACGTCCAGCGTGCTGTTGGTAGAGCCGTCGCTCCATAAATAAACGTCCGCACCCACTGCGGCGTTCAGGGTCAAGGAAGCGCCCGCATGGCACAATACCAGGGAGGTGTCGCTCAGCACATCCTCCCGTTCTGCCACCGTCACGAGGGTCGGGTCGTCGTTGCCCGGCGCCAAGGGGTCATTGGACAAAAAAGGATCCGGAAAGGCTTTGGGGAAAGGTCCAAAAAACGCCTGGCTGCCGTACGCACCCGGTTGCACATCCCCTACCCTTGCCCGCACCGTGATGCTATTTTCGCCCAGCAAAACGTGTAAATCCAGGATATGCAGCACATTGGTTCCAACGCTGCTCAACACCTGGCTGATGGCGGGCACCCCGTTCAGTTGTGTGATGACAAATCCAGCAGGCAGGGTGTCAATCAGGTCAACCTGGGTGTAAGCCGAGCCGGCAGTATTATAGATGCGGTAGGTATAGGTCACTTCGCCGCAAGGCAATACCAAAGTCGGTGCGACGGTTTTTTCAAACACCATCCGAAAAGGACAGGAGCAACCGTCGGTGAAATTTCCTGGAGGGCCGGGGCTTTTTTGGGAAACAATGGCGCCATTTCGTTTATCGAGCAAATAAAGCGTCGTCTCTGCACCGCCGGCAGCGCCATAGGTAAACAGGTTGCCATGACTATCGAAAAAAATGGCCCCCATGTAGCTGATGCCGCTCAGGGTTTGAAAGCCAACGCTCGTAACGACTCCGCTGGTGCTGATGTTCACTAAGTGCCGGTTCCTGCTGTCGTAGCCGAACAGGGTTCCAAAAACCGGATCAAAAGCAATATCGTCTATTTGGGTAGCCACGTCGCTGATGATGGTCAGAGAACTCGATATAAAATTGCCGTTTGTAAGGTTGATTCGAGAATAGAGCTCATCTACTTCCGTCGTTTTGTTCCTGCCGATCAGGATCAGGCTGTTGCCAAACGGATTAACGGTGCCCGCAAAATAACTATAGCTGGTGTCTAAGCCCTGCGGAATGCCCAAATCGGTTGCATTGCCCCCGGCGTCCATGCGATAAAGGTGGTAAGTAAACGGATCGAGGCCATATAAATGGTTATCTGCCACGCTGTACCCCAGCGCAACAATCCGGATGGTTTCGTCGAAGAAAAGCGGATCGTAATTCGGAGAAAATGCCAGCAGGGAATCCACCCGAAAGCGGTCAATAGCGCCCCAGTTAAAGCCCCGACGGGAAGTTGAAAGGAAAAATTCGTCGTCGCACTGGAAAGGTTGTTGCGCTGTTGAGGCCAAACTGAACCAAAACAAGGCAATGAGCAGGGCGTTTTTTTTAAAATTCAGTAGCAACATGGCAGGATCGGTTTGCAAAAATGTAAAACCCGAAGTAAATTACCGTTTAATCCTGTTAGTCCAAATAATTTTTAAAAATCAACGATGCAAACATCTGATACTCTGCTCACCATTTTCATCATTCTGGGCTTTTTAATCATTTTCCCGCTCTTCTGGTGCGGAATCGTTTACCTCATCAGCTTGTTTGGCTGGCAGCAACTGGCCGCCTCCTTCGCAACCCATCAACCCATACCTTCAGACCTGCAAACGGGGAGCGGCATGATCAACTTTTCCAGATACAATTCCACCCTCCTTTTTAAAGCAGATGACCGGGGATTGTGGCTCAGAACGATGGTTTTGTTTTCGCCGGGCCATAAACCGCTGTTCATTCCCTGGTCGGCTGTCGAGCACTTTGAAGGTGGGCAGGCATTCTGGGATTACCAGACAAAATTAAAGGTGAAAGGCGTTACCATCCGGCTGAATCAAAATTTGAGCAGGTGGCTGGGGGAGCGTTAACGCTTCAAAAACACCGCAGTATCATCATTCCTTGCCACAAAAATCAACTTGTCTTTCCCCGCTTTCAAAGCGACCAAATCCCGGATTTCCCCTCCAAGTTTCAACCCGGAAACCGCTGATGGCACTGCCCGGAATCCGTTTTTGCCGTCGCCAAGCAGCAGACAGCCGTAGCTGGCGTCGTAGCGGCCCATTTCGGGTTTGGCGCGGAAAAAGTTGCCGCCCAGCAGCAAATCGGTCTTTCCATCGCCATTGAAATCGTCGGCCAGGATGGCGCAAACCGGGGAAAATTGAGCCTCAATGGGCAGAGCAAACAGTTCGAACCCCCCTTTTCCGTTGTTCACAAACAAGGTCGTGGCCAAATGATAGACCTCCTGCACCACGCAGTTTTTTAATTGTTCCGGTGTGAAGATGTCGGTCAGCGTCTGGTCTTTGTAGCTGGCATATTGCAGGTATTTCTTTTTCAGTGCAGGCAGTTGCGCAACTAAGTCGTGGCGCAGCGCCAGGGGGTAAGCCTTGTCGCCGTTGTAGCTGCATATAATCTGTTCCACGGTGCCGTTTTGGTCATAGTCGTTCACGTGCATCGAAACGGGGCGCGCAGGTGTGGCGCGCAGGCGCGAATTCCAGCCGTGGTTGCCGCCGATCAGGTCCACATCGCCATCGCCGTCAACATCCGCAGCAACGAGGGTATTCCACCAGCCATTCGTTTTCAGCAGGCCGGCTTGTTCCGTGGTTTCTACCAAATTGCCGTTTTGGTTTTCATAAACCCGAACCGGCATCCAGTCGCCTGCAAGCACAAGATCGGGGTCTTTGTCGCCATCCAGATCCGCCCAAAGCGCAGTGGTAATCATCCCCGTTTCTTTGAGTGCGGGCGCGACCGAAGGCGTCACATTGGTGAATTTCCCTTTCCCGTCGTTTTGCAAAATATAGCCGTTGCAAGGCACGCCGTAGAGTTCCGGTCGCAAACGAACACCCACGAATAAATCAAGGTCGCCATCCTGGTCGTAATCTGCAGCCGCCACACAGGACGTGCTTTCTGCTTTGTTGGTGGGCAGGAATTGGGGCGATTTGGAAAAATTCCCGCGACCGTCGTTCAGGTAAAGGCGATCCAAAAGCGCCGAATGCCCGGCTACAAATTCGTTGCCGCCGGAAGCTACATAGAGGTCTGAATGCCCATCCCCATCTGCGTCAAAGAACAGCGCGCCGGCGTCTTCGGAGAGTTTGTCGTTTTCAAATAAAGCCTGGTTGGTTGGCTGAAAGCCCCCGCTTTGTTTTTGAACAAAAAGGTTGCCTGGATGGTCTTTGGCGCCGCCGATGTACAAGTCTTCCAACCCATCGCCGTTGACATCGCCTTTCGCCACTTTCGGGCCTTCTGCCGACAGCATGTGGTACAACAGGCGGTCGCGGTCGAAATCCACAAAAATGTTTTCCTCGTGGCGATATTCAAAAGGGGGCGCAATGGTCGTAAAAATTGGTTGAGCGGGCTTGTACAACGCCTCAGGCAGTTCGATCGCTTCTTCCTGCGACAAAGTAAGCCATTGATTAGTCGGCACTTTCGTGCGCAGCGTAAATTTGCCATCCGGCCATTCCACCAGCAGCGAATCGGCCACTTCAATTTCCCCCAGACCAAAAAGCAGGCGGTTTTCGATGGACGATTGAAAGCCGCGGGTTGGGATCTGCTCTAAGTAGTATTGTTGCCCCTGGTGAAAAACAGTAGCCTTTGCGCCAACCGCGAACGGATTTTTCCCGTTGCCTTTCAGCGTTAACTGAAGAAAGTGGTTTCCCGGATGCTTGGTGCGGGATTCATTGCGGTAGACAAAAGCCGGCATGTTGACGTTGTTGACGACCAGATCGAGGTCGCCGTCGTTGTCTAAGTCCGCATAAGCCGAACCGTTGGAAAAGCCGGACGCGTCCAGGCCCCAGTCTTTGGCGCGGTTGGTGAAGCGAAAATCATTTTCGCCGCCTTCGCGTGAAAAAGCGTAATTGGAAACCGCTCGCGAAGGGATGTAGTCAATGAGCTTTTTATAGTCAACACCCTCTTTGGTAATGACGGCGCGTTGCACTTCTTCGTTGGCAATAAAATTCAGGAAATCCTGATCCGTCAGATCCTGGTAAATACCATTTGCTACAAAAATGTCCTTCTTCCCATTGTTGTCTAAATCTACGATAAGCGCCCCCCAACTCCAGTCGGTTGCCTCCACGCCGGATAGCCTTCCGATTTCACTAAAAGTGCCGTCGCCGTTGTTCAGGTGGAACATATTGCGCGTGAACTGGTGGTAATAGCCATTTTTAACGCCGTATTGATAGCGGTCCCAATTTTCAAAGGTGGTGGCGGTTTTCAGGCGATCGTTGGGTTCCGGGAGCATTTCGGTTACGAAAATTTCGGGGTAGCCGTCGTTGTTAAAATCGGCCATATCCGCGCCCATGGACGCGCCGCTGATGGAGCGAATTTGTTCTTCCAGCACTTCTTTGAAGGCGCCGTTTTTTTGGTTGATGTAGAGGTAATCGCGTTCAAAAAAATCGTTCGACACGTAGATATCCAACCAGCCATCCCGGTTCACATCTCCCACCGTGACGCCCAGTCCAAAAGCGATGACACTTCCGTAAATGCCCGCAGCTTCGCTTACGTCGGTGAATTTGTCCCCGTCGTTGCGAAAAAGTTTATGGCCACCCACGGGGTCGCGTTCGCCCCGAATGTTTTTGCGCAAATTAAAACTCCCGATGGCCTGGTAAGAATTGTTCAGCAGGTACATATCTAAGTCGCCGTCTTTGTCGTAGTCGAAAAACGCGGCATGGGTGGAATAGCCTTTGTCATCGAGGCCGTATTCGGTGGCTTTTTCTGTAAAAGTCAGGTCGCCGTTGTTGATAAACAGCTCATTTTGTTTGTTGTCGCCATCAATATCTCCGGAATTACAGACATAAATATCCAAAAAACCATCCCCGTTCACATCCGCCATCACCACGCCGGTAGACCAGGCTTTCGTACCGCCTACCCCCGCTTTTTCGGTGATGTTTTCAAATTTGAAATTGCCTTTATTGAGATACAATTGGTTTTTACCCATATTAGCCGTGAAATAGACATCCGGCAGACTGTCATTGTTGAGGTCGCCGATGGCTACTCCGCCGCCGTTGTAAAAATTGCGGTAGGTATAAATGTTGAAAGCGCTGTTGTATTCGAGGTTATTGGCAAAATCAATGCCCGTTTTATCAGCAGGCATCGTGGTGAACAGCGCATCGCCGACCGGTTGTTCGGATGGTTGGCAGCTTGTTGCTAAGAGGCAAAGGGAAAGGGGCAAGAGGCAAAGGGCAAAAGGCAATGGGGCTAAGCTTGTCCCGCACCAGCGGGAGGGCAAAGCTTGTCCAGTGCCAGCGGGAGGGCAAAAGGCAAAACTTGTCCCGCACCAGCGGGAAGGCAAGTCGCGAAACCTGTCCCGCAAAAACGAAAGGTTGCTAAGGAAGTATTTTACATCATCCATAAATTCGTATTTCGAAACATTGATTATCAATCAATTGATGCATTGTTTTATTAACTTGATAACCAATATTTATTTTCATCCAAACGAAACCACCTCTGCCCACTGCTGTCTGCCCACTGCCAACTCATTTCTCTTCCTCTCTCCCTCTCTCCTTCTCCCCCTCTCTCTGCCTCTCTTTCTCCATCTTCGCAATTTCTGCTTCCACGATCTTCTCCGTGGGCACATCCGTAATACTTGCTTTCACGTGTTGATCGTCTTCTTTCCAGATGGTAATGCGGCGGTTTCCATCCATTTTTACGAAAGCAGGGCCGCGCTGGGGATGCGTGATTTCAATAAACCCTTCGCCATACCAGGTCTCAAACAATTGGCGCACATCCAATTGCAGGCTGTCCGCAAACAGCTCTTTGTTCCAGGGCGCCCAGGCGTCGTAGGTAAATACAATCGGCATTTCATAGATTTTTTCTTCCCAAACCTTGGGGTAAAAATACATCTTGCCCGGGTGTTTCAATTCCCTTGGAATGTACTGGACACTGGAGTTGTTCATGCCCTCCTTGATGAGTCCTTTCTTGTTCATTTGCCAACAATGGGCGTAGAAGTCTTTACTCTTCATACCCAGATAAATTCCAAGAAACATCGAATCATGCCGCTCTCCGCTGGCTAATTCCTGCGCCTCCATCCGCTTGTATTCAGATGCCTGGCTACAGGCAAAAATGGAGGTCAGGGCAAAAAAAACAGCACTATAAATCAGGTATTTCATGGTAACAGTGATTAAAATTTAGGGTGCGAATATACAAAGGTAAAAGCTCAATTGCGCTCAAACGCCGTCATCTTGTCGTTGTTCTTAGCAACTAAAACCACCTTGCGTTTTCCAACGCGCAGGTTTTGAATATCGCGGATTTCCCCTTTGACAAAGAAGCCCGAAGCGCCTGGCAACAAGGGTAAAAAGGTACCGTTTCCGTTGCCCTGCAGCGCCAATCCGTAGCTCGAATCATAAATCCCGGCTTCCGGTTTTGACCGGCAAAAATTTCCGCCCAGCAGCAGATCTGGCTTGCTGTCACCGTCAAAATCCTGCACTGAAATGGCGTAGACCGGCGCGATCTGGGCTTGTAAAGGAAATGGCCGCCATTCAAACCGGCCTTTGCCGTCGTTGATCAGACAGCCGCTTTCCAAGCGGTAAGCACTCAGGCGAAGGGCCCGCTCCAACTGTTGGGGGGTAAAAATATCTTCGATGGTTTGCTCTTTGTACGCGGTATGTTTCAGGTATTTTTTCTTCAGGGAAGGAATTTGAGCCACGATATCCTGGCGCAACACCAATGGATAGGAGCGCTCGCCGTTGTAGGTACACAGGATGTGTTCGGCCGATCCATTGCCGTCAAAATCGTTAATGTACATCGTAGCCGGGCGCGCAGCCGAAGCTTTGATCCGGCTATTCAAACCGTGGTTGCCCAAAACGAAATCCATATCACCGTCGCCGTCAACATCAGCAGCTTCCAAACAATGCCAGAACCCATTGCTCCCGGCCAAACCGGCTGCTTCGGAGACCTCGCTGAACCCGCTGCCCTGTTTCAGATCATTCCTGAACATTTTCACCGGCATCCATTCCCCAACCACCGTGAGGTCGGGGTCGCCGTCGCCGTCTGTATCCGACCAGGCCGCATCGGTGATCATCCCGCATTGCACCAAGGCCGGCGCCAATCGTTGGGTCACATCCGCAAAATTCCCTTTGCCGTCGTTCTGCAACAAATAGCCGTTGACCGGAACGCCGTACAGAAAGGGCCTCAAACGTGCGCCCACAAACAAATCGAGGTCGCCGTCGGCATCAAAATCGGCCACTTTCACACAGGACGTGCTCTCAAAACGGGAAATGCCGGGAGCTGGCGTCAGGCGTTTGAAATTGCCGCGGCCATCGTTCAGGTAAAGGCGGTCCAAAAGGGCGTCGGAGCTGGAGGGGAATTCATTTCCACCGCTGGCCACGTACAAATCCAGATCGCCATCGCCGTCTGCATCGAAAAAGAGACAATCGGTATCTTCTGAAATCTTGTCTGCTTCAAACACAAGCTGGCTGGTTTGCCTGAATTGGCCGTTCGGCAACTGAATAAACAGGGCGCCTGCCTGATCTTTCGCGCCACAGATGAAATAGTCTTCCCGCTTGTCGCCGTTCACGTCGCCCACACAAATTTTGGGCCCCTCCGACGACAACATGTGAAAAATCAGCCGGTCCCGATCGAAATCAACAAACGAATTTTCCTGGTGCTGCCAGCCAATGCCGAGTGAGGCGCCGACTTCTGAAAAAATAGGTTTTGGATTTTTTGATTTGGTAAGAACCGCTGCCGTAGCCTCGGCTTGTTTCAGCGTTAAAAACTGATCAACTGGCACATTCGACAGTTGCGTCAGGCGACCATCCGGCCACAAAACGACCAAAGAATCAGCTTGTGTTGCCGCGCCCATTCCAAAATGCAGGCGATAATCCACGCAGGATTGGAACCCGCGCATGGGCGCAATTTCCTGATAAAGGGTTTGCCCGCCGGCATAGATGCTCACTTGTGCGCCCACGGCAAACCGGTTTTTGTCTTCGCCGTTGAGCGTTATGTTCAAAAAATGCTGTTGACTTTTTTTCTGTTTCGTTTCATTGCGGTATACAAAGGGGGGCATATTGACATTATTGACCACCAGGTCGAGGTCGCCATCGTTGTCTAAATCGGCATAAGCTGAACCATTGGAAAAGCCCGGCGTTCCGAGGCCCCAGGCGGCAGCTTTGTTTTCAAAAGTAAGCCCCGTCGCGGTTGGATCTCCGGCAGTTTCTCCTTTATTTACAAATAGATAATTGGGAATGGCTTGCGAGGGAATGGTGTCTATCATTTGTTTGATGACCGCATTTTCCCGGCGCAGGATATTCCGGATGGTATTGGGATCGGAATAAAAATTGACATAGTCCTGATCGGTGAGGTCTTTGAAGATCCCGTTGGCAATGAAAATGTCTTTATAACCGTCGTTGTCAAAATCTGCGATCAAAGCGCCCCAACTCCAGTCGGTGGCGTGCACGCCGGCCATGCGGCCAATTTCGCTGAACTGGCCGTTGCCGCGATTCAGTTGCAGCACGTTTCGGGGAAACTGGTGATAATACCCGTTTTGGACGTTGATCTGGTATTTGTCCCAATTTTCGAATACCGTTTTGGTTTTCATACGGGCGTCGTCTTCCGGCAGCATTTCGGTAACGAAAATCTCCGGGTAGCCGTCGTTGTTCAGGTCGGCCATGTCGGCGCCCATTGAGCCCATGCTGATTTCGCGCAGATGCGATTCGAGGGCTTCTGTAAACGTGCCATCCTGGTTGTTAAAATACAGGTAATCGCGTTCAAAAAAGTCGTTCGATACATAGATGTCGGACCAGCCGTCGCGGTTGACATCGCCGATGGTGACGCCAAGCCCAAAACCGATGGCGCTGCCGTAAATTCCGGCTTGTTCGCTTACATCGCTGAAACGCTCCCCGTCGTTGCGGTAGAGTTTGTTGCCGCCGGAAGTATCCCGTTTCAGGCGCTGGTCTTTGATGAGGTCGTAGCCGCCAACGGGTCGCAACGAGTTGTTCAGCAGGTAGATGTCCAAATCGCCGTCTTTGTCGAAGTCAAAAAAAGCAGCGTGTGAAGACAAGCCAACATCGGCAATGCCCCATGTTTTGGAAGCTTCGGTGAAAGTGAGGTCGCCATTGTTGATAAACAGCTCGTTGTGGCGGTTTTCACCAATTGGCGCGCCCGATTTGCACACGTAAATATCGAGCAGGCCATCGCCGTTTACATCCGCGAAGGAAACGCCGGACGACCAGACGCCCTTGCAGGCAACCCCGGCTTTTTCGGTGATGTCTTCAAACTGAAAATTGCCCTTGTTGAGGTAGAGTTTGTTGTCGGCCTGGTTCCCACAGAAATAAATGTCCGGTAACCCGTCGTTGTTGATGTCCCCGATTCCTACGCCGGCGCCGTTGTAAAAATTCCGGTAGGTATAGGCATTGAATTCTTCGGTATGCTGAAGTTGGTTGAGGAATTCAATGCCCGTTTCTTTTGAGGATAATTCTGTGAAGAGGGCATCTTTTGGAACAGGCGCCTTAGCTGCTTGTTCCCCACAGGAACTGGCCATGAACACCATCAAAAAAGCATACAAAAAAAGGTGGCATAAGCGCATAAGCGACGAACATTTGTGCAGAAAAGTGAACTCAAAGGTAGGGGTTAAACCTATAAGGTTTTTAGAAACCTTATAGGTTTGGCGCAAGACTAAAATGACATGAGCCATCCCAAAAAATTCGGGATGACTCATGTACCACTTAGAATCTATACAGATTCAATAACCTCAATTAATAGCCCGGGTTCTGCACCAAATTCGGGTTAGCATTGATCTGCTGCGCCGGAATTGGGAAGATGTTCTTGTTCGGCGTTGACGCCGGCTTGAACTGACGAGCCTCGTTGTATTTTCCGAAGCGGATCAAATCCTGACGACGCCAGCCTTCGTAGAATAACTCACGACCACGCTCTGCCAACAGGTTGTCAGCAGTAACGCCTGCGTATTGAGTTGCGCCTGCACGGCCGATCACCTGGTTCACCAACGACAGCGGATCGCCCGTGCCACTGCGGAACTGGGCTTCTGCTTTCGTCAGCAAAACATCGCTGTAGCGAAGAATCGGGAAGTCGTTGCTCAAGTTCTGCGTAGCACCTGATGCATACTGGAACTTACCAACGCGGGCGCCTGCCTGGCGAAGCGCGTTCGGGAAGTGCTGGTTGATCTCCGGTGTAAACGTCAGCGGCTGGCCGTCCGGGTCGAGTACAGGGTCGCCAGTTTCCGCGCCTGAATCAAGCGCACGGGTGCCATCATCATTAAACTGTGGGCCAGCGTGGAAGTTACCGCGGATACTCTGGTTACCGGAAACTCCTTTACGCTTGTCAATATCTTCGTAAGATTCGTAGAACTCCTGCAGCGTGCAGTAACCATTCCAGGGCTGAGCCACCAATTTGAAGGTAGCCTGGCTGGAGTAGTGCAACGTCATCTGGGCAAGGTTAAAACCCGTAGCGTTTTGTTCATCGTAAGGAACCACAAAGATGTTCTCGTTGGAACCAGCGTTGTTCGTATTGAAGTTCGTGAAATAATCGCTTTCCAGAGAGTAAGCTCCGGAGTTGATCACTTCATCGCAAGCTGCGATCGCGGCTGCCCACTGCGGTGTGCCGGTGTAAACTTCGGCGTTCAGGTACAGTTTGGCTTGCAGCGCCTTGCCTGCATAGTAGTTCATACGAGCGTAGGTAGAACCGTCTTTTTTACGCGCTAAGTTCGGTACGTTTGCGTTCAGTTCGCTTTCGATGAAAGCGTACACTTCCGCACGCGACTTGGTTGGCGGGTTCGGATCTGCATCTGAGAAACTCGATACGATCGGCACGTTGCCATAAGCATCGAGCAACCAGAAGTAAAACAACGCGCGCAATACTTTCACCTCACCGATGAAAGCGTTAGCTGTTGCCGCTTCAACCTTGCCATCTGCAACCAACTGGTCGAACAAGTCAATCACACGGTTACAGTTATTGACGCCACCGAAAAGGAAGTTCCAGCCGTTATTGATGGATTCTTCAGTTTTCGTGTATTCGTGACGGTGAACGCGCAGCCACTGTCCGCCGTCAAACCAGTCGGCGCCGCGGTGCGGAATCATCATCTCGTCAGAAGAAATTTCCTGCAGCGAAAAAATACTATTGTGGCCGGCCCAGCCATAAAGACTGGTGTAAGTAGCGCCCAAAGCAGAGATAAATTGTTCCTCTGTTGTCGGGAAGTTGGCGTCGGTTAACTGACCGTAAACCTCTTCATCCAGGTTCGTACACGACTGGGCAAAGGGGGTCAAAAACGCCAACATCAAGAGCGCTTTTCCAAAAAAGGATGATTTATTGATCATAACATTCATTTTTGAAAGAACTAATGATTGATATTAGAATCCAAGGTTCAACCCAAAGATGATCGAACGGGTTCTGAAATAATTGTTCCGGCGGTCATGGCCAGGATACAGTGGATCCGGATTGAACTCACGGCCTGCAAAACCACCGTTGTCTGCTCCACCCGGGTCAGCATAGCGAACCGAAGGATCTACCCCGGAATAATCCGTGATAAAGAACAGGTTCTGAGCCGACAGGTACAAACGAAGTTTCTTAAAGTTGCTGCCTGCTGGCAATTTCAGCGTATAGCCAAGTGTGGCGTTGTCTAAGGCAATAAACGAAGCCTTTTCCACATAATAGCTGTTGAACGCCGGCGTAGCCGTCAGATTTTCGTTGAAATACTCCGTTACAACTAAGTTTTCAATGGGGCGTGATCCCAGCGGTTCGTAGAAAGTACGGAAGCTGTTGATCAGGTCATGACCAAATTCTCCGCGCAGGAAGAAGTTGAAATCAAAGTCACCAAAAGTAAAGGTGTTGTTCAAAGCCAGTGAAAAGTCAGGCAAACCGTTGCCAATTACCGACTGATCCCGTACGTCAATGGTGTCATTGCCATCGAGGTCTTTGTAAACAAAGTTGCCGGTTTCTCCAACACGATCGAAAGTATAGCCCCACATCTGGCCAATCTCCTGTCCACCCTGAACAACCATAGTTGGCAGGTTGTTCAGACCAGGTGCGCCGGGTGAAGTGAAATCGTTGAATACCTGGCCACCGCTCTGGAAGAACGGAAATTTCGAATCGCCATCTGTTTCAATTGTATCCAATACTGTGTTGTAGGTAGAGAACAGGACACGTGGTTCCCAGCTGAAACCGCTCTTGTTTCCGAAAAGGTAGCCGAGGCTCAATTCGATACCCGAGTTGTTCAACTCTACGTCTTCCAAGTTAGCCCAGGTACGAGCAGCCTGGTTTGGCGGTACTGGTACGTTTACTTCGTAGATAAAATCACGGGTGCGACGGTTGTAGTACTCAAAATTACCCGTCAGCCTGGAATCAGCCAAAGCAAAGTCCAAACCTACGTTGAGTTCGCCTTTGGTTTCCCACTTCAGGTCCGGGTTCGGGTTGCGATCCGGGCCGTAAGCCGGTACAAAAGAACCGTTGTAGAAGAAAGAACCGCGCTCAACATACGTACGCTGAGCAAGAAGGCTGGAAGGCGGGATAGCGCCAGTTTCGCCATAACCAACCCGAAGTTTCAGGTTGTCTACGCCACTGATGTCTATTAAGTTACTCAGCGTTACGCCGGCGCTGACAGCCGGGAAAATCCCCCATTTGTTGCCTTCGCCAAAGCGTGTGCTGCCTTCGCGGCGGGCAGAAGCCATCAGGTAGTAGGTGTCGTTGATGTTCAAGTTAACCCGGCCAAAGAAAGCGATGACTTTGTAAACATCGCGTCCGTTGCCAAGTGCAGCACGTCCGCGATCTAAGTCCTGTCCGGCGGCGATGCCGTAGAAACTCAGGTCATTGGAAATGAAGTCGCCGTTGGTGGCGCCCAAGCCGTAGTTGTCGTTGTTCTGCCAGGAATAACCACCCAGCAAAGTCAGTACGTTGTTGCCGCCAAAGCCGAGGGTGTAATTTCCCGTTACTTCAAACAGTTCATTCAGGCGGTCATTGGTACTGATGCTCGCCGAACCGTCTGTGTTGAAACCGCGGAAATAAGCGTCTTTGTCATAGAAGCTGCCAAAGTGCTCGCTTTCGCGCTGTGCAGCATAAGAAATAGACGCCGTAAAACCATCAAACAACTGGTAGTCAGCGCGAGCGCTCATCACCAATTCTTTGATATCGCCCTGGTTGATGCCTTGCTCGGAAATGGCGAGCGGGTTGAAGAAGTCGAAGTTTTCCTCCTGGTAGTAGCCGCCATACTTGCCTGCAATCGGGCTGGTGCTGTTTGCCGGGAAAAAAGCTGGCGCAGTCGGGTTGTACGTCACTGCATAGCGGAATGCTTCGCGGAATGCGTATGTCGCCTTGCGGTTGGTAGCCGACAGATTGACGCCTAAAGTCAGGCGATCATTCAACGCTTTTTGCGTCAGGTTCAAACGTCCGTTGAGCTGGCGGAAACCATCGTTTAATCCAACACCCTGAATGTTCCGGATGTTGAAAGATGCCCGATAAGACGTTCCTGCATAACCCCCAGACAACGCAATGTTGTGTGCATGCGAAACGGCATCGCGGGTAACCAGGTCGAGCCAATCCGTATTGCTGCCGCGGTCAGAAGTTGGGCGCAAACGCTTGAACTCTTCCGCAGAAGCAACATCCACGCTTCTGGCAATGGATTCGGTGCTGAGATAGCCATTGTACTCCACAGAAGTAGTGCCTTTTGCTCCTTTTTTGGTTGTGATCAGGATAACCCCGCTGGAGCCCCGTGAACCGTAAATTGCCGCTGCAGATCCGTCCTTTAAGACGTCTACGGAAGCAATGTCGTTCGGGTCAACGCTTTCCAAAGAGGCGCCGATCAAACCGTCAATAATAACCAAAGGCTCGGCGTTGGCGCCAAGCGTAGACAAACCACGAAGACGGATGGAAGAACCACCGTTCGGGTCACCGCCGACCTTGGAGACCGACAAACCGGCAACCTTACCCTGCACCAACTGGAGCGGGTCGTTGATGTTACCGCCGTTGAAGTCTTCGGCTTTCACGCTCGATACCGAGCCCGTTACTTCCCGCTGCTTCTGCGTGCCATAACCCACCACCACGACTTCGTCCAGCAACTGGCCAGCCGACAGGGTGAGATCCATCACGTTTGATGCACCGATCGCTACCGTTTTCGACGAGTAGCCTGTGTAGGAAATTTCCAGTTGGGTTGCGCCATCCGGAAGTTTCAACTCGTATTTACCGTCAAAATCAGTGATCGTACCGGTGGAGGTTCCTACCACCAGTATGTTCGCGCCGATTAGCGGTTCTTTGGTTGCTTCATCTGTAATGGTGCCGGAAATTGTGCGCTGCGCAAATGCAGACCCACATAATCCGGTAGCCAGTACGAGTAGCAACCATTTGGCAAAATAGTTGACTTTAAGCTTCATACAATACTCCGATTTAGTTAACAAAATGTAACTCCTTCTTTGTTTATCCTTCTTCGAGTGTTAAGTTGAGCAGTTAGTGGGGAACACTTGATGATTTAAGTTGTTCATTTTGTCACATTAGGTGTCCTTTTAACACTAACTCCAGAGCGTAAAAGTCCTAAATAAGTCTGAAAAAACCAAGAATGCAAAAAGAGATTTTTTTAAAAATAGCAAGATACAAAATTATATTGCGACTTTAAATGTCGTACCTTATTCGTTATTTGAAGGTAAATTGTTGGTTAAGTTATCAATACTTGCTTAAAATGGCTTCACACTCCCGACAAAATATGAACCGATTCCTGCTGATTTTAGCGTTGGTTTCGCTCTTTTTCCCTTTTGAATCAAGGGCACAGCGGCGCGACCTGATGCTCCCGAAGGGTTTGAAAAAAGTGGAAATCCCTTTTGAGTATGAAAACAATTTCATCATCGTCAAAATCGTCTTTAACGACATTTTTCCGTTAAGATTTATTTTTGATACCGGAGCCGAACATACGATTCTCACCCGCCGTGAGATCACTGATCTCCTCCAGGTTGACTACAAACGCCGTTTCCCTTTGATCGGATCGGATTTGAAAACGGAATTGTATGCCTATCTCGCACACGGCATCCGGATCAAAATGCATGATTTGTACGTAACTAACCACGCTATTCTGGTGCTGGAAGAAGATTACCTCCGCTTTGAAGAATTTGCAGGCATCAACGTTCAGGGGATCCTCGGCGCCGACCTCCTCCGGCGTTTTGTGGTGAAAATTGACTATCGGATCCGGAAAATCACGCTGTACGACCCCGCTCATTTCAATGCACCCAAAGGAGACTACGTGGAAATGCCCGTAGAAATCAAGCGCCACAAACCTTACCTCATCGCGCATACCCGCCTCGGCAGCGAAGATTCTACAGAAGTTAAACTGCTGATGGACTCTGGCGCCAACCTTGCGCTGATGCTGCATACCAACACCAATACCAAACTCCACCTGCCTGCACACGTCATCCGAAGCAGTATCGGCATGGGGCTGGGCGGTACCATTGATGGCTTTATGGGCCGCATTCCACGCCTTGGACTTGCCGGATTCTCTTTTGAAAGCGTGACCACCAATTTTCAGGAACTCTCCCCCGACATAGATTCCTCCTACCTCAACAACCGAAATGGCATTCTCGGGAATCAAATTCTGAGCCGGTTCACGGTTATTATTGACTACGTGCGCAGCAAACTTTACCTGCTCCCCAACCGGGCTTTTAAAGATAAATTTCAATACGACAAAAGCGGCATGCTCCTCGCCGTTTCCGGCCCCAACCTTGGAAGTTTTGTGATCCTGAACGTGGTGCCGGGCAGCCCCGCAGAAGAAGCTGGCCTGAAGGTGGGCGACGAAATTAAAACACTCAATGGCTTGCCTGCCGCTCTGTTCACGCTGGAAGGCATCGCGCATAAAATGCAGGGCCGAACGGGTAAAAAAATACACCTTAATATAAAACGCCAGGAAGAGAAGCTGAAGGTAATGTTTAAATTGAGGGATTTGATATAAGCCCTACTTTCGGAATTTACTTACCCAAACAGAACCCTTAACCACAAACCGCCAGGGCCACAAGGCGCTTTCGCCTGCCGACTCCACCCCTACCCTCGGGCCGGCTAAAATATCGCTTTCGGCAATCACTTCACCGCGATCTTCAATCCGGATGGGCGAAGCCAAATCCATCAGATTCAACCCATTAAAGGACGTTTTGATGCCAAGTGCCTGGCTCAGGGCGCCCGGACCGGATGTGAGTTGTGGCTTGAGCGCCGTCATATTCCTGCGCAATTGCATGGTTTCTACATTGTGGATCGGTTCGATGGCCCGGATGAGCACTGCGTGGGCCATGCCTTTCGGGCCGGTCACTACATTAAAGAGGTGGTGCATCCCATAACAAAGGTAAACATAAGCCACCCCGCCGGTCTCGTACATAACGCGGGTGCGGTCGGTGAGGCGGTTGTTCCATGCGTGACAGGCTTTGTCGTCGGGCCCCCGGTAAGCTTCGGTTTCCACAATTTTGCCGACTGTTAGTTGTCCGTCAAATTCAGTGAGCAAATATTTGCCAAGCAGGTCTTTGCTGATTTGAACGACGTCTTCGCGCTCGTAGAAAACGGATGATAGTAACGGGTATTCCATATTGAATTGCTCCTAATTTTAAGGTGAATTCGGGCGCTGTGTCTTGTTTCGCGGGCTTTAGTCCGCCTAAAAACAAGATCTCGGCGGACTAAATCCCGCGAAACATAGCGCCCGTCATGCATCGTTTCGCGGGCTTTAGGTCGCTTAATTCCCTGCAAAGGCGTAAGGCTTGTCCCACCAGCGGGAAAGTACAAAACAGAAGCGCCTTCAAATAGTAAGACATGTCGCGGAGTCTCGCGGAGTTAAAAGGAGTTTCACGGAGTTTGATTACTTCAAGGAAATGTACGCTCCTCTGCCAACTGACCCCGCCATCTAACTCCGTGAAACTCTGTGTTAACTCCGTGAAACTCCGCGTTATCTAATTTCACAGAGTCTCGCGGAGTTAAAAGGAGTTTCACGGAGTTCGATTACTTCAAAGAAATGTGACGCTCCCTGCCAGATGACCCCGCCTGCCAACTGCCAACTAAAATCCTGCCAACTATTCCCTGACCACCCTATATATCGCTTCCTGAATCCGCTGCCGAATCCGCATTTCAATCAATTTCCGGTTGTCGCGGGTCGGGTAGACGCGGTTGGAGAAAAAGATAAAAATGAGTTGTTCTTTGGGATCCACCCAGGCAAAGGTGCCGGTGAAACCCGAATGGCCAAAGCTTTCCGCACTCGCAGCAGCAGCCGTATGGCTTTTTTCCGGATCGTATTTCAACAAAGGTTTGTCAAATCCGATGCCGCGATAAATGCCTTCGCTTTCATAAGGGCGACTATTGAAGGTGTTCAGGGTCGCTTCCGACAGGTAGCGCTCGCCGCCGTACGTGCCCCCGTTCAGGTACATTTGCATCAACTTGGCCAAATCTGTGATGTTGCCGAAAAGGCCGGCGTGGCCCGAAACCCCGCCGAGCATGATGGCGCCTTCGTCGTGTACGACGCCGTGGATCTGGGTTTTTCGGAAAAAAGTATCGTTTTCAGTGGGGATGATCCAATCTTTAGGGTAATATCGCAATGGATTGAACATCAGACTATACGCGCCCATTCGGTGGTAAAATGTGCTTTTTAGATAGGCCTCAAAAGGCTGGCCGGTGAGCGATTCCACGACTTCAGGATAGAGGTAAAAAGACATATCGGAATAGACGTAGCCCGGTGCTTTGTTGAGTTTTGATTTTTTGATGGCTTTAAAAATTTTGTTGCGGTATTGCTCGTGCAACCACAAGCTGTCTGTGATTTTTACATTAAACTGTGCAGTCGAATCGCGCTGAAAAGTGTTCTTCTTAAAAGTTCCGTTTTTCTTCAGGGTATTGCGCCAAAAAGGAATCCAGGCTTTGATTTGAGCCGTGTGGGTGAGCAACCGGCGCAAGGTGAGGTTCTTTTTGTTGGATTTTTTAAATTTCGGATACCAATTTTTTAAAGGGTCGTCCAAGCCGATTTTGCCTTCTTCAACCAACCGCATCAGGGCCGGCAAGCTGGCGGATATTTTGGTGAGGGAAGCCAAGTCGTAAAGATCCTGATGCGCCACCGGGGGCGAGGCGGGGTCGTACGTTTGCTTGCCGAAAACCTGGTGGTAAATGATGTGCCCTTCTTTGGCCACCAACACCTGAACACCCGGAAAGGCATGCGCATCCAAGCCTTCCATCAGGACGGTATTGATGCCGTTTCGCAGCGAATCGCCGTTGATGCCGATGGCTTCCGGCGGCGAAATGCGCAGACGCAATCCGCCCGGAATGTCCTGACCGTCCCCTTTGCGGTAGGTATGGCTCAGGTCGGACGGCAGTTTGGAAGCAATTCCGGCAGCGCCGAAAATCGCCTGCGCTGTCAGCGATTGTGTGAAGCGGTCGTTGTGGGGGGCATACAACAGCACGTCCGAATAATTGTGTACAGCAAGATTTGCCCAGACTTCCCCCTGACCAAAAACAACGAGGATAAAGTTGGTTTCCTGGCGCAAAGCGTTAAAAAAGCGATCCATCATTTTGAAAGGCCCTACAATATCATCTCGGATGGCATCTGCATCCACGGCGGCGATGACCACGTTATAAGTTTGTCCGATTTTTTTGGCTAAAGCCTGATAATCTGTATCTTCTGAAACCCCTACGCCCATTTGTACGGTGGGGAGGTATTGATCGAGAGTCGCCTGAAAAAAATTGCCCTTTGGCAGGCGGATGACGATACTGGCAACTTTTAAAGTGTCTAAACGCTGCAACGGTATCAGGTTTTTTTCGTTTTTTAGCGCGACAATCGCATTTTCCGACTCCTGAAACCAGTGAAGGATACCCGGTGTTTCTGTTTGTGCACGGACACCCGGCAAAAACAAGGCAAGTAAAATGACGACGAGTGAAAATCTGTATTCCATGACAAATTGTTCTATGATTCCTGTGATCAATATCAAAATGACTGGCAAATATCTGCTTTTTGCAGCATTATTTATGTGCTCCTTTGCCGGCTACGGCCAAACCAAAAAGCCCGCCAAGAGCTTTAAAACCCTCAATAGTTTAGTCGAAGAATCCCCCGTTTTTGCGAAAAGCTTCACCGGATTCGTCTTGTTTGACGCCGAGGACAAGCGCATGATTTACAACAAAAACGGCGACCTCTATTTTACCCCCGCCTCCAACATCAAAATTTTTACCCTCTACACCGCCTGGAAAGTGCTGGCCGATAGCATTCCTGCCTTTTA
The DNA here is from genome assembly GCA_046153985.1 of Saprospiraceae bacterium. GTDB lineage: Bacteria > Bacteroidota > Bacteroidia > Chitinophagales > Saprospiraceae > JABWAJ01. Next base: position 20,033 of record JBJXFD010000243.1, read on the forward strand.
TTATAAGGAGCAGGGCGATTCGCTCATCATCTGGGGCAGTGGCAATCCGCTTTTTCTGAACCCCGATTTTTTCCCGGACAGCACAGCGTTCAGCTTTTTGAAAAGCCACAAAGGCAGCCTGTATTTTTCACCCGCCAACTACAAAGACGAACGTTTTGGTTCGGGTTGGGCCTGGGACGATTACGGCGATTATTACCAGGTTGAAAAATCGCCATTCCCCATCTACGGGAACATGGCGGCCGTGCGCAAATCGGGCAACGGTTTTGAAGTATTCCCGGAGTTTTTCCGGCAGCGCTTAGTCTACAACAAAGACCTGCCGAATGAACGCGCCATCCTGCGGCGGGAAGAATACCGCAACTTCATCGAGTACAACGCAACAGCCGGCAGTGCGAACCGGCTGGACCGGCAGATTCCCTATCAATGCAGCCCGGAAATGATTGCCAACCTGCTCGGCGATACGCTGGGGAAAGAAGTCGGGTTGCTGGAAAAATTCAGCTTGCCGCAAAAATTCAAAACCTTACACGTGAAGGCCTCCCCGGCGCTTTACCGCCGAATGATGCAGGAAAGCGACAATTTTTTGGCCGAGCAATTGCTGCTGACGAGTTCCGGAAAAGTCTTCGGTGTGATGAACACCGCCAAAATGATAGACTACGCCAAGCGGAAGTTTTTCAGCGAGATGCCGAAGGAACCTTTCTGGACCGATGGTTCGGGCCTTTCACGCTACAACATGGCCACCCCGGGTTCGGTGGTGCAGGCGCTTTTTCAGCTCTACAGCGATGTGCCCGCCGACCGCCTTTTTGCCATGATGCCCGCGGGGGGCGTTTCCGGAACCATCAAAGCCTGGTACGCCGGCGACAAGGACGAAGATCCTTATGTGTTTGCCAAAACGGGTACCCTGCGCCACGTCCATTGCCTGAGCGGCTACCTTTGCGCCAAAAGTGGTAAAACGATGATTTTCAGTTTCATGCACAATAACCTGAGCGTGCCAGCAGATGACGTGCGCAAGGAGATGGAGAAAGTGCTGGAGTGGATTTATGCGAATTATTGAGGGGCAAGTTGGCAAGGGGCAAGAGGAAAAGGGCAAGTTAGCAAGAGGCAAAGGGCAAATTGCTTACTTGCCAATTTGCCTACTTGCCCCTTGCCTACTTGCCTCTTACTCAGTCGTCGTCGTCTTCCGTTTCTACCTGAGAGCAGATCAACTCGCCGTCAGCAGAAAATAAAGCTTCGATTGTCTGCGAACTGTTTTTCAATTCAACTTCATATTGCACGCTGCCATCCGAAAGGTCAAGGCGTTCGGCTTCTTTGGTGGTATGCCCTGCAAATTGACTAGCTATGGCCGAAGTAACGGCAGCAGGCAACTCATTGGTTTGGATTTCGCTTGCGGTAAACAACAAAGTCCCTTCTGCACTAAAAACCAATTCCGATTCTACATCTTCCGACACTTCGATCTCTACCTCCAACACGGCTTCTCCGGTACAAAGCGTATCTGTTTCTACTTCTTCTATTTCAGCACCAGGATGGTTTTGCTGAATATAGCTCTGAACAAATTCCGGCAGGTCTGAAAGTGCGATGTCGTCGTCTTCGCATTGAAAACACAGCACCAACAAGAGTGCCGGCAGGAAAAAAATGATCTTTTTCATGGTTGTTTTTTTTGAAAATGGTGAATTATTCAATCCCGACAAGGACTTCTTCGTCGCCGTCTTCCAGGTTGACTGCTTTTACCAAACCGATTCCTGGGGCGTAAAATTTATTTTCCACGGCATCCGGCTCCAGCTCAGTCCAGTCGCGGGTTTTAATGCAGTTGTTGAACGTGCCGAAGGGCGTAACCACCGTTTGCCCGATGGCTTCCACTTCGCCCTCATCTTCTGCTTCATTGAAGTAATATTCCTGACGGTAAGACATCCCGGGCTGGGGATTTGCCAGCATCACAATGCCTGCTTTGGCGTCATCAATCCCCGCTTCCCAGGAGCCGCCGTGGTTTTTAAAGCTGCCGTCGGCATTGAAGTTGTCTACCTCCTCGCCCAGATACCAGACATTGCCCTCGTTGTCCTGCGCATACCAGTCGTCGGTGTCTTCTATCAGGATGTTGTTGAGCCAAACTTTGTCATTGACTACAACGCAGGTAATCCCCTGAACAACCCTCGTTGTATTCAGGCGCTGCACTTCCACGCGTTCAACGCCATCCTCGCCGGTAGCTTCAAAAATGTATTTTTTCCCAGGCTCCATGGGGAAATAAGGATTAGTCAGGCGGGTGCTGTTTGCGAACTTCGCAGGACTCATATCCGGTTGGTACGATTCGTCTTTGACGCGAATTTCCTCTTTTTTGCAGGACATTCCCACGACGAGCAGGAAGAGCATAAACAATAAGTTCTGTTTCATTTTTAGCAAATTTTAAATGTTAGAAAATGAAACCCGGGTTTGATTGTCAATACGGATCTTGTCCTGCAAAATGCTGCGTTGAGTCATTCTTTTTTAAAAATGATACAATAAGCCGGTTTGTAAACCCCAAACCTGTGGAAAATACCGCGCTGTTTGGTTCAGGGATGCCCGGTAGGAGGCCATCATCTGCCAATGCCAGCGCCCGAAAATTTCATAGTCGAAGCCAGTTCGGGCGAACAAAAACCCCGGCATCCTTCCTTGAGGCGTCACCTGCTTGTCAATGCTCCATTCAATGCCTTCAGAAACTTTGATGAAATCGTAAGTGACTTCGTACGGTATTCCGGAAATTTGCCCAATACCCGCACCAACCAATGGCTTAAACCGTTTTGCTGCCCGAAAATGATAATCAAAGCCAACGCCGTACTGCAAAGCGGGCAGCGACGCTTCCGCCTCCTGAAAGCTGAAATCATCAGAAGGCGCCGGTACCAAAGGAATGCCAATATCATCGCCCATGCGGCCAGCCCTGAAGTGAATATTAAAATACCCTGCATTTGCCCATAGCCAAATATTTTTAGAAAAACCAATTGAGGCCGAAATTCCGGCTGAATATCCGGATTGAGATTGCACGCCTTTTTGCATCGGATAGGTCCAACCGCCTTCTATTCCGGCGGCGAAAGCTTTGGGGCGCAGCGTATACAGGGTTTGTTTCAGGCTTTTTTTGTGTTTTGAAACCGACAATGGTAAAAATACAGGCGCTGGCAATCCTGGTTCTTTAGTTGTCAAAGCAGGGAAAACCGGAAGCGTTAACAGTTCTAAATCAGCCCAAAAAGAGTTGGGCTGAACCTCCTTTTCAATGGTCTTCTCACCGGGAGGCGCCTCCGGGTCTGCTGCCAAAGGGGCAGGTACAAAAGTCGTTGTGGCGTCGAACTGCGAAAGGAGGTGAATGCCTTTCTGTCCGGAGGCCCAAGGCATTTCAAATTCCTGAAGACCGGCGTAAGCCGGATTACCAGACAGGCGGTTAGGCCAGAAATTCGACGCTTTGTCTAAGTCTTCCCGGTCCCGAAAAATAGTATCGGCTCGGTATTCAACACAAGTCATCCAAATCGTATCGCGTTGTTTTTCAATCGAATTCAGAGTCTGGCGCAACTGCTTCCACTCCATAAAAAACGCCAAATTGGAAGCCGCTAACAGCAACACGAGCGGTACGCCGAATTTCCACCAGGGAAAAACAGCAAGCCGGCGTCGTGAAGTTTGCCGGTCAAGATCCTTTTGCAAAGCCTCCCAGTCTTTTTCGTCAAAAGATGGATCGGGGCGGTTTTGCCAGTTCGTCCTGAATTGTTTAAAAAAATCTTCCATAATCAATGCGTTTTAATCAATTTGCGCCCCCTTTGCATCAGAATCACCCGAAGTTTTTCCACAGCGCGGGCCAGATTCGAACGGGAAGCACTTTCGGAAATGTCCAACAGCGCAGCTATTTCCCGGTGAGAATATTCTTCCATGACGTATAGGTTAAATACGATGCGATAAGCCGGAGACAATAACTGCAAAACTGGCAGCACATCTTCGTCGGGAGAAAGCACAGGCATGGCCAGCTCTTCAACGGGCAGGTCTGCAGTTTCAGATAGCTCGATCGTGATGGAAAAACGATGCTTTTTTCTGGAATAATCAACGGCGGTATTGATGAGCAGGCGGCGCAACCAGGGTTTGAATGGCTGTTCCGGGTTAAACTTGTCTATGTTTGTTAATACCTTGAAGAAAGCATCGTTGAGAATTTCGGAAGCTTCTTCTTTTGATCCGGAATAACGCAGACAAATACTCATAGCGTAGCCATAAAAGCTTTCGTAAAGCTTCCGCTGGCAATTCCGATCGCCCCGTCGGCAGCCTTCGAGGAGGCGAATAAGATGGCTTTCCCCGTTTTGCATGCTTCCTGTACGCAAAACAAGTTACAAAATGCTGCGTGGATTACCGAAAAAATGAATGAATATTTGCGGCGTAAAAATCTGACTATGGCCTACAACTGGATTTTTTTCGATGCCGACAACACCCTGTTCGATTTCAACCACTCGGAAGGGGCAGCGCTGAAGAACGCGCTGGAGGATTTCGGCGAACTATTTGAAGACCACTACCACCCGGTTTACAACAGCATCAACCGCGAATGCTGGCAGGCTTTTGAGCATGGCCAACTGAGCAAAGCCGAACTGCGCACGCGGCGATTCGATTTGTTTTTTCACGCCATTGGCCGCCATTACGACGCGGAGGAGTTTGCAGCCGCATATTTGGAACACCTTTCGCAGCAATGCGCACTGATTCAGGGCGCCCAGGTTTTGTTGGAAAAACTGCACCAAACCCATCACCTGGCTTTGGTCACCAACGGCCTCAAAGAAGTGCAACGGCCACGCCTGACCCGGTCGGGATTAGCGGCTTTTTTCAAAATGGTAGTCGTTTCCGACGAAATCGGCCACGCCAAACCCGATCGCGCATTTTTCGATTATGCTTTTGAGGCCATTGGGCGGCCCGACCACAAAACCGTGCTGATGGTGGGGGATAATCTGAACGCCGATATTCGGGGGGCGGCAGAGTATGGGATGGATACTTGTTGGTATAATCCGGGGAAGGAGACTTCCAAAGCGATTAAGGCGACTTATGAGATTGCGGAATTGGAGGAGTTGCATGGGCTGGTTTAGCGCTTGTTTTACTTTAATTTTCTTTTTGATGCATACGGTTTAGTTTCATCAAGTAGAATTGCTTCCTGAATGACTTCATTCAGTTGTTGCATGGGGATTTCAGCTACCTTTTCAAATTCAAGGCTATAAACCTGTTTTCTTCCTTTGCTCTGCAAAATTCCCTGGTCGTTTGAAAGCTCATTTCCCCTCACCAATGCAAATTCGACTTTATTATTTTTGACGGGATTTAAATAGCAAATCCAACTTCTTCCATAGTAAAACGGAATTTTAAATCTAATCTTTTCGGCCAGGTTCAAATCCATTGTCAACCAATGATGAAGATGAAGCATCACCTTACGTTGATCTCCTTCAAATTGATAGATGAAATCTTCGACTTCTGACATACTCCGTTCATTTTAGTGCCGCCAACAAAACACTGGATTTTTCAGAATTACCCTTCAGGAATAGCCCCCATCCCAAATACCATGGCCAACAGCGCAACGGTTTCGATGATGCCCAAAACTGCGATATACATACCAACTCCTTTTTTAGGATCAACCGCTAAGTTCGCACAGGCAGCGGCGCCGACTTTGCCCTGCATAATTGCGGATGCCCCAATCGCCGTCCCTACGAACAGCGCAATGATCATCAGGTTTACATCGGCTTCGGCCGGCAAATTTGCAGTCGTTACCGAGTTCATAAAAATCATACCGTAAATGGTCTGGCTTAGTGGCATACCAACGATTGCAAGGGCCAGCGAAGGCATTTTTTTATTTTCTTTGATGGACTGCTTCCAAAGCCCGATAGCGCCCGATGCTGCTATTCCGGTTCCAATTGCAGAACCCAGGCCGCCTAATCCAACTGTTATGGCATGACTGCCAAATCCTATTGCTGCTAAAATTGTCATTAATATCATGATGTTAAATTTATCAATTAATATCGGTTTTTTCTAATTTGAAGGGGTTATATTCATTACCTGAAAATTCGACGCCGGCATGCCCGGCATATTCAAGCATATTTAAGCGCACGCCGTGAACAATAACTGCCATTACGGCCAATATCATGTTGAGTCCGTGACCCAATATTAATACAATGACGGCTACAATTCCTGAATATACGGTGGTTATGCCTTCTCCAATCGCGATTTGGTTAAAACTAATGGCCATTAGAACGGTTGCTAAACCCACCGCGTAAAGTCTTATGTAAGAAATTATATCAGAAAATCCGTTGATGATGCTTAGTGGTAACTCGCTGAGCGATGTTATAACTCCTTTGAAAAAATTGGTTCCTGGATTTGAGAATAATGCGATGAGCAGTGCGCCTCCTGCAAATAACCAAATTATAAAGCCGGGAGCAGCTTCTCCCAATACCATCTGATTCACAATCAGATATAATCCCCATACAATGGCAACCCAGCCGATTTGAGCGATTGCTTTTACACTGTTGATGTACTTCAAGCCTTTTTGGATATGTCCGATAGACAAATGAATGGCGCCGATAACGAACATAAATTTTTGCGTAAATATTTTATCGCCGCCAAAACTTGACAATTGATCAATAATTAACCGGCTTAAAAATGGGATTTCTGCTATTTGCCGGGCTCCAAAATAAGTCCCGGTAAGTACACCCCAAAGCATAACAGAGACACAAAGGGTGTAGATCAGAGAAAATTCAATGCTGGGTTTGAATTTTTGCCTGCTGTGCACAAACAGGGTAAGCAGGAAAAAAATGAGCCCATATCCGGCATCGCCGACAAGGATTCCTGTGAAAAACATGAAAAATATCATAAAAACACGCGAAACGTCAATTTCGGTATACCCGGGCACAAGGCCCATAAAATTCATAACCGGTCGTATCCATTCAGCCCATTTTGAGGAACGGATGAGCGTTGGCACATCCTCTTCCATTTCTTCCTGCGTTGGATCCTCAATCAGGTATCCCCAATTATTCTTATCCGCAGTGCTGGTGAAATTATTAATGAATGGTTCCGGAATAAATCCCTGCCAGTATCTGAATTGATTTTCTACGTCAATACCAACGTATTGTACGTTTCGCACGGTATATCTGCGAATTCGCTCACTTAATGCCGCTCTTAGTATAGACATTTGAACATGAAGTAGTTGCAGTTGCTCATCTGCTGCCGCTATTTCCCGATCAGTTTGATTAATGTTGTCTTCAAGTGTATTTAAATGGTATGCAGGAATCTCAATTTCGTCGTATTCTAAATTTTCGTTCCTGTTTTCAGTGATTAACACCACCCGATTCAGGCCATCCAGTTTTCCGGCAACTACAATATCCTTGCGGTTAGACAATGCTTCAAGTAATTCATCTTCAAGAAGGTACAGCTTTAAGTAGACACCCTCCTCTTCAAGTTTATTGATTTCATTTATGGATACATTCCCCCAGTCGTGATACCATTGTCTGGCATTTTGAAGTTTTTGAGCAAGTTCAATTTTATCGAGCCTTGTTTCTTCTGTTTGAAGCACTTGCTCCATTAAAGTAATTTCGCCTCTTGGTCTGTCTGAAAACTTAAGTTCAACATCGCGTTCGTAGTCGCTAATCGGGGTGTTGTCATATCTTTCTAAGATGGATACGGCTTCATTCATTTGAAGAATACGTGCATTTACCCTGGCTATTGATTCGTCTTCTGCCGGCTGCAAAGGTTTAATATGCATTACGCCGAGCTGACCTAAGACAGTCAGGTCTGCATCTACATCAGTTTCTGACATAAACAGCGTAATTTTTTTCATTTTTGTAATCATTTTTTCACCTCCTCTGCTTTTTTAGTCTTTACCACTTTGGCCGTTGCAATCATGAGTCTTTCATCGTCCTGGAGCTTCTGACCAATTTTCCGTATAGCTGTTTTGGCATTGGGTATTCTTCTGTTTTCAAATAGTTTTACTCTTGAGCGTACTTCAAGTAATTCTTCTTCAAGTATTTCTATCTGATCCTCAAGGCATTTTTTTATTGCCAATAACTGAAGTTGATCCTGCATCAGCTCAATTGCATGATCTACCCAAAGCGGTGTATCGTTGGTTATGGGCGCCACCTTAAAATCTACTTTTTCGTATTGTTGTACACGAACCCCTGCAACATCTACCGGTTTTGTAATGATCTCATTTACCAATACATAAGAATTAATATCAACCCAGGAGTCACTCATTACAGCAATCCATGGCTCGGCTTGTTTTTTGTTTTGCTCAATAGCTTCCTTTATCCGTTCAATATTTTCCGCAATGGTGTTCACGGTCACCATCAATAATTTTTCCATTGCTTCAAACAGGGGAAGCATACGTAAAGATACTTTAAGAACCTTCTTTTGTCTGGTTCTTTCCGTTTTTGTATATTTAATTTTCAGTACTGCCATAATGTTAAGCCTCCTCCATATTTTGGGGTGGATTTACGACCGATTCGAGTAATTTCCAGCCTTTTTCTGCATTGAATGAATTTAGCCTGTGCAGGATTTGCAACTTGAGTTTATACACAAATACTTCGGCAGTTGTAAATATTTCTACCGAATCTATATTGGTTAAGTGATCCCACTGCCATTTCATAATACTTTTTTCGCGTTCAAGCGGATTTTGATCCAGCGCTGTTTTTAGCAATGGCATGACATCCGGGCTATGTCCTGTTGTTTTTGCATTTCGTATTTCGAGCATGTCGGCTTTTAGTTGCTTAATTGCTTCTGCAAATTTTTCCAACTCGCCGGTTTCCGCTCCGGTTAAGTTTTGTAAATCAAGTTCCTTTAGTTTTTCGAAATCTTTGGAAGACAACTGTTCTTTTGCCTCACTGTGAAAACTGTCAAGTGAAAGAGGAGGCGATTGCCCAAAAGCCAACGATGGCAGGCTACTCATAAGATAAACTACGTTCGGCATAATTAATCCTCCTGGTTATTGGTGATTCTTTCTAATAAATCCTTATTTAACAAGGAAAACAGCCCATCTTCTATATCTTTTGAGGTGATTACAAACTCAATTCCAGCATTATCGTTGCAGGTAACAACAACTTTGGCTTCGCTTGTCCCGAGCGGTTTTATTGCTATGCTTTCTTTAAAAGCACTCATCACAATAAATGATTGCATTTTTTGTACCTGTGAAGGCAAAACTTCTACGGTTTTGTTGCCTGGAATGGTTTCTAATACTATTTTCAATAAATCTTTAAGGTATTCTTCCTGATTCATCAGGCTTTCACATTGTTTTCCAAAAACTTTTTTAAGGTGTTTGGTGATTGCAATTTTTGTTGCCTCAACCATATCGCGTGCTGCTTGTGAAATCGCTGCATCTGAGTTTTTTTCGATTTGAGCGGCATCACTTTTTGCTTTTTTTATAATTTCCTGGCTTTTGGTTGCTGCCTCGGCAAGCATTGCTTCCACTTTTTCGTGGGCAGCGTCTATCAGACGCTTTTTTTCTGTTTCTCCGGCTTTGATTCCCTGCTCTTTTAGCTTGGAAACGATTCCCTCCAGATTTTCCTGGCCTTTCATTTCAAGATTATTTTGCATAAAAATTACTTTTTACCCCAATATTGTTCAATAAGTTTTGCGCTCAAACCTGTTTCTTCCGGTTTGAAATGTTTTCGAAGCACCTCCCAACACAAATCAAGGGCGTCGTCTAATTTTATGGGATCTCCAAATGGCTCTTCTATGATGTCTATAAAATCGGCCCGGTAGCGCAGCAATTTTTGAGAAAACTCATCATTCGCAGCCCCAACTTCAGCTGCTTCGTAGGCTTTTTCCGCATCGGCAAGCAACGAGGCCATAGCGGTCATGATTGCGCGGTGGTCGTTCCGGGTGTTGTTGTTTACCTGTTGTTTCAACCTGGATAAGGAACGCGCGAGTTTTAATTTACCCCCTTCAAGGAAAAATTGCCCTTCTGTAATGTAGCCCGTATTATCAGGAACCGGGTCTTCCAATGATTCAAGTGTGGTTGCCCCAATAATTGTGATGGAACCTGCACCTTCAATATCCGCTGCGACTTCATAACGGCGCGCTAATTCGGAATACAGAGAACCCGGATAGCCCTGTAATGAAGGAATCATGTCCTGATAATTGGCAACATTGCGGAGTATGTTCGACCAGTTTGTCATATCGGTCAACAGCACCAGCACGTCTTTGCCATCATCCGCAAACGCTCTTGCAACGCTCAGCGCTACATCGGGCAGCATAAGTCCTTTAATCTGCGGATCTCCGGCAAGGTGCGTAAACATTATGGTTTTATCCATATTACCCGAAACAGACAACTCATCTTTAAAATACTGATATTCATCGTATTTGAGGCCTATTCCCGCAAATATAATGACATCAACCTGTGCTCCTTTTGCAATTTGTGAGAGCAGGCGATTATAGGGTTCGGTAGGACTGGCAAAAATTGGAATTTTTTGTGATTTTACTAAGGTATTAAAAACATCAATCATCGGAACGCCAGTCCACATGGGGTGGCTGGGTACAAGACGAACGGTTGGGTTGAGTGTATCAAGTCGTATTGAAAGTTGTTCGCTGTATATAATTTCGGGGCCGCCGTCCGCAACATTCCCTACCCCGTCAAAGCTTCTGCCAAGCATGTTTTGCGAAAACCCAATGGTCATCGGCGCTTCATGCATTCTTATTCTCGTTCGCGTGCTTAACCCCTGCGTGCCATTGTAAACCTGAAAAGTTGTCGCATCCTCGCTTATATTGATTGCTTTGGCAAAAGAAATGCGCTGGCCGTTTTCTGCATCCAGCAACTCAACGACATGATTGAGCGCTACACCCGGATTTCCTTCAACAGAAATAAGGGCTTTGCCAATTTTACTGATTTTATTTATTTCTTTTTTTATCATTATTTATTTTCCTTTTGATGAATAAATTGATTGATCCTTTCCGGAAGTTTTGCCAATTCTTCCTCTGATTCCGCATTTTCGTTCCAGTCTTTCCACCATTGGCGCAGGTTATCGAATTTTAATTTAATAAATAGCTTAAACACATCGTCTTCTTTATCGTCCTGTTCAAATTCAATATCGCTGTCAATTAAATTCTGAATGGATTCATTGATGATGTTGAGTCTTTCCGGACGGGTACACGCGTCTAAGTTGTGAAATCCACTTTGTTGGAGAACGCAAAAATCAATGGTTTGCCCTTTTTGGAAAAGAATATATTTATCAATGGGTACTTTTTTTAGCCCGATGGTGCTGATGGTTTGGTCAATCCCGTTTGTTTTGTGGAGGATGTCTAATATTTTATTTCGGTCGCTCCAGGAGATAAAGCTGTCGTAAACGGATGTAGTGTAAACCAGCGGATCAATAGCCGGATATTTTTTTGCATCCGCCCGGTCTTGCGATAATCCCCAGAAACATCCGGTTGAGTCCATGGTTGCCTGGGTTACCGGTTCCTGAAAATTACCGCCAGCGGGGGATACGGTTCCGATAAAGGTAAGCGAACCGCCGGTTTTGGCATCGGCGCCTGCGCGTTGGTACATGCCTTTGATCAGGTCGGGGATGTCCATGGGGAAAGCTTCCGGCCCGGGAATATCTCCCTGGCGCCCGCTCCGTTCCCGCAATGCCTGGGCCCAGCGCGAGGTGGAATCGGCAAGCATGACGACATGATAGCCCTGATAACGATAATATTCGCCAACGGTAAGCGCAATAAAAACACTGGCTTCGCGCGCAGCAACGGGCATTGAACTGGTGTTTCCGAAAATACACATCCGGTTCATTAAGGACTCGCCGGTTGACGGGTCTTCCAGTTCTGCAAAATCTTTAAAAACTTCCACCGCTTCGCCGGCACGCTCGCCACAGGCCGCCATCAGAATAATGTCGGCAAGCGCATATTTACAAAGCAAATGTTGAATGACGGTTTTACCTGCACCAAATGGCCCGGGGTTTCCAACGGTTCCACCATAAGCAACAGGCGCAAGCAGGTCAATGATGCGCAATCCGGTTGAGATGGGTTTTGTTGGAATGGTGCGTTCTTTAAACGGAATCGGGCTTTTTACCGGCTGCCTGAACGCAAGTTTTAATTCATGCGTACGGTTCAGTTGATCTTTTATTACAGCAACAGTTTGTGTAATATTGACTGATTTTTTTTCAATAATAAACTCAACGGTGCATTTACCAAAAATAAAAGGAACCAGTATTTTATGCTCAAACCTTCCCTCCGGAACCGAGCCAATGGTATCGCCTCCGTTGACCGTATCGCCTTGCTTGATCAAAGGCGTAAACGCCCAAAGTTTTTCTTCATCCAAAGGAGGCGCTTTCATTCCCGGGCGAAGGTAGGCGTCTTCCTGACCCAATACATAGAGTGCATTTTGCAAACCATCCCAGACACTTGTGAGGAGTCCGGGCCCCAGCAGTACGGACAGTGGCGTACCTTCAAACGCCACAGCATCACCGATTTTGGCGCCGGTGAGGTCTTCAAAAACCTGCATTTCCACAATGCCTGCGCCCTGGTTGGTATGATCCGGTTTGATTTGAAGGACTTCTGCCTTAAGCAACTTTCCGTCTACTGATATTTCGGCTGTTTCTCCCATAATTACTTCATCAAAAAAACGCGCCTGAACTAATGAGTCCTGAATTGCGATCAGCTTCCCTGTTCGTTTTTTTTGTATTTCAGCCATATATCCTTTTTTGTTTTACTGAACGCTGCAAATCGCATAGTTAACACAAAACCACAGAAGCAGCGTGAAGTGTACTAAGGTTACTTGTTCGGGAATTTATATGGGTGAGCAGCAAGTTATCACTTGTTTTGATTGTTGCAAAATTTTCTTCCAGAACTCGCTATAAAAAAAAACTTGCTTCGATGACGCCAGTTTTAACCAACCCTGATCCAATGCTTTGTGTTTGCGGCGCAGGACGTTTACTAAACTTTAAAAGTTTGGTAAACGTTATTCCGTGTTAACATGAAGTTTACTGAAGTTTAATGGTAGGTAAACGTAGCGGATCCAAACGCACATCTGTTTTGATGTTGCCTTCGGCGTTTTGATAGATGATGATTTCGCTGTTCATAACGTTTTTAATGCTTTCTTTTTGATACTCATGCGCTGAATCTCAACTGGTTCCTGACTTTTTCACTTTCAAACTTCCTCTTTTCGTGGTCTGTTCTGACATCTTCTTCAATTCTTTTTGCGTACAACTTCCACCAGTGGATGGCAACTGCTTCTTTCAAAATCATCAGGGGATACATATCCAGAGATTATTTTCTCATCGGAAAATTCCTCGCGTAGCGTTTGATGTATTTTTTCGTGTTTAGTCATTAGGAATGTACGTTTGAATATACGAATGTGCGACGTTTAGGAGCAATTTTCGGCAGCACTTAGTTGGCTGCATTTTTGCTTTTCGTTCGCCATATTCCTGTACCTATAACGAAAATGCAGATTGAAAGCACCCCAATTATGAGAATTGTTGTCATTTTTCCCAGAAGCATGGTAAAAAGTAACGTGTCAACTTTTCCTGTTTTTAAAAATACCCAATCACTTGCTACTCTTGTTGCCAAATCAGGATTTCCTGTTTCTAAAATAATTATTCCGTCACCAGTAACTGGGTTTATTCTAATTGCGGTATTAATTGGAGGTGTACTTTTACCATCATGTCCAAAAATATCTTCATTGTTTTCAATATCAATGTATAGCATACAACCCAAACCATAAATTCCTTCACCCATTATATCCCAATGTGTTTCTCTCAATAATTTTAAGGATTCAGGGTTAATAACCCCTCTGCCAGTAGGCTCTCCATTCTTGCCTCTTAAAAAAATTTGAAAAAATATCTCCAAATCTGCCAATGATGTATATAATGAAGTGGCAGCCAATGAAGTATAATAAAGATGAGGAGCCAAAGTATTGTTGGTATGATAAAATTCACATAGTCTGTTGTTTAATGAGTCGTTCCATATATAAGTACTGCTGGTCATGCTCAACGGCTTGAACAAATTGTCTTTCATGAACTCATTAAAAGATTGTCCGCTCGTCTCCTCTACTAAAAGTTGCAGCAGCGTGAATCCTCCACCCGAATACTTCCAGCCGGAATTTGGCTCAATCCCAACTTTGACAACGCCACTTACACCCGCATCTGCATCTGCTGCTTTGGTCAGAGAAGCCTCCAACGTTTGTACAGAATCAGCGTTTTCAAATCCCGAGTATCCCAGTTCATCGCTCAATCCGGCTGTGTGACTTAAAAGCCTTCTTACAGTAACTTGTTCGTTATCAAATTCGCTCGGGGGCAACTGCCACCTTGTCAAATATTTACTTACCGGAGTATCTAAATCAATTTTCCCCAATTCAACCAATTTCATTATACCTACCGCAGTTACGAACTTTGACAAGGAAGAAACTTGAAACATGGTGTTTTTATGAACTTTTTTACCTGCTGTATGGAAGACCTCTTTTTCTGGTACGCCGTCTTTCATAATTGCCATTGCGAAGTTTCCTACAAATTCCCTTTCCAATTCTTTTTCGACAGTTTTGCTAAATGAGGGGGTATTACCGTCTTTGCTAATCGGTTGGTGCCACCACCCATTTAGTGTGCCAAAGAGAACAAAGACACCCCATAAAATGGACAACAAAAAAATGATGAAAATATATTTGATTATTCTTTTCATACAAGGTCATGTTTTTATTTTTTCTGTTTCTACTTGCAGCCAACTATGGCTTATCGTCAACTCCCCGTATAGACCCTATTGCGTCAAAACTCACTTTGTCATCAGTGATTGGCTGGATTCCAGTTGCGT
>JBJXFD010000252.1:0-20490 GCA_046153985.1 Saprospiraceae bacterium
CCGTTGAACCAAAGCCCGTAAATGCGTTCGTAATTGTTGCTCCAAGAGCGAATGTCGTTGTAACAGGCATCATCATGGTAGGTAAACGGGATTTTATACAGGGGGATCAGTTCGCCGGAATCGCCACTAATCAAAGGCGTAAAACCGGCAAAATAAAGGATATAAAAAGAAGGCTTTTCCTGTTCGGAATAAGGCGAATAGCGCGGATCGGTTCCGGTTGGAATGAATTGCACGGGCGTTTGCAGGACCTCTTCAATCTTCTTTAGCGATGCTTTGCCATAAACCGTGCTGTTTTTGGAGTCCAAAGCATCCGCTTCCGGGCAGGTCACGGAAACCCGGAGCCTGTTTGCGGCATGGACAAAGGTATAATCCTCACTGAGGATTTGCCGCGAATCGTACAAGTAACCAATCCATAATTCCAGCTGTTCCGCTATTTCAGTTTGATAGCCGGTTTTGGAGAGGTCTAAGAGGATATCGAAGGTGTACATGATTTATGGTTTTAATAAAACAGGAGCGTGGCTTATCAGCTCGAAAGAAATTGCGCAACTGATGAATATTTCGGTGCGCAGCGTGGAAATCAGCCGCTACCGGTTGCGGAAGAAGCTGCAAATGGGGAGTAGTGAGGAGCATTTGGCGGAGTTTTTGAGGCGGGTGTGAATTGCAATGTACTTCTCACTCCAACCACCCCCTCACCGTCCCATAATCCACATTCAGTAAAACAATACCCGCCGCTTCCAGGTCCTTTAAATCATCCAGAAATATTTTCCGAAAATCCTGATTATTATTCGGATAAATCCCAAATCGCTGGTCTTTCCATTGGCGGTACTGCGCTTCGGCTGCTTCCAACTTGCCTTGTAACAGCAAAACGAGCAATCAGCCCGAGTTCATAAAAACGTTGACCCGTTTCGATGCTGGCATCGTGGTAGTTCTGTGCAACGGCCATCCTGCCAAAACATCCAAAAACGAGGAGCGATGGCAACAAAAAGGTTTTGAGGATTAACTTGATTTCCATGGCATGCTGATTAATCATTCATCCGAATATAAGACCACTTCCCTTCCCTTTTACTGATTTGCCGAAGTTCCCATCCCTGCGCTTTAAGTTCAAGCGACGGCTGGCAAATTTCCAGCCGAAATTGTTCCAGATTGGGCAAAGCCAGCAGGCCCTCGGGAAAGGCGGCGAAAGTCCCGGTCGTCAGAACATTGATTTCCCGGAGTTGCACGCACCGCGCAAGGCTGTCGGGGAATGCCGTGAAGCCGGTTCCGCTGACTTCCAGCACTTCGAGATTTGTCAGGTCTCCAATCGAGGCGGGAATGGCGACCGGTTGCACGACGTTGCGCAGGTGTAATTCCGTTAATTGCTTCAGTTGCGGGATGGCTTCTGGAAAATGCTTAAGCCCGGGCAGATCGAGGTCCAGCAACCTCAGGTTTTTAAAATTTTTCAACCCTTTTGGCGCTTCAGGGACGCCGGGTAGCGCGAGAATCAGGATTTCTACCTTCGGGAACAGGGCGAGCAGGGCATTTAGGCGTTTGGGAGACGGCATCAACCCTGCGGAATCGGGGTCATAACGGATTTCCAATAATTCCAACGCAGTAAACCGGCGCAGTTCAGCCGGAATCTGATCCAGGCGGCAATTGACTAAGCTCAACCCTTTCAGGCGATCCGCAGGAATGTTTGCCAGCTCGTGAGGGTCTGTGACCCGAAACGTTGCCTTTGCTCGCTCGTGAGGGTCTCTGACCCGAAACGTTGCCTTTGTCAGTTTCAAGTGTACGTTGTTGCCTGCATTGCCCTCCTGCGTCGCTTTTGCAATCGAGGAAACAAAACGCGGCATCGAACCCTTAAACTTGTTGTAATAGAGCGGAAGCGGTTCGATTATAAATTGCGCCGTTGCAGAAGAATCCAAAAGAACAAAAGCCGAAAACGGGTTGGGCGGTATGGACTCCGGCGCCACGTGCAAATCAAAACCTATGTCTGAGGCTTTTTTCTCTTTTTTAAAAAAATAGCCTGCTTTCCGCAAAGCCACACTATCCAAACCGAATGCCGGATCCGGTTTCCCATCCGGCAACAGCCGAAGGGCAATAAATTTTTCCTGGTCAGCTTCTATGAGTAGTTGTTGCTCCAGGGCAAGTGGGATAACTTTCCAGTGGCTCCGGTGCTTATCAGAGCGCCGGGTTGGGGTATGCCGTAATTTGCCGGAAGCAGTGTACTGTAACAGCTCGCCGTCATTGGCTCCGACGCGCCAGGCAGAAAATGTCGTGTCGCTCAGAATTGTTAGGTTTCTGAGATAATCGGTTGTTGTCCAACCTTCGTGTCCCGACCATTCAAAGGCTGTATCTAAGCGCCCGTGCGCATCGTAACGCAGTAGATTGAAACTGCCGCCGGGTTTGCCGGTTTCACAAAAGCGCGATTCCTGGCCGCAAATCAGGAAGCTACCATCGGGCCATGTCGAAATAAAATCATCATAAATGGCTTCAATGCGGGTATTGACCCTTCCAAAATGACCAAAAGTAAGATCAGGTAAACCATTCGGCAGGTACCGGTACAGGCTCAGCCAGTCCATATCGTAATCCACCACCAAAACGCGACCATCGGGCAGAAATTGGCCCCCGAAGGCCCCTGTCCCACCCAGGATTGTTAAAACGCCATCCACATCAAAAAGGGTATCGCGAAAGCCCTTCGTGTCCAATTGTACGATCCTGCAATCGGAGGATAGTTTTTCGTAATCGCTGCTCAGGAGCAAACGTGTCTTGCCATTGGGAAGCAGGGCAAGGTCCAGCAATCGGTCTCTTGTTGAAAGGTCTGCGGTAAACCAAACGTAGCCCAATTCCCAAAAAGTCGAATCCGGACGGCCATCGGGTTGAAAGCGCATGGCTAAGATGTCTTTCTGCCCATTCATATCGGCAACTACCAGACACCTGCCATCGGGGAGTTGGGCAATTTTGATGTTCGACATGCGCTCGTTGAGGTCCGGCGGCAACACGTAATTCACCCAGCCGCGATGGCCATACGCGGTGTCTAAAAGCCCGGTAGCCGAAAAGCGGGTGCTCCGCAGTTCGTTGCGCTCAATGGAATGCGTTACTCCCTGATTTTCGTCGTTCAAATTTCTATCCACGCGTTCTTTGTAGGCGTATCCCCAAACCAGGAGGCTGTTGTCGGGCTGGAGTGCTGCATGGACCAGTTCAAAAAGTTCTGAGCCATGCAGAAAAGACGGATCAGAGGGCCAGGCTTCCTGAACGGCGGCCGGAACGCTTCCGGGGCAGGTTGCGATGCCTGCCCCCGTGCGCGGGTTTTGGGCGTGCAGGCCGATTGCAGTGCCTGTACAAAAAAGAATTACGGGGGTAAAGTTTTTAAACATCATCAGGTTTTGGTTTTCTGCCAAAGCGAAGCGCCGGGCCGCTCAAAATTAAGGTACAAGCATTTGGCAGTTCAACAAAATAGGCTTAACTTTGAATAAATATCACATTCAGATGTCAAATGTACATTTTAATGGCTTCAAGCGCATTGTGGCCGATCCTGATTTCTGCGATGGACAACCCAGAATTGAAGCGACCAGAATCACAGTTGCTTCCATTCTATCCTATTTAGCAGGGGGAATGAGTGTAGCGCAAATTGTTGTTGCATATCCCAAACTTAGCACTGAAGATGTTTATGAAGCAATTGCGTTCGCTGCGACACATTTTAAGGATCGCTATCTTCCCCTAAAACTAAGTCCCGCAGCTGCATGAATTTTTTACTTGACGAAAATCTTATCCCTCGCTTCTGCGAAATTCTAAAAGATTTTGGGTATTCAGCGCGCCATGTCTATGACGTTGGCTTGGATCAAATGCCTGATGAAGACATTGTTGCTTTTGCTCGTACCTCCGGGGAAACTATTCTAACCAATGATCTCGATTTCTCCAGAATCATGGCTCTGTCTAAGGAAGAATTTCCATCTATCATTACATTCCGCCTGGGAGCAATGAATGAAACCCTGTTTAGAGAAATTGTAAAACTAAACTTCTCTGAATTAATCGAATCTGCGCAAGAAGGAAATCTGATTACCATTGATGAAGGAGGGATTAGGATTAGAAAGCTGCCATTGTATAAGTAGTTTTTGGCTTAGGAACGTCGTGCCTCCCTCGATTCGCATGAGTCATAATAATTCAATATCCGCGCCACAATTTTATCAAAATCGCTTTCATTTTCCAATTTAGCGGAAAGCTCAAGCATCTGCCAGAGCGAAGCGCCGGCCTCCAGTCGCCAGGAATTGTAAGGCATCGAATAATCAAATCGCTTGCCTTTGAGTCGTTCAACCGTCATTGGCTCCCCAAAATATGCTTTCATTTCTTTGATGGTGGCTTCAATTTCCAGTGCTTCTCTGGGCCAGTCGTTCAGGGCCATGATCAGCAATTCCGCTAATTTTTTGATGTTGTGATGCTGTGTATCGTTCCTAACGGCGTTTCTCAAAGCATCGAGGTCCAAAATGCGGTGGTTTTGATCAGGAAAAAGCGGGGTATCCGGTTTTTCTGCTAAGATCATCTCGCGTTGGATAGAGGGTTGAACAGCTGACACCTTTTTGTTCATTGCCAGCGCCTCCAATATAAAGCTTTGCAGGTTTTCTAATGCCTTTCCGTTCCCCATATCTACAATCCGAATTTTGCCTTGGTCCTTAAACAGGTCATTGAACTCGATGTACAAGGTAGTTCCATACCGGTGGGATAAAGCGTTAAAATCTTGTAAAGGCTTCCTGGAAATTGGGTTTCCCAGCAGCGTTACGAGCACTTCACCGTTTTCCAGGTCAAAAACAACCTTCCGGGTCAGGCCGAAGATGAGGGCAAAAACCACCAGCCCCAAAATGACCACAGTAAGTACGGTGAACCAGCCTGAATCTCCGGGCGGGAGTTCGCTGTAAGCCTTTAAAAAGGTGAACCCCAACACCACCAATTTGATGATCAGCAGCGCTATTTTCCAGTCAGAAAACAGGCGCAGGGTTTGGAAGCCGCCGGGGATGGCAGCTACCCAGTCTTCGAGCTCGTACTGCTGGATGGATTGGTTGAGTTGGTGTGCTTGTTCTTCTTGTGGGGACATGGTGGTTGCATGCTCCTTCATGGTTGTTGACATCATTCAAATGGTTTTTAAGGTGGAATGGGGGAAAAACGGGGTTCCGGGCGGAAAAGTTCCAGGCTTGCTTTTCAATTGCTTAAACCAATCGCCCCGATCACAAACCGCTGTAAATTCTCCAGCGTGTTGGGGTCGCGCAATTGTGCCAGGCGCAGTTTGCCGCCGTTTTTGAAGTGCATGTAGAGCACCCCGCCCGGATCCACGCCATTGACAACATAACCGGGATCGAAGCTGAATTTTTCAAACTCCCGAAACGGGCGCCGAAAAGTAGGCTGCCCGAGTACTTCTACCCTGACCTCCCCTGATTCCAGGTCGAATACTAAGTCATTATCCAGTTATACAAGCGGTAATGCTTGATGGATTCGATGAGGTGGAGTTTTTTTTCCTGGGTGGTCATGCGTTATTTTTTGTTGCGTCGGGTCAAATTCCAAATTAAAACACCGAAACCAAACAGCGCTAAAACAACGAAAATAAATACCCTGCTTTGTGCGGATTCAACGGCGCCTTCTTCAAGTAATCCGGATTGTGCCCATGAATAATTTTGATTGAGGATAAAAAACGCAATTAGCGCGAATTTTTGAATTAGATTTTTCATGGCAAATTAGTTTATTATTTTGAGTGTGTTTGAAAATTATGCTTCCAGCATCTCTTGAATGGCAATTGCAAGTTGTTGTAATTCTGATGCTTGCCTGCCCTGCGTGATCCACACTTTGTCAGCGTCAAAATGAAGATAAAGTGGATAGCCATGGTCTGCCGGAACGTGAGGGCGATGGTGATCATATTGGATGATCTTCTGGCCAAGGGAGTAGCTTCTCATTTTTTGCCACGTTTTTTTACGGAAAGTTATTCCCCATATCTTAACCGAAAAGGTCCGATTCGCTCGGTTGAACACGACATTTCGGGTAGCATGAAAAAGCAGGATAATGCCTAAGGGAACCCATAACAATGCCAACCAGGGCTCCTGCTCATTGGCATATACGATATAGATAAGCCCAAGTTGGGTGATTAAGCATAACACCCACGCAAAAATCCGGAAGTATTTCGGTTGGGTGTAAACAATTACTTTATCCCCACTGACCTGAACCCATCTTGAAAAGCGTGCGTTGTCCATCTTATTTGAATAATTTTGTGAATTCTACCCATGACAGATTTCCTTTCAGGTTTACTTTTTATACCCAACGGGTAGCTCACCTGGTTCAGACATTTCGTATCGCATTAAAAATGCTCATGAGCAAACGAACACTTCGCGCCAGCGGGAATGAACACCCAAACACTTCGCCCCAGCAGACAAAATTTCGCCAGTCCACGCTTATATGGGTCAGTTACAGTTCAAGGAAATTTTTTCCTGGTTAAGGCGGCTGATTTCTGCTTTCAGCTCTCTGTATGTTTTGTCTTTTAAAAAATCTTCTTCCGGTATTGTTGCAGTGACTATTATTGGTTTGCCTGTTTGAGATTCACTTGCCGGAATGATTCTGGTTTTCTTGTTATTTCGAACTAACAGACTTTTTCTTTTTTCCAACGCTTTCTTTGCACGCTCCAATTGGCTGATTAACTCCCGGCACTCAGGCGTCACGGGTTTGTCGAATTTTTTATGCCTGACATGGTCTTCTACATACGCTTGTTCGCATCCATCAAATTTACTTTTTTCTCGATTCTTATAACAAAGCTCCACCAATGTGGCTTGTTGTTCGGGATTGTACGTTTTCCACTCTTGGCCACATTCAACCTTATATACATTATAACCAAACATATTACAGACCTGCGTTTTCAATGCCTTAAGGGTCCAATGAATGTCCTTAGTTGTGTGAACTTGCCAGACATGTGTTAGCTCATGGATAAAAACCTGGCCCTCAATATTCCCGTTCAGGTATATTTTCATAGGATTTTTGAACCCCTGGCTTCCCAAATTCATTAGAATCCTTCCATCACCAATAGGCCAAACGAAGGGCGCTTTGCCCAAACCCAACAGATTGGTGATCATAATTTTGTTTATGGAAGGCAACTTGTTATTAAAAAAATTTTTGTTCGCCCAAACGTATTCTTCAGCGCTGATTAGGCGATATCGGGGGATGATTACGCCGTCATCTCGAAATAACGCTTGACCGATTCCATATGCTTGAGAGAAAATAGTACCCTTCGCATCTACCACGATTCCTGCCAACCCTTTACCACCGTCCCAGGCTAATTCCGCGACATCTTCAAAAAAATCGCCCACCGAGTCCCAGAACCCTGTAGGACGAATGCCGGTGGTGTTTGCGAATATGGTCGTCTGGTATTTTTGTTCTTTTTCTATGGGTAAAATTGAAAAGGTGCCATATTTCTTATTCACACCTATATTCAGCGCTGCATTTGTAACGTATTTCAAATGGGCTCTTTCGCTTCCATCTTCTATCCGGCTTTGCGGTTGAAAAACCTTAAGATTGGCGGGATGTTGAGTAAAATAATACAGAGCGATATATTGTCCGCTGTCTGGTATGCCACTCACTTTAAATTGAACATTAGCACCATCTTCTATTTTTACTATCGAAGTGCTTATCTCGACCTCGGGCAATTTTTCGTTCAGGTAAACACGCGTTTGATTTATTTCATCCTTTATAACATCCACATATCGCACTTTCCAAACTTCAATATTTAGGGTTGATCGGTGAAATCCGTTTCCAAACGTGTCCACAAACGCAACGTAAGTTGCCTGATTGAGGTGAATACTCCCAAATATTGATGAAGGATTTTGCCCATAAATATTTACGCAGCATACTACGCAAATCAAGTTAAATAGACTGATAAACCTGAAAACAAAAGATTTCATAGTAAATTATTTTATGTCTGCATTTACGATTTCGGGTGTTTCGCCCTACTTCTTTTCAGGTAGTTTCGGGATGCCTACCTTATGTTTTTTTATTTTTCAGTTTCATCGAATAATTGGTTTGCTGCCGTGCCCCCGTGTGTTGGCATTGAGAGCTGGCTGTTGAGCGGCATTGACAGCCAGTCCGGGTTAGTAGCTTCTTTTGCTTCTTCATAATCTACATTTTGTATTGATGATTAACTCCCAATTTCCTCCATTGCTACCTCCTTTTAGAGACGGACTTTGGCCCAATAAGCATTGTTCATTTGGCTCTTCATATGTATATACCGTATACGTATTGCCGTCTTTCAAATTAACGACCAATGGTTTATCCCTGCCACAGGGACTACTTGCAGTTGTATTTCCTCTATCTAAAATGCCATGATTAATTTTTTCTCCGGTTGTATTATTAAACGACCAAACATATATTTTTTTATTCTTTTCATGACAGTTATAAACTGTAATTGTTTTATAGCCCGAAGGTGGAGGATTATTACTTTCTCGATAGATTGGTATCCTGCAATCTTCTTCACTATTTGATTTATCCCATTGGCTTGATGCCTGCACATAAAAACAGTGCTTTTTATTACGCCCATACCCACTTCGTAATTTAAATTGTATACTTTCGTAATCAGCTTCAGTTTGTCCTATCTGATCGTATTTATATGAATTGTCTTCTCTTGCCATTTTTATTTTATAACTATCTTCTTTATTTGAGTTATCTTTCCATTCGACAATCCCTGTAATGTATCCATCATACAAGATAAAATTCGACACAGTTACTTCTATTGCAGGTTTAATTTTTCTTGGCAGGATAATCCATTTCTGATTATTCCCTCCATAAAAACCATCTATGGCTAATACAAATTTGGAGCCCTTTGCTTTTAAAGTTAAAAAAGTAGTATCTGATTTTAATCCGGTGTTAAAAATATAATATGTATCGCTCTCGCCATTTACTTGTAGAAATTCCCAGTATTGATAGTCAGGTTCTGTGGCTAAATAGTAATTGCCTGCCAAGTGAGATTTGCTACTCTGAAATATCTTGTCTAATGAAACTTTATAATTATTATATGATTTTGGTTGTGCCTTTCTATGTTCATCAGAAGCTACTAAATCTCCATCAGGTAGACTGGAACTTATATCAACACGAGGTAGACGACCATCTCCTGTAATTGGTTCTTCATATTTTTCTTTTTTTGTTAACTCAATAGGTAATATTGAAAGATAATAATTACGTCCACTATCATTGTTCGGTTTAATAACGAAGACAGTTTTATCTTCATGAGTCTTTGAATAAATACCAAATTTTAAATCATCAACTATGTTCTTACTAAATTTTGAATAGCTAATTCTTGGAACATTTAGATTCTTTTTACTGCTTAAGAATTCATTATTCCCTTTATTCTGGATAGAATAAAATTCCCCCGCCCAAGAATCAAAATTTTGGGAATAAGCAAAAGTTCCAAAAGAACAGCATACTGTTAAAATTAACGGGTAAAAAAATGGTTTCATTGTGTAAAAGTTTTAAATGTTAGATTATTGCCACCATTGGCAGAACCTCAGATTAGCAATTAGTTCTTTGTCTCTTTAACTCCAGTAGCTGGTATTTCATTTACTAATACTTTGTGTTCTGTAGTTACTCTATTACAAGGTTTATTAAATTTTCCACTAACAAACCTCCCGCCTGCACCTCTAAATCTACAATCTTCTCCTACTGTTGGGCACGATCCAAAACCCGCATCTGGACGTACAATTAAATCTTTATTTATAAGCGGCCCTGCTACGTTTGACTCACAGTTACAAATACAAACAGTTTCAGCATTTACCGGCGACTTCCGTCTATCTACAATTCTTGTTGAATCAATGTATAAAGTTCCTTGTAAAATTTGCATTGAAGTACTATCAAATTGCATTAGAACAGAATAATTTACAGGTTTTACCAGATTTTGGTTGCAGCTCAAAGTGAGCAAAATAGAGATAATTAAAAAAAGAAAAAGATTTTTCATGACAAAAATTTATTTTATTGTTAATAATCAAATTTAAGTTACTAACAACGTGACCGCTGCAGCAATTATGTTGGTTTAAAGGCCAAAATTCGCCTGTCATCAGAAACCGCGTAATCCGGCAATCCTGCCATGCTAACATTAGTGATCAGCCCAATCAATTCTCCGGTCTCTTATTCCTAAGTCCCCTCACTCCTTCAAATCTTAACACCACCCTCCAATTATTTTTTTATTTTTTTACTCCGGCGTCAGCAATCCTTTCCGACACAGTGCAAAATCATGCCTCCAGGCCCATCCTACTGGATATTTTCGCGCGATGAGCGCTAACAGGTTTTAAAAACCTGTTAGCGCTGAAACCCCGAAATGAAAATGTCCAGTGGTATGCCTCCACGCCTCATTCCATCCCAAAATCCCCCAATAACCAATTACAAATAACCAGTACCTAACACCTACCCCTTCACCACCTTCCCCGTTTTCACTGATCCGTTTTGAACCACCGTCACCGAATACACGCCCGCCGGCAAATGGCTGATGTCCAAATCAATGGTCGAAGATTCAGTTGCCGGAATCGAGGCCGCATAAACCGTTTGCCCCTGCAGGTTGGTGATGTGAAGCTGTGTTTCTTCGTGTTGATTGGTTCCCAGGTTGAGCGTGAACTTCCCGGTTGTCGGGTTGGGGAAGATCAAAAGATCCGTTGCCAACAATTCGTTTTCCTCCGTGCCGACAATCATCGGGTCGTACACAAAAACGCCGGGAGCTCCCCCGCTGGCGGGGTGCGCTCCGGTAAACCAGAACCGGTTGTCCTGATCTACAAATGTGTGCCAGGGTTCCTTGTTGAATGCCGATTCGAAGCCCGGGGGTACGAGTTCCATCCACTCGCCGTTGCGGCCCACCGCGCAATTGGGGCCTGCCGGGTCAGGGATGTATCCGATGTACATGCCGTCGGCCTGATCGAACACCACCGAATAAACATCATCGGTTGGGATGTCGGAATTGCTTGAGGAGAGATTCGTCCAGTTGGCGCCGTCGTAACGAAAAAGCCCAAATTCGGTAGAAAGCCATAAGCCGCCGTCGGGCGCTCCGCCAATTTTGCGAATGGATGAGAAAGCGGAGCCTGAGTTAACCGGTATCGCAACGTTTTCCCAATTCGTGCCGTCAAATTTAACTAAGATGCCGGCGCCATAAAACCAGGTTGTGTTGCCGGTAAACGCAATTGAGGTGAGCGCAAAACCGGCTGGCATCGGAATATCTTCTTCTGCACTGAAAGTAGTCCATTCGCCATTCTGATACCGCGCCAACAGCGCCGAAAAGGGTCCTTTGACAAAAGAAAACCAGACACTTCCGTCAGGGCCGGAATCTGCAAACCACGTATCGCCGATGCTGAAGGTCGTCGCTAAAGTATCGAACAAAGTCCATTCCGCGCCATCGAAACGAAGGATTTCGCCATTCAACATGGCAAACCAAACGTTACCGGATGCATCGCCGTGCGCCGACCACACATCGTTGAAATCGGCACTCGCGCCCAGTTCAAAAGGGTCATAGGACTCCCAGTTGTCGTTTAGGTCTTTTTTGGCAATGCTTTTGTCCCCCGCCCCAGCGAACCACATATTGCCTTCGGTATCCTGAGTGATGACGTACACGGCAGGCAAAAGGGAATTACCGGTTGCGGGCTGCGTCCAGCTCTGGCCGTCGAACCGGGTGAGGCTGCACCAGGAAGTCCACAGGCTCCCCTCGCCGTCCACAGCTAACTGAGGATTTAATCCCAAGGTACACCCGATTTCGGCCTCCAACTGGTGCGTCCAGACGCCGTCAGAAAACACCGAAACGCTTTTGGTAAACGAAAGCCAAAGTCGGTCTCCGGCATCCACCAGCACCTTGCCCGATAAGCCAACACCAGTCAGTCCAATGTCGGCAGCGAGGTATTCCGTCCAGGCGCCAGCTTCAAATTTGGCGAAGCGATTCAGCCCCTCGGTGACCCAAATCACCCCTGCTGTGGTGACGGCTACCGATTTAACATTATTGAAGTTGGTAAGCCCGGTGTTGGCTGCATTGTAAATGGTCCAGTTTGCACCATCCTGGATAGCAAGTCCGGCGCCCGTGGCAAAATAGGCTTTGCCGTCTTGTCCAAAGGTAATGTCACGGATATCGTTGGAGGGTAGCCCGGAGTTGGCCATATTCAGGGCAGTCCAAACGCCGTTTTGGAAGACGACGGCGCCGGCGGAGGTTACACCTGCATAGATGCTGCCGTCTGGTGCAGCGCGCAGGAATCGGACTGTACTTGAAACCCCTGCACTCGCGTTGCTCCAAAAAAACCAATCGGTTCCGTCAAAAAGGGCAAATCCTTCCGCGTAGGAAATCCACCACCGATCCGATGCGTCAATGGCGACCTGTCGAATATCCTGCGAAGGGATAGTCGAATTAAAAGGAAGAATGTGTTCTTTGTTGCCTAAGGTGTCAAACCGCACCAAGCCATTGTAGGTACCCAC
This sequence comes from Saprospiraceae bacterium, assembly GCA_046153985.1. GTDB lineage: Bacteria > Bacteroidota > Bacteroidia > Chitinophagales > Saprospiraceae > JABWAJ01. The sequence continues at coordinate 12,430 of JBJXFD010000252.1, forward strand.
CAGGATGGTATTCCCGCTGGCTACTATAGCGGTGGCATTCCCGTCGGGAAAATAATATTGCCAGGCGTCTTCCTGCGCGGCCAAGTGAAGAAAACCTGCTAAAAAGATAAGGGTAGATAAAAATGTTTTCATAATCCGATGTTGTTTTTGATGAAATCCCGAACAAACGCTAATGCATAGTATCGCCGGGCGCTGCAATCTTAACAGCTTATGAGAAAAATTTTTAGTTACTGTATTTTAGCCCGTTCATCAGGAATAATTTCCTCCAGATCCGTATAGTACCGACCTGACTTTACCCCGTAGTTTAACAACAATCTGCGTGCAACATCGCCTGTAATGCCGCCACCCAAAACTACATTGGAAGCCAATTGAGGCCAGGTGCGAATGGTTTTTCCTATTTCTTTCATGGAAATTTTCATCCGCTCCGACAGGGTATCTGCACCCACCATTTTCAGGATGTATGGAATTTTTTCCTCGGTACTCAATGTGCTGAGTGCTGTTGCATTCAAATCACCAACAAAACCATGCAAAATAGGCCGGTCGGGTTCTTCGTCAAACCGCTCTACATCGAGCATGCCCCGGTCGCTGGTGTCCATCAATACCGGGATGCGCCATTGTCGGGCGTACTCCCGCAGCAGCAATTTGACATCCAGCGAATCGCATTCATCAATGACTAAGTCGAGCTGGCCGTTTTCCTGAAAAAATGCCTCCATGTTGTCGCGATGCAGCCCCTGCGGGAAAATTTCCACGTCGAGAAAAGGGTCAATTTCCAGGATTTCCCGGGCGGTATTCACGACTTTGAGTTCGCCGATTTCGTGCACGCCCGAGCGGATGCGGTTCATGTTCGACAATTCCAACACGTCAAAATCGGCTAAGCGAAAAACCCCGCCGCAGCGCTCCAAAGCCATCGTTACCGCCACCGATTGCCCTACAGACAACCCCACAACCCCGATTTTTTTGGTGCGAAGGGCTTTTTGTTCTTCCGGCAGTATTTTGTATTGGTTTCTGCTGGTTCTTAACTCAATAAAATCTTCTTCCGCTAAAACATGTACCACGCGGTTGAGCCACGGGTAATACACCCAGACGCCATAATTTTCAGGTTTTTTACCGCCCAAAAATTCTGCTATTTTCAATTGCAGGGCAGCTTCGGAAAAGGAAGCGCCGGGGTTTCTGGTTTTGATTAGTTCTGCGATCATCAACCCGATGTGGTCAATTATTAGAACCGATTTATTTTGCTCAAGCAATTCATGGTAAGCCCGGGCGTCTTGGGGATGCTCCAGAAAATATAAAACGGGTTTAAATATACCTGTTAATTTCATGATTGTAATTTTTTACCACATAGTTCACAATAGTTATTTTCACATAGTACACATAGCTGTTTTCACATAGATATTTTCAGATAGATAGCGTAATCGCTTTTTATAAGTGCCATAAACTCCTATGTGATCTATGTGAAAACCCCTATGTGACCTATGTGGTAAATAAAAAAAACGCCTGTGTGGTAGATAAAAAATCACCTCGATTTGTTATTAATCATGCGCGGCTTTTTGCCTTTTACTGCATAAATCCCCGTATGTAATCCATTGGTTTTCAATTCTCCGTATTCAACAACGCGAACAATTGGATCGGCCTTGCTTTGCAGGTGATCGCACAATTTCCGGAATTCGCTGCTGCTTTCTTTTAATCCCTGGAGGGCGCCTGCCGAAATTTTGAATGTCAATTCAGGGGTAACCGGGATGCCCGGGTTTAATTCAAATTCTATATGAAAATTTTGAACAGATTCTGCGTATTTGTTTTCGATATACGCGAGATAGCTGCCCGAAAGCAGGGCAGCGTTTGCTGGATGGTCGGTAATGTTTTTAATGTTGTCGTAATAAATATTGATCCCGTAATAATTGACCGCCACATCGGTTCTGGAGCCAACCAGGACGAATGGGTTTTTCCAGGTATCGAGTAGTTCAAAGATTTTTTTGTTTTGAAGGTCAAATCCATCCAATGCTGCCCGCATCTCGTGGTGGTTCAAAATCTTCACCCGGTCGCGCAAATTATACCGGATAAGCGGCAAAGTCCGGTCAATCGTCAGGATCAGTTCCTCGTTCACGGCTTCCAGATAAAGCCGGTCTTCGTCGTATTGGTACATGCCGGGCATGCTGGCAACATGGGTTTCGCCAAACAAAAAGCTATATAAATTCGGATTTTGTAAAGCCTCTTTTTTGATGGCCAACGTCAGCGGCGTTTCGCATGCCATGTACAGGGCGTCGGCAGAGCCATAAAAGCTCACGACTTGTTCCTGCGGGCATCCGGCGAGGGCCGCAATGGTTTCGCGCCATTGTTCGGAATTTTTATCGCCAGCAGGAATCAGGCTGACTTTTTCACCCATGGGAATGTTTCGCTCATGGGCGTCTTTCACAAAATCCAGCAACAGCGGCGGGTAGCCATAAATCAGAACCCGGTCGAATTCAGGCCCGAGAATCCGGAGTGCATTCAGGCCGTCTTCCCGCTCTATGCCCGCCGGGAAAATGGTGAGTTGGTAGCCTTCCCTGGCAATCAATTTGAGGCAATCTACGGTCAGCGTGCCCGCCACCCAGCTTCCCATGGCAAAACAAACCAGCGCCAGCACGCGCTCCTCTTTTTTGATGTTTAAAACATCGGCGATGAGGTGTTTGTACCCTTTGGCCGCAGCCAGATCATCCGCTTCGCTCCTGAACCAGTAGGTAGGCAATCCCGAAGAACCGGATGAACAGGAGGCCGAAACAGGTAATTCGCCGCCTGCAAATACTGCACGGCGGGAATTACCAGATAAATAATTTTTATGAATAAGGGGTATTTTGGGGTAATCATCCATCGTTTGGATGCGATGAATATCCAGGCCGTTGGCTTGTAAGTGTTCCCGATAGGCAGGAATCTCCTGTATCGCTTTTTTAAATAATTCGATTGGCCAGGTTGGTGTTGTTGAAATGGACATTTAAATCAATGTATTAGTTGATTAATGGTATAAAACTGGCAATCAAATGCCGCTGATTAAGGTGGTTTGGCATGTAGTACCATGAACAAGCCATATCTTAACAGATAAAGATTTTTTATGGACTAAGAGCATGTTCAAAATTCCATCAATCTGCTGCAAGCGGGAAATTTTGTTTTATACTTCGTTAGATTTTTTCGCCATAGCTGCCGGCTATGTCTGCAAAATCTGCCTCGTCTAAAACAAAATTTCCTCGCTTTCGCTCGATCATGGAAATTTGAACATGCTCTAAGTCCGTCACTCCACCACCACAAATCCCGCCCAATAAAAAGGCTCGTAGCGCTGGCGGCGCATTTCGGCCTGCGCAGCCCGGAGCGCCTGGCGAACGGGCATTTTTTCAATCAGCAGTTTTTGGTAAAAATAGGTCATCAATTCCTGGGTTTGTTGGTCCCGTACATTCCAGAGCGACATGATGAGGTGCTTAGCTCCTGCAATCTTGAAGGCGCGTTGCAGGCCGTATACCCCTTCGTTGCCCTCGATTTGCCCCAGTCCGGTTTCGCAGGCAGAGAGCACCACGAGTTCGGTATTGCGCAAATCCAACTGGCTGATTTCATAAGCCGTCAGCACGCCGTCCTCCCGGTTGCCGAGCGGTTTTCCGGTTTTCCAGGCGTGGTTGGCGCCAGCAAGGATGAGGCCGGAGCGGATCATGGGGTGGTCGGAAAGTTTGAACACAGGTTCCGCACCGTCTACCGTTCTCCGTCTATCGGTTACCGTTTGGGGATCCGGAAAAAAGTAACCGTGCGTGGAAACGTGTAAAATGCGGGGGGATGGTTCGCCCTGGCCGATTTTTTTAAACGATTCTTCGCTCGCCTGTAATCCCTTGTACACGGTTGCTGCATACCCGGCTTTCGCCAAAACCGACTTGATGTTGTCCGCTTCTTTTTCTGACCCTTTCAGGTAGTCCCAGCCCCCTTCGTAAACCGGGAGGCTCCTAAGGGTAGAATCCACCGCGCTGAAATCTAAGCTGCCCCGGTTGCCGGTTGTCGTTCTTGTTGGCGCTGTATTTGTATTTGATTTGTTGTCGGTTTCAAATTGAATGCCGCCATAAACGAGCGCGGTAGAAGAAAAGCGAGCATCCGGTTTGTTCCCAACCACGAGTTGGCGGGTGCTGCCAAGGGTGACAATGTCGTAGCGGTCGGCAAGCGTGGTTTGCCCTCCGGCAGGCAGCGCTGAGAGGTTCAGCCGGTGCAACAGGCCGCCTGGCGAATAGTAAACCGTATGAACACCCTCGAGGTGAGGTTCCACTGACGACCAAACCAGGTCGTATAGCGCACTGTTGCCGTACAATTCGTTGACCTGGTCGCTGTTGAGCTTGTCGCCTCCTGCCGGAAGCAGGGCTTTGAGTTGTTTTTCTTCAAACAACGGAATGAACAGCGGTTGATCCATGCCGGGTTTCAGCAACAAGGCTGCATACAGAACACTGTCCGTAGCGTCGGGCGTGTAGTAATTAAAATGGATGAATTCGAGGGCGGCTTCACCGGGTTGAAGGGCGGCCTGGACTTCGGGCCAGGTAACCTGGCGGTTGGATTCGGCAAAACCGGCAACAGTGCGGGTGAGTTCTTTTTCGAGGGCATTGGCGGCACTTTCCAATTTTTCGCGATCTGTTTGCTGGGCGGTTGGACTCGCGTATTCTTTAGCTAACCGGCGCTGCAAACCAAGCCATTTGCGGTACACCGCCGTCGTATTCTCACTCGCATTGTCCATTGCTTTTTGCAAACGCAATTTGCCTTCCATCAAAAAGTTTTTCATCAACAACGCCAGATCATAAGCCTGACGATTGATGGATATATCCGGAAAATGGGCGGCGGCGCTGTAAAAATGATTTAAATGCTGTTGGTACAGCGATTGGTAAGCGACCATGTCCTGCTCAGAAAAATAACGGGAAGCTTTTGCAAAGTTGTGGTCGGTTAATTCTGCAAAGTTGATCAGGAAGTTTTCCATTTCCGGAAGGGCTTGTTTGAGTTGGTAAAGTTTAGTCAACTCCTGAACAACCGTTTTATATTCATCTAAACTTTCGCTTCCGGCATTTTTCAAAATTTCAAATGCGCCTAAAAGTTCTGCTTCGGCTTGATCGTATTCCTGAAGCGCTGCATAACACCGGCCTTTGCCCATTCTGATAACGGCAAAATCCCGGACATCTTCCATTGAAGCAGCCTGATAGATAAGTGCTGCTTCTTCAAACATGGCTAATGCTTCCGAATGTTTTTCCTGCACTTCGTAGAGTACAGCAAGATTAGTTAAGGCCTGGGCGTATCGTTGATGTTTATCTCCAAAATGAATTAACATCAACTCTTTACTCAAGAGAAATTCAGTTGCTGCTTTGTCCAATTCTCCCCGTGCCTTGTAGCAAAATCCTGCGGTTGTAGCCAATTGGCCTAGTGTATAATCGTTTTCCCCGAAGGCCTTTTTACTAACCTCTTTCCCTTTACTACAAAGTTCCAGTGCCGCTTCATACCTGCCCATTGTTTCATAAAGAACAGCGAGGTTCAGGATAAAAAGGAAATACCGTGGTTCGTTTCTGGGTGTTGTTTTCTCGAAGTTATGCAGGGCGTTGACCATCACTACTTCCGCCTCCTGATACTCGCCACGTTCGTATAGCGACAAACCCAGGTTCATGGACACCATCGCATAAAGCGGATGACTTTCGCCAAGGGTATCTTTTAATACAGACAATGCCTCTGTAAATATTTTTTCGGCTTCTTCATGCCTTCCCGTATTCCTGTAAATGCCGCCTAAATTTTGTAATCCCATTACATAATTGAAATGCCGGACGCCGTATTGCCTCGCATTGATGCGCTTCGCATCTAAGAGTACCGTTTCCGCTTCGTCGTATCTTCTCAACCGGGCGTAAAGTGTACCCAGAGCGTTCAGGCTCGTTGAAACGATGAGGTGATCAGGTCCCAGGTATCGCTTCCTGAGTTCCAGACCAGTAAGTAGCGGTTCTTCTGCCAGTTGCAGTTTTCCCATATCATTGAGGGTCGCTCCGATCTGGTGCTGACAATCGGCATAACGCAGGTTGTCTTTGCCCAGCACCGTCTCCGTTTGCTCATTAGCAGTTTGCGCATTTTTCAGCGCATCCTCAAGTTTGCCGCTGCGCATTTGTGTATTTGCGATTTTCAACAAACTATCCACCTCCCTCACCACCGCTGCCGTATCCACCACCTGTCCAAATCCGGAAAAAACATAGCAAAGCAATAAAACCACGCAAAGGGTCTTTTTCATGGCATCTGTATTTTGGTTGTTATATAATCATTTCAAACTTTCCAACAAACGTATTGCATCCGCCTGCCGGGGCGAATTCGGGTCGGCGGCGATGGACTGAAACAAAGCGCGGGCTTGCTGTTCCTGCCCGCTTTCGAGGCGGCTTAGCGCCAAATACCAGGGCGCCTGGGCCGTAAACCTGGAGCGGTCGTTGCGGATAATGTTTTCCAGCAGGGGAACCGCTTCGCCGGCGCTTCCGGTGGCCAGCAAACAGTTGGCTTTGAGAAACAACAGGTTGTCGTTGTTTTGCGCGGTTGCTCCCATTGCGTCAAATGCATCAAGCGCTGCCCGGTAGTCGCCAACCCAGTACCGTTGCTGAAAAACCTCGGAAGGCGACGGTTCGGCATCACCCCGCACGGACGGTTCCAGCGTATCATCTTTATAGGGATGGAACCACGAGGCGAAAATCTTCGGCTCTTCCCGGGTTTGCTGTTGTGGCGGCGCCTGCGGTTCGTTTTTTACCGGAGGAACGACCGATGGCGTGGTTTCAACCGGCGGATTTGGGGAAGTAGGTGGAACCGGGGTTTGCTGGATGTCTGGTTCTTCCGTTAAAGCAGGTGCTGCCCACCAAATGGCGCCTGCGCAAACCAGCATCGCCGGCAAGGCCCAAAGCCACCATCGGTTTTTTCGCCGGTTTGGTTGCGCGTCTAATTCCCGCCCTTTTGCGGTCAGGCGGGCACGGAGCATCGCCTCCCCTTCCATCCGTATGGCGGCTAGTGCATCGCCGTGGAGTTGCACCGCTTCCCGGAATCCGACGTCAGTTGCCAGGCGGCGCTGGAAGTCGGCCTCCTCTTCCCCGTTCAGGAGGTTGCGGAAATGCCGCTCGATAAGTTCCAGGTCTTTTTCTTCCATATTCGGTGCTCAGGCTTTTGCGATGCTGGCCGTTTTGATCAGTTCTTTTAATCGTTTAAGGCAACGGGACAAGGTGGCGCTGGTAGAATTAGCGTTGCTGAGTTCAAAATCCTCCTGGATTTCTTCGATGCTTTTTTCCTGATAATAGCGCTGCACCAGCATGTCCCGGCATTGCGAAGACATGGTTTTCATCGCAGATTGCAGCGATTCTTTTTTTTCTGTTGTGGCTTGTGTTTCCTGAACTTCGGGCCAGAAAACACCTTTTTGAAGCGTCTCGTCAATACTGTCTTTCCAGAGAATGCGCTTAATTTTCCGGTTGTTGTTCAACAGTCGTTTATACCCCACGGCAAACAACCAGGTTCGGGCGTCATAACGGAGTGCGGTGAGTTTTCCGGACATCACCTGCGTATACAAAGCGATCACCGCTTCCTGCCAGGCATCCTCAAAATCCTGGCGATTGGCATCAAACCGCTTGCCGGCCCAGTTGAAAAATGCTTCTCTGTGATGCGCGTAAAGCTCGTCTACGGCATCCAGTTTTCCTGCGTGGAGGGCTCCGATAATGTCCTTTGTGAGTGTCAAATGAGACGGCTTTAGTTTGTTTTTTCGGGGTTAAAGTACAAAAAATCTTCATTTCGATCATTATTCCTGTTTTTCTAAAAAAAATCCATTTACATACCCAAAAATTCCCTAAACTTGGGCTATTAAAAAACGCAGCTACAACCAGCCATGAGCACTGCCCTGATTCTTGTCAATACGCTTGACCAATACGTGCCTTCCACCTCGAAACCGTGGAATGCCGCGCGTGTGCAGCACCTCTACCAAAGCTTAGGTTTTGGCGCTTCCCCGATCCAAATCCAGCAGGGTTTAGCCATGCAACCCGCCGAGCTTGTGGACCTGTTGATTGACAACATTTTAAACCTGCCCGA
>JBJXFD010000254.1:0-12838 GCA_046153985.1 Saprospiraceae bacterium
GTATAGGCTAAACACCGCTGACGCGTTCCTTCGCTTGAATGCCCACCGGGCATTCACCCTGCGGGATCGCTCAGTCACATCATCAATCATCATTTATCAATCATCTCTCATCAATCCTTTTTCAAAATGTAGAACTGATCATCTCTGCCTGCCGACTTATTCCTCTTCTTCCCCCATCTTCCCCTCCTGGCGGAGGCGCTGAAAAATCTCATCCACGCGATACATTTCATCGAGGGTATCGTCCATGAAAAAGGCGATTTCGGGTACGCGGCGCATTTGTTTGCGGACGCGGTGGGCCAAAGCCTGTCGCAGTCGCACCTGTTCCTCCTGGAGTTCGAGAATCGGCGCCTGTTTATTTTCCGTATTGTAGATACTGAGGTAAATTTTAGCAAGACTCAGGTCGGGCGTCATGCGCACCTGGGTGACGGTGACCAATACATCACGGCCATAGATGTAGCCGCCTTCTTCCTGAAGAATTATGCTGAAGTGCCGTTTGATGGTTTCGGCGGTCTGCTTTTGCTTGATGGTTTCCATAGTGAAATTGCATTTCGGTAATTTTCCTTTGAAGGATACCGGGCGGTAAAGATGCAATTTTTTGGGCATTTCCCGCAGTTGATTTTACAGAATATGCCTTCCAGCTATTGCAGGACAGGCATTGCCTTTTGCTCATTGCTCTTTGCCTTCATCCATCCGCGACAGGGTTTCCTCCAAAAAATTAGATTGAATTCCCATAAACCATCACTTTGAGAAAAAAATTCACGCAGCATGTTTCGATCCTTTTGAAAAATCATACTCATGCAATACGAACAACAATTTCGGGATGCGCTTGTCGCGGAAACGAAGCGCCGCCTGATCGAAGAATCTGTACCGAGGATAAAAAAATGCGTCGCGCAGTTGAGCGAGCCAGAGATCTGGTACCGTCCGAATGACAATTCAAACAGCATTGGCAACCTGGTTTTGCACCTTTGCGGCAATGTGCGGCAATGGATCGTGTCCGGATTGGGCAAATCGCCCGACCACCGGATCAGGCAAGCTGAATTTGATGAACGCGGACCGGTTCCGGTGCAAAAAATGATGGAAGATCTGGATGCTGTGATGGCTGAAGTTAATGCAGTGTTGGATCGTTTAACGCCGGAAGATTTGTTGAAAATGCACCCTGTACAGGTTTTTGAAGAAAGCGGGTTGAGTATATTGGTACATGTGGTAGAGCATTTTTCTTACCATACCGGTCAGATCACCTACGCGGTGAAAGCGATGAAGGATTTGGACACGGGCTATTACAGCCAATTGAACCTTGAGCGGCAAGACGTTTAGAAAAGTTGTGGGCGAGGCCGGATGGAAGATTGAAGGGCAATCTCCCCGGTCTCGCCCGATGCACATCAACGTGCAACCAGAAGTTGTTGATTGATTTGTGCAACCATTCGCCGGATCCGGCCAATTTTGGCCAGATTTGCCCGGTAGTGCACGCCTCCATCGCCTGTCTCTTTTTGTAGTACGCCGCTTGCGCCAAGCGCAGTCAGCAAATCATCAAGAGTACCGGAATCCAGTCGCGTCTGAACCAGCAAATCCAATGCAGAAGCAGTCTCATGTTCCAACAGAAAATCCAATACTAAACTTCCTGATTCATTCGACATGGCTTCCAATGCGAGAATGGCCCGGTCAACCCTGTTTGTGAAAATGTTGTCAAAAAAGTTCCAAGTGTTCATCATACGGGTAGATAAATTATAATAATTCAGAAATAAGCCAACAGATGAGTTTGGAATGTAGATGCCTCTTGTTTTTTATGCTGATGAAAGCGTGAAACCGGATGGGAGTATTGTAATTGGGAGTGATGTATGGTTCTACGGAGCAAGTCGGATTTGGTTACATGGAATCCGAAAAAAATTCGGATTTCAGCGTTTTAAACCAACCCTTCCTTCACTGCCCAGCGGATAAGTTCAGCCACATTTTTGCAGCCCGTTTTGCTCAGCAGGTTTTTGCGGTGGGTTTCTACGGTTTCTTTACTTACATATAACTCCGAAGCAACCGGCTGGCTGGTTTTTCCATCTGCCACCAGTCGAAGTACGTCCGATTCGCGTTTGGTCAACAGGCTGGACATGTTAGGCGTTGCATCTGGTTTTTCACCAACCAGCGCTTTGTGCCCCATTTCACTGTCAATATAAATCCTGCCCGTCATGACCATTTTGATGGCGTAGATCAACCCATCTTTGCTTGTATTTTTGAGCAAATACCCTTTAGCACCCAGAGCGAGTGCGTCTTTTACATAAACAAGGGCATCGTGTACCGTGAGGATCAATATCTTGATGTTGGGAAATTCGCTGACGATCAATCCCGTTGCTTCAACGCCATTCATGCCGCCAGGCATGCTGTAATCCATCAGGATGACGTCCGGCTGTTTGGTTTTTACAAATTCAAGCGCCATTTCTCCGGAAAAACAACAGCCTATGACCTCCACTTCGGAGCTTAATTGCAACAACGCAGTCAGGCTTTCTGCAAACATCGTCTGGTCGTCAACGATCAGGACTTTGATTTTTTCTTCCGCCATGTTATACAGTTTTTCAGTTTTTCAGTTGGCAGTTGGCAGCCTGCCAACTGAAATCCTGCCAACTGCCAACTTACTTCAATTGACCTGATAATCCAGTTTCAGTTGTCCAGTTGGCAGTCTGCCAACTGAGATCCTGCCAACTGCCAACTTAACTTAGTTGACCCGGTAATCCAGCCCCAATTTAGCAATTTCATCAATAAATTCATTGGTTGCTGTCACCGACCGTTCTTTCGAGATCATATTCAGTCTCAGGCGATTTGTTTTGTCGGTCAACTCCATGCGCAGGCGGTGTTTGCCTTTGTAGCGTTTGCAGAGGTCATCGAGGTGGTCTACCATCTCCTGGGTAAGGGCATCCAACGCGATTTTCAGCGTAATGGATTCGGTCAGGCTTTCGCCAATGCCTTCGAGCAGCCGCGCTTCTTTCAGTTTGAATTCCAGTTCTTCTCCGCGCCAGCCACGCTGGTAGTTGCCTTTGAGAAACAGGGCTTTACCCGGTTCAAAAAGGTGTTTGAACTTCTGGTAATCGTCGCCAAAAAGCCTCAGTTCTAACTTGCCGGCGTAGTCGCTTACCTCAAAAATACCCCAGCCATTGCCGTTTTTGCTCACTGCATGCCGCACCGAAGACACCATCCCTGCTAAATTCAGGTTCCCTTTTTGCTGGTGCTGATCCATTTGATCCAGCGTACACGTCACAAAATGGTCAACTTCAAGCCGGTAGTCGTCCAATGGATGACCGCTAATGAAAATACCGGTGACTTCCTTTTCCCGGGTCAGCCGCTCGATGAGGCTCCAGGGCGGGCACTTGGGCGGCGTCGGTTCCGGCACCATGCCTTCATCCGAAGTTCCAAACAAAGAACTGGACGCCATGGCTTTTTGCGACTGATAGGCGCTGCCGTACCGCATGAGGTGCTCTAAGTAAGTGTCGTATTTTTCGGAAGGGGCAAAATACTGCGCCCGGTGCAGGTCTTCAAAGGAGTCGAAAGCCCCACCCAGCGCCAAACCTTCCGTCACTTTTTTATTGATGGCGCCCGAACTGAGCCGCCGCACGAAATCATAAATGCTTGTGAACGGGCCATTTTTTTCGCGTTCGCGCAAAATATCCTCTACCGGCCCTTCCCCCACACCTTTTAAGGCTGACAATCCAAAGCGGAGTTCGCCTTTTTTGTTGGCCGAAAAATCGGAAATACTATCGTTTACATCCGGGCCCAGCACGGGGATGCCCATGCGTTTGCACTCTTGCAGGAAAAACGTGATGTCTGCTAAGTTGCTTTTGTTGTGCGTGAGCACCGAAGCCATAAACTCGGCAGGGTAGTGCGCTTTGAGGTAGGCGGTGTGGAACGCCACCAGCGCATAGCAGGTCGAGTGCGATTTATTAAAAGCATAAGAGGCGAAGGCTTCCCAGTCTTTCCAGACTTTTTCGAGAATTGGGGCAGGGTGGCCGTTGGTGGCGCCGCCTTCCACAAATTTTGGGTACATGGCGTCCAACACCGACTTCTGCTTTTTTCCCATTGCTTTGCGCAAAACGTCGGCCTGGCCTTTGGAGAAGTTGGCGAGTTTTTGCGAAAGCAACATTACTTGCTCCTGATAGACGCAGTTGTGTACGATCACGTTGTTGGCAACGAAGTTGTGGATGCCTTCCACGGTGATGTCGTACACCAATTCTTTGCCGGCAGGCTCGATGGATACAATTTCCTCCCAACGCACATTCAGGCTGCGATCAACAGAATCCTTGTTTTCTTCGCTGCTAAAATCCCGGTTTGATAAGGACTTGTTTTGGAACGTGGGTTCGGGAATTAATTGACTGAAACCGAATCTTTTTGAAGATACGAGCAGCCTCTTTGCGCCCCCTGTATATTCATTGCGTCTAAAATTTCCCGCAAAGGGCGCTAAGGTTTCGCAAAGGACGCTAAGGAGGGCGTCCTGCTTTGCGGACTTGGCGTATCCTTTGCGCCCTTTGCGGGAAACAATCTCTCGTAAGTCCGCTAAGGAAGTCTCTGCATCATTCAAAGAGCCATGTTTTCTTCCCGATCTCACGTTAAGTGAATGCGGAGCAATATTTTCAGCGAACGCTTTCAGATCATAAACGGTGACCTGATACGCCGTCATTTGCTGATTCCGGAGGTTGTTGAAATATTGGGATTCGTAAATCGTGGAATAAATGCCCAGCCGCAGCAGTAAGGTTCGGACATCGTGCGCCAAGCGGGTGGAGATTGTTTTAAAATGGCAAAGTTTTTCACCGACATGGCCATCGCAATCCCATAAAGAAGCTAAAAAGAAAGCAATGTCTTGCTGATTCAGACCAAATACAAAATCGGGGACGAATTTTTCATCAGAACGCCAGCCACCATAAGCAGAAAGCGAACCGTCTGCCAAAAGATAGGCCAACACCCTGAGCTGATCCCGATCTCCGCTTTGTTCTTCGCTCACTTCAAGTTTTCGCGGGGTAGCAATGTAATCGCCAGGGTGCAAAGCCCCCATTTCGATCCAGCCTTTTTCAGTCAGCACCTGATGATTAGAAGTAAGCTTCAGACGAGCGCCGCTGCGTAGCTTCACCTCGAGTACTTCGCGCGTACCATTACAAACCCAATGCGTTATCCGGGCCCGTTGAGGCAACAGGTTTTCATCTACGCCCTGCACATAAAAATCACCCGCACTGCTTCCTAACTCATCTATCCGAACCCGTGCGCCGGTGGTTGCATCGAAAACTAAGGTGTCCCCGGAAAGGCATACCCCGTAAGTATCTTTCAGGTAGCCCTCCATCGCCGGCAAATCATAAGTGATCGGCTCGCGACCAAGTTTGCGGGCGATGAACGTAGGAATGTATTCCAGCGGCCCCGGGCGGTAGAGGGCGTTCATGGCAATCAGGTCTTCAAAAGTCGTCGGCGTCAGTTCCTTCATGTACTTCTGCATTCCAGGACTTTCATACTGGAAAATCGCTACCGTATCGCCGCGCTGAAAAAGCTTGTAAGTCAGTTCATCATCGAGCGGAATGGTGTCCACATCTATTTCCACGTCGTGGTTGACGCGAATCATCTTAATGGCGTCTTTGATGATGCTCAGCGTGCGCAACCCGAGGAAGTCCATTTTCAGCAACCCCGCGCTTTCCGCCACGCTGTTGTCGAATTGCGTCACCAGCATGTCCGACTCCTTGTCCACTTTCACCGGCACGTACTTGGTGATTTCGTCGGGCGTGATGACCACTCCGCAGGCGTGTATACCCGTGTTGCGCACGGAACCTTCCAGCTTCATGGCGGTGCGGATCATCTGGCCGATGTCGTCTTCGCCGGCAGCCAGGTCACGGAACTTGTAAGCCCGGTCTAATTCTTCACTGTTGAGGTCGCCTTTGAGTTTAGATTCAACATCGCCTTTGGCCAATACGCCTTTCAGCGTCGCTTTGAGGTGCTGCGGAAAACTTTTGGACACGCGGTCCACTTCAGAAAGTGGCACGTTCATCACCCGCCCCACATCACGCAGCGACAATTTGGCTGCCATCGTACCGTAAGTCACGATTTGCGCTACCTGGTTGCGGCCGTATTTTTCAATCACATAATTAATGACTTTTTCGCGGCCTTCGTCGTCGAAGTCAATGTCAATATCGGGCATGGATACGCGCTCCGGGTTCAGGAAGCGCTCGAACAGCAAGTCGTATTTGATGGGATCCACATTGGTAATCCCGGTGCAATAGGCCACCGCAGAACCCGCTGCCGAACCACGCCCCGGCCCCACCGCAACGCCCATTTTGCGGGCCGTGCTGGTGAAATCCTGCACAATGAGGAAGTAGCCCGGATAGCCCGAATTGCGAATGACTTCCAATTCAAAATTGAGGCGGTCTTCGATTTCGCGGGTCATGATCCCGTAGCGCTTTTTGGCCCCTTCAAACGTGAGGTGGCGCAGGTAGTCGTCCTGCGTAGCAAAGCCCGGCGGCAATGGGAAATTCGGCAGCAGTACGTCGCGCACGAGTTTGATGTCTTCGATTTTATCGAAAATCTCCATCGTGGTATCGAGCGCCTGGGGAACGTCTTTGAAGAGTTCAGCCATTTGCCCCTGCGTCTTAAAATAGAAATCGGAGCTTGGAAACCGGAAACGCTCTTTTTCCGCCACAAGGCTGTTGGTGTTCACGCACAGGAGGATGTCGTGCGGCTGAGAATCCTCTTCGTCAACGTAGTGGGAGTCGTTGGTGGCAATGACCTTGACATTGTATTTTTTTGCGAATTCCAGCAACTTCTGGTTCACGTCTTCCTGGCTGACGCCGAGTCCGTCTATGTTTTCTAAGCCGCGGTGGCGCTGCAATTCGATGTAGTAGTCTTCTCCAAAAATATCGAGCCACCAGCGCAGTTTGCGTTCGGCTTCCTCCAATTTCCCATGCAGGATGGCCTGCGGTACTTCGGCGCCGATGCAGCAACTGGTAGCCACCAGGCCTTCGTGGTATTTTTCGATCAGTTCTTTGTCAATGCGCGGAAATTTGCCGTACAACCCGTCAATAAAGCCCAGCGAACAGAGCTTGGAGAGGTTTTCGTAGCCCGTTTTGTTTTTGGCCAACAGCAGCTGGTGGTAACGGTTGTCGTTTTCTCCGTTGGCGCGGGAAAACGCTTTTTTGTGGCGGTCTTCCACTAAGTAAAACTCGCAGCCAACGATGGGTTTGAGGTTGCGTTTGCCCGCTTCCGCCACAAATTTAAACGCGCCGAACATGTTGCCGTGGTCGGTGAGCGCCACGCCTTTTTGCCCGTCCCGAACGGCTTTGTCCATCATCGTGCCGATGTCGGCAGCGCCGTCGAGCAGGGAGTATTGGGTGTGGCAGTGGAGGTGTACGAATTCTGGCATTTGTTTATAGTTACTGGTTACTGGTTATTTGTTATTGGTCTGTTCTCGCGTCCTTTTCTGGTTACTTGTTATTGGTGTATTGGTTATTGGTCTGTTCTAGCATCCGTTTCTGGTTACTTGTTATTGGTGTATTGGTTACTCGTTACTGGATATTTGTTATCGGTGGAGCAGAATCTAGATACAGATCATCAAACATCCCCCTAGTCACCAATAACCAGTAACCAGTCACCAATAACCATTAACCGGTACCGTAAAGTACCCTCTAAATGACCGGCGCGGCAAATTTTTCACCAAAATTTTATCCACAATCTTTCGCTTTTGCGTTATCCATTTGCCGAAAGGCAGTACACAAAATTAAACAACATGTTTTACTTACTGGTTTCGATTTCTTTGTGGTGGACGGCGCCAGACGCGGTGTCCAAAGTGGAATGGCTCAGCCCGGTTGAGCACGATTTTGGGGTACTCCAGCACCACAAGCCCAGCACGCACGAGTTCCGCTTTCGCAATACGAGCGGCGAAGCACTTACCGTTGACAATGTGCGCACCTCCTGCGGCTGCACGGTACCTGACTGGTCATACGAGCCGGTTGCGCCCGATTCGGTTGGTATTATTTCGGTGGAATACGATGCGCGGGACATCGGTTATTTTTATAAAAAACTGAAAGTGTACCTGCACGGGCAAAGGAAGCCGGAGTTGCTGGTGATTGAGGGGGAGGTGGAGTGATGGCTCTAATCGCACCGTATGCATAAAACTGAAAGGGCGGATCACAGTACGATTTAGGCCCCGTCGGATCCAACTGCTTCCGATGCTCAGGCAATGGGTAGAAAATGCGATTTTTGTTGCAGTAGAAAAATGTTACATAGTGCAGTGATTTTGCAAAAATCATCTTCATATATTAATATAAGGCCAAGCGAGCATTAATTTTTCGTTTATTAAAATAATAAAGGTTAGCTCCCTCTGTGTGGTCCCGGACTTAAAAATTGCGCAGATTTTAATTTATTGATTTATTAAAATTCAATTAATACAAAAAAGCGATTTTGCGGCACGTTTAGCATCGTACCGCTCTCTTTATTTTATAATAATTTGTCAAAAACATAACAAAATGACTCGCTTTTTTACTCAATTACTTTTTATTTGCTGTTTCATCCAAACCCATCAGGCATTCGCGCAAACTTCCATCATCCGCGTTGGCCGGGATACCCCAAGCTGGGATAGTTTTTTAGGCAACCTTGCTCCTTTTGACCATGGTGTTGCATCCGGTGACCCAACCGAAACGAGTTTTATCATCTGGACCCGAATTACCCCTGATAACAACCAGACTACAATTAGCGGCAATTATTACATTGCTACGGATACCGCTTTCACCAATGTTGTCAAAACCGATACTTTTACGACCAACGTAGACAGAGACTATACTGTAAAAATCAATGTGGATGGGCTCAATTCCGGAAGTACTTTTTATTATTACTTCCGGGCACTAAATGCCAACTCACTTATTGGTCGTGCCAAAACCTGTCCGGCAGGCGTTTCTGTAGATCACTTGAAATTTGCTGTAGTATCCTGCTCCAATTATGAGGGTGGATTTTTCAATGCTTACAGCAGTATTGCTGAACGTAATGACCTCGACGCGGTAATTCATCTCGGCGACTACATCTATGAATATGGCAACGGCACCTACGGAATCAACCTGCCGGGCCGCGTGAACGAGCCTGCCAATGAAATTCTTACCCTGGCAGACTACCGCACCCGGTATTCACTGTACCGTCTCGACGAAGCCCTCATTCGCCTACACCAGCAACATACATTTATTAACATCTGGGACGACCATGAATCGGCCAATGATTCTTATGTAGAAGGTGCTGAAAACCATCAGGCTTCTGAAGGGCTTTGGGAAACGCGCAAAGCTATTTCTAAACAGGTTTATTTTGAATGGATGCCAATCCGCGACAATACAGACAATTCGATTTACAAAAAAATATCATACGGCAATCTCTGTGATCTGCTCATGCTCGACACCCGTCTCGAAGGTCGTGAAGAGCCTCCTGCATCCTTTGACACGCCCGATGTGCCTGCGCGTACAATCATCAGCCCTACACAATTCAATTGGCTGATCAATAATCTTAAAGAATCGAATGCCAAGTGGAAAGTTATTGGCAATCAAGTCCTTTTCTCAACGTTCAATGTAGGATTTGCAGCAGGTTTTGGGGATGGCATGCCTGATCTAACCAATCTGGATTCTATCCGCGCGGTAGAAAATCTTTTCATTGACAACTGGGAGTCCTATCCGACTCAGCGCAATAGTATTATTGACACCCTTCGCACAAATGACATAGACAATGTCGTCTTTATCACGGGCGATTCGCATTGTAGCTGGGCTTTTGACGTTACGAAAGACGCTGTTCTTTATCCATTAGCTACCGCATTTAATATTCCTCAGCCTAATCCTTACAATGCCGCTACCGGCCAGGGTTATACACCGGATACAGGCGAAGGTAGCTGGGCTGTTGAGTTTGGGACGCCTTCTATTTCTTCGCCAAATTTTGATGAATCAATTGGCGCAGCAGCAACAGCACAATTCGAGTTTTTAATGAACAACCCGGTGCCGGGTATCGGAGCTGTTTACAATCCGCATTTGAAATATGTAGATCTGGATCGCCATGGTTATTTCATTTTGGACATAAAAAACGAAGCGGTACAAGCCGATTTTTATTATGTACCTACGGTTAGCCAAGATACAACCAGTGAAGCTTTTGGGCAGGCTTCTTTTACCGCTGATCAACAAAATCACCTCCAGTTGAGCAACACACCTACGGCTCCTAAAAGCATTCAGGATGATCCTGCACCAGACATGCCACTCGATTTCCCATCCTCCGCTGGCGCTGTTACAAGCAGTGTTTCGATCTTTAGTTGCTACCCGAATCCGGCAATTGATGTCGTGTATTTGCAGTTTGGTCTTCACAAAAAAACAACTGCCAAGGTTTCTGTTTACGACATCACAGGAAAAAAAGTAATGCAGGCAAAAGATCAGGAAGAATACAGCGCAGGGATTTATAAGATGACCCTTGACCTGAGAGGCTTAACTACAGGTACTTACCTCATCGCGCTGGAAAATGGCAATGGCTCGCTGGCTTCACAAAAAATCGTTATCAAAAAATAACTTAGCTGTCCTGTAAACTACTTATTTCTTACAGACAAGTTTTGTTCCCGCCGCCGCTATCAATGCCTTGGTTGTAATCCCGGGTCTTGATAGCGGCGTTTTTCTGCGACCTGCCACAGGCTGACTATGACGAAATCGAATTTTCAGAATAGTCAAAAAAATCAACAAAGTATCATCTAAAATTTTAAATGAAGGAGTTGGAATGGATCGGAGCAGGTGCGCGAACGGAGATACCAAAGCAGTTTTTCATCCCTACCTGAAATAAATCCCGCCAAGGCTCTATCTTTGCCCAACAATCAAACGTTATAGCTGTCTAATATCTCAAATCTAACGTCTTTAATCTAACATCTTAAATCTTACAGCTCAACCAGGCATGAAGCGAATTGACCGGATGATTGTGCAGGCCTTTGTGCCGCCATTTTTTGTGATGTTTATGATCGCGGCGTTCGTATTCATCATGCAAACGCTGTGGATTTACATTGACGACATTGCCGGAAAGGGACTCAGTATGCTCGAAATCGTAGAGTTGCTGGCCTACAAATGCGTTGCCGTGGTGCCGATGTCGCTGCCCATTGCGGTGCTGATTGCGTCGGTCATGGTGCTGGGCAACAGCGCTGAACGCTATGAATTGTCGAGCATGAAATCGGCGGGCATATCGCTGCTGCGAGTCATGCGGCCCATCATGCTGTTTGCGTTTGGCGCCACGATCATTTCGTGGTATTGCTCCAATAACCTCATCCCGGCGGCCAACCTCAAGTTTGGTTCGCGCATGTTCGACATCACCAACCAAAAACCGACCCTGCGCTTAGAAGGCGGCGCGTTTACGGATGCTTTTGAAGGCTTTTCCATTTTCATCGGCGAAAAAGGGAGTGATGGCCGCAGCATCAAAAACGTGCTCATTTACGATATGTCGAACCACCGCAAAGACGTCATCAACCAGATTGTAGCCAAAGAAGGCGAAATGTACGCTTCGCCCGACGGCAAGCTGTTTGTGATGAACCTGCGCGACGGCACCCAATACGTGGAAGTGCAGCCCAGCGCCTCTTCGCGCAACAACGATTCCCAACCTTTTGTGCGCACCTCTTTCAAAGAGTGGACGAAAGTGTTCGATATGTCGCAATTTGAGATCAAGCGCTCGGACGAAGAACTGTTCAAGCAAAACCGTTCTATGCTCAGCATCGGGCAATTGCAGGTGGCCATTGACTCCATCAGCGGGCGCATGGATCGTCGGCAGAATGCTTTTGCCGCCAATATGAGCACTGCGTTTTACCTGATGCAGGCCGACAGCACGCTGATTGGTCAGGCCGAAACGCCGGAAGAACTCAAGGTGCAGGATTCCATCCGTGCCCGCCTGCGCAACAGAGAACTGTTCGGCGCCGACAAACCCGATACCACCAAAACGGTACGGCTCAATATTCCAAAAGAAGCCGCCGAAGCCCTTAAAAAGCGGGAACAAATGCAAAACAGCAATCCGAAGTCTCCGCTTGGCATCAAAGGTTCGGCTGCAGCTCGCGCTACGATTGCACAACCCGATACCGTTTCTCAACGGTTGAAAAGCGCCAGAGATACCGTAAAAATAAAGACACTGACCGACTTCCCTACGCTGGAAGCCTACCTGCTCTCCAAACCAGATTTTGAACGGCAGCGCGTTTATGACCGTGCCCGTTCGTTCGCCCGCACGCTGTCCAGCCAGTCAGAATCGGCGCAGCGTTCCTTAGACAGCATGGACGAGTCAAAAATCAAACACATTTACGACCTGTACATGAAATACAGCATTGCGGTGGCTTGCTTTTTGTTTGTGTTCATTGGCGCGCCCATGGGCGCCATCATTCGGAAAGGCGGATTTGGGTACCCGATCCTCGTGTCCATCGTATTTTTTATCGTCTTCATCATCCTGACGATTTTTTGCCGGAAAATTGCGGAAGCCCATTTCCTTCCGGCGGCGGTGGCGGCATGGGTTCCCTCTCTGGTATTGTTCCCCACGGGCGTTTTCCTGACCTATAAAGCCATGAACGATTCGCAGTTGCTGGATATAGACCGCTACGCAGAGGTCATTCAGCGCTTTTTTAAGAATAGAAAAAACAAGCAGCGTAAAGATGCCGGAATCAAAACATCGGACGGAAATTGACTACAAAATCATTTTGGAAAATCGGTGGTTTTTTGGATTAGCCGGCCTGTTTTTCCTCGTGGCCGGGTTTTTGCTGTTGCAAATTAAGACCGGCGACGACATCTTTTTTTTCAGCGAACGGCGCAGTGCATTTGGCGATGTATTTTTCAGGTGGTTTACGAAAATGGGGGAAGCCTGGATCTATTTT
>JBJXFD010000256.1:0-6735 GCA_046153985.1 Saprospiraceae bacterium
TTAAATCCTGAATCAGGATGCCGGAAGAAGTGCCCAGCAAAACGTTGTTGCCCATCGGGTCGGTAGCCGTGTATTCGACATAAATGGAGTCGTTTGCAGCCGGAAGAATGGTATACCCATCCAATTGCAATGGGGAAAACAAATTGCCCACCGATGGCGGCGTACCGCTTCCGCTATAAGCCGGAATCGAGGTCGTTATCGTCAGTGGCGTGCCGTTTTGCACTACTTCCGGAATCCGCAAGGTGACAAAAACCGGTTGGCTGTGAACGTTTTGCAACGCGTAGGTAAACTTGCCGCTCTTCAGTTCCATCCGGTCAATGTCCAGACCGTCGGGAGAAGCAAAAGGCAGCGCAATGCGGTCGCTCTCCAGAAAAATGGGCACCAATGCCAACACGCGGTTGATTTCTTCAAAGACTTCCTCACTGGTTTTGGTAAGTACGTCGCCGCTGTATTTGAAACGAATGACCCCATCCGGGTCAATGGTAAGCGAGGAGTTTTCCTCGAAATTTTTAAGCAAATCGCGCAGCGAAAATTCAGTATCCACAAGGGGAACGGCGAATTCCGCATTGTAATCGGCGCCGTCGAGGTCTTCTAAATTGTCAAACTGGCTGCAGGAAACCAAAGCGAGCAGCAGAACGGACAGGCTGCCATAAAGCAACGTTTTTATCATGTGTTTGGATGATTTTATGATATAGAAACAACAAAACCGGGCCACTTGTTATGGAAGCTTACCCGGTCTGGTTTTTAGCATTTATTTTACCTGTCCTCGCAGCAAAGGTAGAAACTTAACGCTTTTGTAGTAGCATTCGTACAATTTTGTCCTTTTGCAGGCATATTTTTGGGTGGGTAAAGGGGCAAGCCTGATCTTCCCAGAAAAAAGGCGCGGAATTTTTCTACAATTTTGAACTACTATGAAGAGTAATTTTATAAATTTGCCACTGCTCGCAATAACAATCGGCATCCAGGCAGGATTGCCGCTACTTTATTGCAGGCAGAAAGACACCCTCGTAATCTCCTTTAAGAGTTTGC
The DNA here is from genome assembly GCA_046153985.1 of Saprospiraceae bacterium. Lineage (GTDB taxonomy): Bacteria > Bacteroidota > Bacteroidia > Chitinophagales > Saprospiraceae > JABWAJ01. Next base: position 1,030 of record JBJXFD010000256.1, read on the forward strand.
TCTGGAATCCATTAACGGGCTACGTGTGGTAAATTTTCTTTTATACTGCGTTAGATTTTTTCAACATAGCTGCTGGCTATATCTGCAAAATCTGCCTTGTCTAAAATAAAATTTCCTCACCCTCGCTCCGTCATGAAATCCAGAACACACTCTAAGAACGACCATTCTGTTGAAGCAGCCAAATTGCTTGAAAAAGAAGCATTTGGTGACATTCTATGAACATATCATACGGTTGATGTACCAGAACCGAATTGATGTCTTACTATCTCCCTGTTGAAGTTTGTCAGTTAGTGTGCAAATTTTTTGCCGCACAAGTGAGGGTGTTTCGCACCCTTGAACTATTATTAACCCGTTTTTATAAAGAATGTCTACAGATGAGTGCAAAACTACTTAAGCTCTTTGCGCCAATGGTCGCTTTTTTGCTGACGGCCTTTACGACGCAAGCGCAAAACTATCTAATGAACGGGACGCCTATCAATGACTGCGACGGCTTTTTTATTGATAGTGGCGGAAACAACGGCCCTTATGGTCCGAACCAAAACCTGACCACCACCATTTGCCCGGCAGGGGGTGGCGGCACGCACATCCAGCTCTATTTCCCCAACATAGAACTGGGTGATGAAGATTTGCTCTGCTTTTTTGACGGCCCCAATAGTTCTGCTCCGCAGTTGACTTGTTCCGATGATTTTGCCCCCGGCGCGCCGGTCATTGTGCAAGCGACGGCGGTTAACCCGAGCGGTTGCGTGACCGTGACCTTTATTTCGGACGGAACCAGCCAGGGCAATGGCTGGAATGCCGAAATTAATTGCATTGCAGCCTGCCAGAGCATCCAAACGCGATTGGTCAGTTCCGATCCGATTGTGGAACCTGCTGGTACTGGCTGGATTGATGCATGCCCTGGCCAGCGGGTTTTCCTGAGCGCAGAGGGCGTCTATCCTCAAAATGGCGCAGTTTACAACCATTCCGACTTTACGTCCAGCTTCCTGTGGGAATTCGGGGATGGCTCCTCAGCAGTGGGCCCAACCGTTTCCAATATTTATGACGAATCCGGCGGCTATGTGATCCAACTGACGATTACCGATCAGTTTGGTTGTAAAAACACCAATTTCATCAACCAGCGGGTGCGGATTTCCACACGCCCCTCCTTTAATGTAAATACGGATCACCTTCAACAAATTTGTGTCGGCGACAGCATTCAACTCAATGCCGTCATAGATACCATTTTGTCGGACTATGCCCTTTCGGTGATGCCCAACAGCAGCAGTTTTCAGGCCGGCGGTATTCTTTCCGACTCGCTTCCGCTGCCCGACGGCACAGGTACCAACTATGAAACCAACATTGTCATCACACAGTTTTCACCGGGCCAGGTGCTCAATGACATCAATGACCTGCTGGGCATTTGCGTGACTATGGAACATTCCTGGTTGCACGATTTGGACGTCTTCATCACCTGTCCCGACGGAACCCAGGTTAAACTACAGGATCAGGAATTCATTGGCAATGAAGTTTTTCTGGGCATTCCTTACGAATTGGACGACTTCGGCACGCCAAATCCACCAGGCCAGGGAATTGGCTGGGAATACTGCTGGACGCCCACATCGGCCCAAACCTGGACGCAATATTCTCAGGCAAATCCAAATATTCAATCCCTGCCATCAGGCGATTATGCTTCTTTTGAATCCCTGAATAACCTGTTGGGCTGCCCGTTAAACGGCCAATGGACGCTAACCGTCCAGGATCAATGGGCGCAGGACAATGGCTGGGTATTTGAATGGAGCGTCAATTTCGACCCTTCCATTTTCCCGGACTTAGAGACGTTTACCCCGCAAATCTTAGATTATTCCTGGGAATCGAATCCTTCCATCTATTTTATGCAGCCCGATTCAATCGGCGCATCCCCCATCAACGCGGGAACGGCCAGCTATACATTTACGGTAATGGATGATTTTGGCTGTAGCTACGACACGACTGTCAATGTTGTTGTTTTGCCGGAAACCCACCCCAATTGCCACGACTGTCAGGAAATCCTGACCCCTGTGGATGACCGGTTGCTTTGCCAGAATGAAAACACAGTTCTGAATGTAACCGGCACGGCAACAACGTCTGCCCACGTTACTTTTGAAGCTTCGCCCTTCTACCCTTTGGGCTTCTCCAACCACCCGCCGGCCAATCCGTACCGATCCACCATTGCGGTCAACAGCATTTCGCCGGGGGTCTTATCCAATCCGGCGGTGCAACTGCTGAGTGTGTGCATCAATATTGAAACCGACTGGTGCAGCGACCTGAACATCTCGCTTCGATCTCCCGCAGGCACGGTCATTGACTTGTCTTCCGGGAATGGCGGCAGCGGCGACAACTATACGAATACCTGCTTCACTCCTTCAGCGCCTACTGCCATTACGACGGGTGCAGCGCCCTTCACCGGCAATTTCCGTCCGGAGGGCAACTGGAACCTGCTGGCCGGCACCCAAATCAACGGCAACTGGCAGTTGATTGTGACGGATGCTTTTGGCATCAACCAGATTGGCAGCCTGAATTCCTGGACCATAACTTTTCTTTCTACGAACAATGTTGTTTATAGCTGGACGCCATCGCAGGGCCTGAGTTGTAACAGTTGCCCGGCTCCTACTGCTTCACCCAACGTTACGCGGACGTATTTTGTCACGGCCACAGACGGTTATGGTTGCGTGCAGCGCGATACGGTAACGGTTGGCGTGGTCAACGACATCAGCGCCCCGGCGGTTACCTGCGAATCAACGGCTGATGGCGAAATCACCTTTTCATGGGATCAGGTAGACAACTTTACCGATTATGAAGTTAATATTACCCAAAACGGATCCAGCTCCGGCTGGCAAGGGCCCGTTACCGGCTTGTTTTATGTGGTCAACGGGTTAGTCAACAACGATGAGGTCAGCATTGAAGTGCGCGTGAATACTGGCGGCGCCCCGCTCAATTGTGTGGTGGAAACCGGGACCAGCAGTTGCATTTACAGCAATTGTACGCTGACTTCCGCGCTCACCTCCACCACGGCAGTTTTCTGCAATGGCGGAAACAACGGCACCGCGCTCGTGACCGCGCAAAGCATGGAAATGCCGATCAATTATTTCCTCGACGGCAACGCCATCGGCCAGGCTTCCGGCAGTTTCAACGGCTTGTTGGCAGGCAACCATACTATCACCGTGGTAGACGCAACCGGTTGTGCAGACACCTTGTCCTTCAGCATCTCCCAACCACCGGTGTTGACCATTCCACTACAAATTACGCAGCAGGTCAGTTGCCACAACGGCAATAACGGCCTGATCAGCGCGACCCCGCAAGGCGGCAACGGCGGCTATATCCTGAGCTGGAGCGGCCCAGCTACGCCGAACCCAAACGGGGTTCCATCCGGCACTTATTTGGTAACCGTTACGGATAACCTGGGCTGCATCGCCACCAACAGCATCGTGCTGCCCAACCCGCCCCAGCTTTCTGTGATGCTGCTGGCCGACGCGCCTAACTGTTTCAATACCGCCGATGGCAGCATGGAAGCCATTGCAACGGGAGGAACCGGAACGATTGCCTACAACTGGTCGCCGGCGCTATCTTCCCAGCCAATCCAGCAGAATTTAGCTGCCGGAAATTACTGCGTGACCGCAACCGACCAAAATGGTTGCACCGCCACGGCTTGCGCAACCATTGCTTCCCCAACGCAATTGGTGATCACGTCCATCACGCCCCGCCCTGCCGATTGTTTTGGCAACAATACCGGCTCGGCCATCGTGCAGGTATCGGGCGGAACCCCCATTCCCGGCGGCGATTACAATTACGCCTGGAACGACCCCATTCAGCAGGTCAGCGACACCGCTGTTTTCCTGTTCGCAGGAAACTACACCGTAATTGTGACCGATAACAATGGTTGTCAGGTCACCGGTCAGACGAGCGTCACTCAGCCTATGCAGTTGGTGGCCAATACGGTCGCCGTAGACGCCCGCTGCTTCGGGGAAAGCTCGGGCAGTGCAACCGTCACGCCAGGCGGAGGCGTTGGCCCTTACACGGTAATTTGGGACAACGGCCAATCCAGCACCACAATCACCAACCTGGCTACAAATGGTTACGATGTAACCGTCACGGACGCCAACGGCTGCCAGGCACAGGGCCTTGCGGATGTGGGGCAACCCAATACGCCGGTCAGCGTCGCGGTTTCGCAAACGTTTACCGGGTGCTTTGGCGCCAACGACAACGAAGCCAGCGCGATGCCTTCCGGCGGAACGGGCTTTGGTTATACCTTTATCTGGAGCAACACCCAAACCGGGCCAACCGCCATCAACTTAGCGCCGGGCGCACAATCCGTCAGCATCACCGACAGCAATGGCTGCGCCGCTTCGGCACAGGTTACCCTCACCGACTGGGCGGATATTGACGTGAACATCATCGCCATCGAGCCAACCTGTTTTGGCGACGCAAACGGCCAGATGGGGATCAACGTTTTCTCCGGCGGAGCCGGCACAGCAAATAACGCTTCCGATTATACCTTCAACTGGAGCAACAACGGCTCTGGCGTTACCATCCAAAACTTAGCTGGCGGGGTTACGTATTCCGTCACCGTGAGCGACCTCCAGGGTTGCAGCAAGGTTTTTTCAAGGGCTTTGAACCAACCTCCGGACATTGCGTTCGGCTTCACCCATACGGATGTCTCTTGCAATGCAGGCGCCGATGGTACGGCTACTGTCGTCAATGTGCAGGGTAGCCAGGTCGGAGGGTACACTTACCTCTGGAGCGGCAATGCAGGCAATCAGGTTACCCAAACCGCGGGCAATCTTTCCGCAGGCCTCTATTTTGTAACCGTCACCGATGCCATTGGCTGCAACAGCACCTCACAGGTGCAGGTTGGTCAGCCGACCCCCATGTCTATCTCGATGGCTGCTGAAGATGAGCCTTGTTTTGGAAACGCTTTAGGCAGCGTTACGGCCACGGTTAATGGCGGCGTTCCCGGCTACACGTACGCCTGGACGGGCCAGCAGCAAACCGGAGCCACCATCACCAACCTTCCGGCGGGCGTTTATACCGTCACGGCAAGGGATGCGAATGGGTGCCAGATCACGGCCAATGCAGAAATTTTGCAACCCGAACCAATTACCGTAGCCATTGCCACGAAACCGGTGGATTGCTTCAACATGCGCAACGGTTCCATTACGGTGGTTCCGCAGGGCGGTTCCGGATCTTTCGAGTACAGCTTAGACAACAACACTTATGGCGGGTCGGGTACGCTGATCGGCTTGCAGGGCGGTGAATACACCATTTACGTCCGCGACCGCAACGGCTGCATGCTGATTGACAAAGCGACGGTTGTTTCGCCGCCTGAATTCATGGTCAACGCGGGCGTGGATACCACCATCACCATTGGCGATTTGATCAATTTGGGCGCCTCTTCGGTCAACGGCGCCGGCGAGGTGCTGTACACCTGGTATGCTCCTTATGACAGTACCCTGACTTGCACAGAATGCCCCAATCCGCAGGTCATATCCACCAATACCATCACCTTCGAATTGTACGGCGTGGACGAAAACGGCTGCGATGACAACGATTTTGTCAACGTCTTCATCCGCAAACCGAGGATTGTGGCGGTACCAACGGGCTTCACGCCCAACGGCGACGGCGCAAACGACCGGCTGCTGGTACACGGGCAGGAAGGCACCACCATCCGCACGTTCCGCATTTACGACCGCT
>JBJXFD010000257.1:0-10285 GCA_046153985.1 Saprospiraceae bacterium
AAATACAGTTCTGGAGGAGTTCGCCTGTGAAAGCCAATGAAGAAGTTCATAGGAAAGCCGTATGCGGGAAAACCGCACGTACGGATTGACGAGGGGGAGAAGCGGCACTGCCGCTTCTCTCTACTCTACTGAAATTAAATGACACACAGTTTTATTCCTAGCTCAGCGAAACTCGTAAATTAGAATACAGGAATAGTATGCAGCCTAACAACATGGGGTTAAACCCGCTGCCAACTACAATTTAGATTCCAGTAAATTCAATCGGTTAGTAACCAACTCCATGCAACCAAAAAACCTCTGCCCACTGCCAACTGACTCCTGCCAACTGATCGCTACGACAGTTTCCGCCGCAAATTCTCAAAAATCCACTCAATAAACCGTTTCTCTTCGGTGATGATGTCCGCTTTTCCCAGCATTTCCTGAACGGGTTCGAGGGAGACGCCCATGCTGGTTCTTAAGCCATTCGGGAAGACAATGACAATTGGGATTTTGCCATTGCTGGCCACTTTGCCTTTGGAAGCGACGGTGCCGGTTACTGCTCCAAATTCGGGGAAAGGGTAGCTGTTGAATTTTACGATGACTTTTTGACCCACCTGTACCTTGCCCGACCCGTCAAAATCTAAGGCAATCCGGCCGATGATGTCTTTGGTATCCACGGGATAGACCGACATCAGTTCTTTTTCCTTGCCCACATACTGGCCGGCGTTGATGTTTTCATCCAAAAAGACCACGATGCCTTCTAAGGGCGAAATGAGCAGGTATTTCTTTTTCCATTCTTCGATTTTCCCCTCCAGGCGGTTGAAGCTTTCTTTCAGTTCGTTGGAGGCTGTTGATTTCCCTTCGCGCGAGCCGCGTTGCACGCCGTTGATTTCGTCGCGCATGATTTCAATTTCGAACTGTTTGTTTTTGATGGACGACTCCAGCGACTGGACGTCCCGTTCCACCCGCAGCAAAGCGGTCTGAACCTCGCGTACCTGGTCGAGGGTCGCCAAATTGGTGCTGTACAAGTTTTGAATACGCCCGAAGCGCTCCTGAACGATGGCCAGGTCTTTTTCCATATTGGCTTTCTGGCGTTTTTCGCCTTCAATCAGGGCACGTGTTTTTTCGACGCGCCGCCGCAACTGGCTGACACTCTGATTGTCGTAACGCCCGGTAGCTTCAGAACGAAGGGATTCCTGTTTTTTTACAAAATCGAAAAACGCTTCCTGGAGGCTTTCATCCAAAATAAGGTCCTGGGGCAATTCAAGGGCGACCAACGAAGCATCGTCAAGCTGTTTGACGCGGATCAGGATGTTTTCTAAGGTCTGCACATCCTCGTGTTTGGCCCTGTTGCGGAGGACCAAAAGCGACTGGTCTTTTTTAACCGTATCTTCATTCATAACCAGCACTTCTTCAATAAAACCGGGTTGTTCGGCCACCAATTTTCGCGGCGGTTCGGCGGTTGTGACCCGGATATCGCCTTTGATGGTATCGGGGTATTTGAGCAGGTAGCCAGTCCAGCCCAGCACCACAAATGCCACCAGGGCTAAGGTGGAACCCCATTGGGTGAGCCACCCCGGCGGCGTGCCGAGGATTTCCTGAACTTCTTCGCTCCGGATGCTGATATCTTCTTGTGGATTGGTCATAGCTGTCTGGTTTTCAGGCGCCCAATTCGAGCTGGTTGCGCACTAACTGGTAATAGGCGCCTCTGACATAGGTGAGTTCTTCGTGCGTTCCGCGTTCAACAATTTCGCCGCCTTCCACCACAATGATGTTGTCGGCATTCATCACCGTACTCAGTCGGTGCGCGACCAGAATCACCGTTTTGTTCCGGAAAAAATCGTGCAGGTTTTCCATCACGACCATTTCGTTGAACGCGTCTAAGGCCGCAGTAGCTTCGTCAAAAAAGATAAACTCCGGATCCTTGTAAATGGCCCGCGCAATGAGCAGGCGTTGCTTTTGTCCCTGGCTCAGGCCCATGCCTTCCGAACCGATGCGGGTATTGTAGCCCATAGGCAGGGCTTCTATGAACGATTGAATGTTGGCAATTTTTACCGATTTCAGCAGCTTATGGGTGTTCACCGATTCTTCGCCCAGCGCGATGTTGCGGGCAATGGTGTCGTTGAAAACGTAGCCTTCCTGCATCACAATCCCGCATTTACTGCGCCAGAGGCGGTTGTGGATGTTGCTCAGGTTGATGTCGCCGAGAAAAACGGTGCCTTCGGTGGGTTTGTAAAAGCCGAGCAGCAGTTTCAGAATAGTGGATTTTCCGCTTCCGCTTGACCCTACAATGGCGGTGATTTTTCCTTTTGGAATTTCTAAATCTACACTTTTCAGCACCATCGGCGAATGCGGGCCGTTGTATTGAAAGCTCACATCCTCCATGATCAGGTTACCCGTTTCGGGCAGCATGGTGATTTTGTTCGAAATGTCTTCTTCGTCGTCTTTCGCATGGATTTCGCTCATGCGCTCCAGGCTGATTTTGGCTTCCTGTAAAGAGCGCATGAAATCAACGAACTGGTTGGCCGCCGCGTTCAACTGGCCGATGATGTATTGGATGGCCACCAGCATGCCCAGCGACATATCGCCCCGGACCACGTAAGTCGCTGCAAAAAAGATGATCAGCAGGTTTTTGCTCTCATTAATGAAAATGGACCCCGAGCGCTGCAACTGGTCAACCCCCAGCCCTTTCAGGCTGATGCGGAACAGTTTCGACTGGGTGCGTTCCCACGACCAGCGTTTTTGTTTTTCCGCGTTGTACATCTTGATTTCCTGCATCCCGTTGATCAGCTCAAACAGGTTGGTCTGGTGCTCAGCGGCGCCGGTGAAGCGTTTGTATTCCAATTCCCGGCGCTTAGCCTGAAAAAAAAGCACCCAGGCAAAGTTGATGGCCGATCCGGCGATGAAAACGGCGAATATGGAAGTGTCCCACGCAAGGAGCACTAAAGAAAACACGATGAAATTGAAGAACGAAAAGAAAGACATCAGCGTCGTTGTCGTCAAAAAACGCTGAATGCGCTCGTTGTCGGCGATGCGTTGCATGAGGTCGCCCGAAAGTTTGGCGTCGAAAAAGCTGATGGGCAATTTGGTCAGTTTGATGAGGAAGTCGGAAATCAGGCTGATGTTCACACGGGCGCCAACGTGCAGCAAAATCCAGCTTCGGAAGAATTCCACGCCCATATGGGTTGTAAACAGGACCAATTGTGCTATGATAATAAGGGCGATAAAACCCGGTTGTACTTTGTTGATTCCGACATCAATCAAAGCTTTGATGAGGAAGGGAAAAATAAATTGCAGGACAACGCCAAGGATCAGCCCCACCGCCAATTGAATCAGCAGTGCATGGTATTTTTTAAAGTAGGAAAGTACGTAGCGAAGACTGGATTTGTCCGTTTTTTCGCCGTCGTGCTTGAGAAATTCCGGGGTTGTTTCCAGCAACAGGAGGATGCCGAGTTTTTCGCCATCGTCTTCTGCGGGTTCTGTCCAGCTTTCTTCAAACGCTTCTTTGGTGAGTTTGAATTTTCCTGCGGCCGGGTCTGCAATCCAGACATGGGTTTTATTTGCTTTGTAAACGACGACAAAATGGCCTTCTTTCCAGTGGGCAATGCAAGGCAGGGGAATGTCTTCCGACAGGCGGTCAAACGTCGTTTTAATGGCCAGCGACTGCAGGCCGATGTGCTCGGCAGCGTCGCTGATGCCCAGCAAAGAAACGCCCTGTTTGTCAATATAAGTCAGCTCGCGCAGGTAATCTAAGGAATAGTAACGCCCGAAATACCTGGCGACCATACGCAGGCACGTGGCGCCACAATCCATGGCTTCTAACTGTTGGTAAAACGGAAATCCTCCGGGAACTGGCATAAGTTTTTCTGCTGTCTTAGCAATGCAAGGAATAAAACTTTGCAATACCTGATACAAAAATAAGCATGAAAGTTAAGGCTTTACGCATGTTTGGTACGCTATTTCAAAAAAAAGTAACCAAAGGCGGCCTCCCGACGTGTTCCGGGAGTTGTAGAACCGGGGATTAATCTCTATTTTACGCCGCCTGTAGAAATGGTTTCGATCGCAATGCACAACAATTTCATCTCCGTCGTCAGTGTCCTGAACAGCGCAGCGCAACTGCCTGATTTGCCTGAATTCCTCCGGAATGTTCACCGCGTCCTGAGCCAGAATTTTGCGGACTTCGAGATCATTTTGATCAATAATGCCATAGAAATGCCGCCCGATGTCAAGATTGAGCCGTTAGATGCGGACCTCAAACGCCATATCTCGTTGCTCAACCTCTCCCGGCGCACCAACCGGAATCACGCCGTTTTGGCCGGATTGGACCGCTCCAACGGCGATTATACAGTCATCTTAGAAACGGAATTTTACCACAACCCGGAGGTCATCACGGCGTTGTTCGACAAAACCCTGGAAGGTTTCGATATTGTATATCTGCGTGCCAAAACAAGGCACGTGCGCCTGCGTTTCCGCCTGTTGTACAAGGTGTTTTACTACATCCTCAAGCGGTATTCTGCCTTGAGTATTGACGATAAGGCGCACAATACCCGCATCATTTCCCGGCGGGCGCTCAACTCCCTGCTGCGCCTGCGCGAAAACCTGCGTTTCATGAAGCCGATTTATGCCATTGTGGGATACCGGACGGCCCATGTAGATACAACGGTGCCACTGCACGAAGAGGAGGAAAAATTTTCAGAGCGTTTTCGGACTTCCCTGATCGCGATTACATCTTACACCACTTTTTTGAGAACCTTGTTGCTGTGGATATTTATCTTTTCGTTCGTTTTTCTCATCGGCGTGGTGGTCAATGCCTTAAAAGTGAAATTTTCAGGCATGGATATTTTTGGAAACCTGAGCGAGGCCACCACTGGCTGGACTTTTTTAGTGATCCTGATTTCGGTGTTTTTTGCAATCACCTGCCTCAATCTCTACATCATGTCCATTTACCTGTCCAATATTTACAATGAGATCAAGCAACGGCCACTTTATATTATTGAGTCAGTGAAGCGGTTTTGAGCTGGTTACTGGTTACTGGTTATTGGTTATTGGGCTGTGCTCGCATTTTCAAATCCTCATCACAAGTACCAATAACTAATAACCAATAACTAATAACCAATAACTAATAACCAACAACCCCATCCATCCAATCCGTCATTTTCCCCAAAACCTCCCCCTTCTCCGGTTCATTATGAATTTCGTGGTAAAAGCCTTCCCACAAATGCCAGGTGATGTTGCCTTGAACGCGTTTGGCGAAGGCTTCGCTGGCTTTGGGCGCTGTAATCTGGTCCGCGCCACCGTGCATGAGCAATAAAGGAAGTGGAAAGTGGCCGGCATAAGCGTCTAACCAGGCTGCTGTTTCAAGCATACCGGTTGCAGCGGAAACGCTGATGAAATCGTGGACTAACGGATCTTTTTCGTAAGCTTCCACCACCGCTTTATCTCTGGAGAGGTGATCCGATACTAAGTTGTTCCGTTGAACAAAAGCCGGAAAAATGCGGCGCATCAGTTTGGCGATTGCCACCAAAATAACCGAAGGCTGGAAGGCAAGCTGTATCCAGGGCGCCGTAGAAATAACGCCCGCAATGCCGGGATGCCTTTTTAAGGTGTAAGCCAATACCAGATTGCCACCCATGCTGTGCCCGTACAAAAACACCGGAATGCCCGGGTAGCGGGTTTGGGCTTCGCTCACGAGGTGTCCGATTTCATCCAACAGGGCGCTTACATTAGGCGTATGCCCGCGTTTCCCGCCAGATTGGCCATGTCCGCGACGGTCGTAAGCCAATAGAGCAAAATGCCGGTCGTTAAAATGAGCTGCTACGTGCTCGTACCGATGGCAGTGTTCACCCAAGCCATGAACCAGCACAACGACCGCTTTGGGCGTCGGGCAGGGATAGTCTATTGCGTAGATGGACAGGCCGTCGGGCGTGGTCCAATGAAATTCGAAAGTGGTCATGTAATCAGAACTTACGTTTCCCTAGTTCAAACTGTACGATGCGCAAACCCGGATAAAGCTTGGCAAGATAAACATCCGTAAACTCAACCGCGGCTTCTTCGGTCGGAAAATCGCCAACCAAATAGGCGTAAACTCCCTCTGAAAGCTGCTCTGCTGCGATGCTGCCGTGGCGCATAAAAATGTCGTGATCAGGTGGCAGCGGCGTTTCTGCCAACAGGATCTGAACCCGGAAACCGGAATAATCTTCCGCTACCGCCGGTATTTCGCGCGGTCCGGCCCGGGTCACTTCGGCTTCGTAAAAGATTGGAATTTCTACCTCTTCTTCCGATTCCTGAAAAACACCGCGTTCGCTTAAGTCGCTGTATTCTTTGGGAACGCTTCCGTCTTTTCCCGCCTGCACGCCCCTGCTTTTGAAATAGGGACGATCAAAATCTTCCGCATTTGTGCTGTGCCACTCCTTGGGAATGGTATCTTGTGCAAGTTGTAGTGCAGTGGCAGAATTGCCGAAGCTGCGCGCCATAACTTGTTCAGAGAAGCCGAGCACAAGGATCGTTGCGATCAGCGCGGCAGATTCTTTGGCAAATACTTTGGTGGCCATGTTCAATTTGTTTTAATTCGCTGTCTCAAATGTAGATTAATACCTGTAAAAATACATGAGTTTACGTATTGTTTTCATGGGTACGCCCGACTTCGCGGTTCCTTCCCTCGACATTTTGGTGCAAAACGGCTATGAAATCGTTGGCGTGATCACAGCGCCCGACAAGCCCGGGGGGCGCGGGAAGCACCTGATGCAATCGGCTGTAAAAAAATACGCGCTTGCCCAAAATTTGCCGGTTTTGCAGCCCACAAACCTGAAATCGCCGGATTTTTTGAGTGAACTCAAAAGTCTGAACGCTGATTTGCAGATAGTGGTCGCTTTCCGCATGCTGCCCGAAGTGGTATGGGCCATGCCTGCTAAAGGAACGTTCAACCTGCACGGTTCATTGCTTCCGCAATACCGAGGCGCAGCGCCCATCAACTGGGCGGTGATCAACGGCGAGCAGGAAACCGGCCTGACCACATTTTTTCTGACCCGGGAAATTGACACGGGCGACGTCCTGTTTCGGGAAAAAGTCGCCATCGGAGAAAACGAAACGGCTGGCGAACTGCACGACCGCATGATGTTGATTGGCGCGCAATTGGTACTCAAAAGTGTAAAAGCTATTGAATCCGGCAACTATCAATTGATTGCTCAGGATGATCGCTTAGCTTCCCATGCGCCGAAAATTTTTCATGAAACCTGTGAAATCAATTTCAACCAAAGCGCTGCAGCGGTGCATAATTTTATCCGCGGACTCAGTCCTTACCCGGCTGCCTGGACAACTTTGCAAGGGAAAAATGTGAAGATTTTGCGGACGTTGAAAGGGGGAATGGAAACAGGGTTGCTGCCCGGGACTTTTTACGTGGAAGGGAAAAAGAATTTGCGGATCGCTACAGCAGCAGGTTTTGTAGAAGTAATTGAAATTCAGCCCGAAGGTGGGAAAAGGATGGACGGTGCGAGTTTCCTTAATGGGTATAGATCCTGGATAACATAGAGGCTGTTCTCAATAGTGCCCCTTTAGACTAGCAACGAAAATGGTGCCATTTTCAAACTTGTAGATAAGCCGGTGTTCAGATGTGATTCGGCGCGACCACCAACCTTTCCAGGTATGTTTTAAAGGCTCGGGTTTTCCAATTCCTTTGAATGGTGTGCGACTGATGTCCCGCAAAAGCTGGTCAATGCGGTAAAAAATATCCGGGTTTCGCTCCGACCATTCAATGAATTGCTCATAAGCTTCGCCTTCAAATTGAATTGGCTTCATGACCGTGAAAGTTGCTTGACCACTGTTTCATATTCTTCCGGGGATAGCGCAATGAGATTGTTTTGTTTTTCAATGTTTTCAATAGAACGATCAATTCTGGCCCTCGCTGTTTCAGGGTCTTCCTTGGGTCTTACAGAAATAGTGACCTCAAAATTTGTACTGTCGCCGTGGAATAGATTTTTGATTTTTTCTAAAAGTTCAGCGGTCAATTCTGCGCCGGATACTGTGAAAGTCGCTTGAAGCATACGCTTATATTTTTTACAAATAAAGAAAAAAAATGGCACTTTGCCAAACGTTTAATTGATTAGTAGCCATGAAAATCATCCTCACCGTCACCAACGACCTCGCCTACGACCAGCGCATGATGCGCATTTGCAGGAGTTTGGCCACAGCAGGCCATGAGGTAGAATTGGTTGGACGGCTGAGACCGGGGTCGCCGCCGCTGCCGAAAATGCCTTACCGGCAAACCCGGCTGGCCTGTCGCTTTGAAAAAGGAAAATTGTTCTACCTGGAATACAACCTGCGGCTACTGTTTTGGTTGCTTTTCCGCCGCTTCGATGTCCTTTCCGCCGTTGACCTCGATACCATCCTGCCTTGTTTGTGGGCCAGTCGCTTGCACCGAAAGCCTTGTGTTTACGATGCGCACGAATATTTTACGGAGGTTCCCGAAGTGGTGCGCCGCCCACGCGTCCGGCGTATTTGGGAAAGCGTGGCGCGCTATGCCATCCCGCGAATGAAGCGGTGTTATACGGTTGGCGATTGTTTGGCCGGCATCTTGTCGGAGCGCTATGGGGTGCCATTTGCCAGCATCCGGAATGTGCCAGTACCTGTACCGCCGAACTCCAGTTCGGCGGAATTACCCAACGCCGAACTGGAGTTCGGCAGTACAGGGGAGCGCGGTACAAAAATCATCCTTTACCAGGGCGCGCTCAACGAAGGGCGCGGCTTGGAAACCGCCATTGAAGCCATTCAGGAAATCGAAGGCGCCGTGCTGTGGTTAGCCGGGGAAGGAGACCTTTCGGCGGAATTACGCGAAAAGGTAAAGCAATTGAGCTTGACGCAAAAGGTTCATTTTCTTGGATTTGTATTGCCAAATGCCCTTCCGGGAATCACAGCGCAGGCCTGGATCGGACTAAATTTGCTGGAAAACAAGGGGCTGAGTTACTACTACTCTTTAGCCAACAAAGCTTTCGATTATATCCAGGCCGGATTGCCTTCCATCCAGATGGATTTCCCGGAGTACCGGAAATTGAACGAAGACTGGCAGGTTTTTGAATTGGTCGCCGACCTCGAAGTGGAAACTTTGCGCCAGGCCATCCGGAAATTACTCGACGATGCCCCGCATTACCAAAAGTTACAGGAAAATTGCCGAAAGGCAGCCGCATCTTTGAACTGGGAGCAGGAGGAGATCAAGCTTTTGGCCATTTATGAGGGGATATGAATTGGGGTTGTGTAATCAAGGTGCAAGTAGGCAAAAGGCAAATAGGCAAAGGGCAAATGGGCAAAAACTACCTTCTTATCTTTTCTTCCCACAGCAGCAAAGCCAATTTATAAACATCCAAAGCATACAAAGACGGGCGCCCTGATCTCAGGTTTGCCAACAAAATACCCTGCAAATCGTGCAGCGCGTACAACAAAAAACCGGCAAGCCGGTAGCGTTTGACGGCACGAAATGCGCGCAACAACCGGGTGTCCAAATCGGGGTATTGCCGGCTCAGGGTATAAAGGTTCTGAACGGCAATCCGCGCCTTTTTAAGAAAGGTATCCGTGTCTTCCAACCCGATGTGTTCCAATGGGTTATCAAGGTGCAGGATTTCGATTTTCCGAAGTTCCAACGCCCGACCAAATAGGGTATCTTCGTGCCCGTATTGCAGGATGTTTTCATCGAAACGGATGCCTTGAAACAACGCTTTGGGAACCACAAAATTATTGGTCATAAAGCCATGCCAGGGATGCAGACGGCGAACCTCCACCGGAATTTGCTCGCGTCTGATGCCGTATAACCAATGCAGGTAAAACTGCGGATCTTCGGGCGGGGTGGGGGAGTAGCACCTGCCCCCGCAAAGCAGGCGGTTGGGATTCAGTTGGGTTAGGTATTGGCGAATGTAATCTTCCCGCACCACTTTGGAATCGTTGTCCATAAAGAGCAGGTATTCATAGCGGGCTGCGTCGGCTAAAGCGTTCCGGATGGCCGAGCGCCCGATGTTTTGAGGCAGTTCTTCATAGCGCACCTTGTCTAAAGCCCTGATGTCCCGATTCACGCGCCGCATGCCTTCCCCGGAGCCATCGTCGAAGCAAAGGATTTCAAAAGCGACACCTTCTGAAAGGCATTGATTATGAAGTGTTTTTACCAATTCATTGACATCGAACTCATAAACAGGGATGAGAATAGACAGCATGCCGGATTTTAATTCACAACATAAAAGAAAAAGACTTTCATTTAAAACTGAAAGTTTAGAAATTTGTTGTACTTTCACAATTCTCACAAATATATGACAATGGCAACAATCCA